>NZ_JACEGA010000001.1:1090000-1450000 GCF_014174405.1 Variimorphobacter saccharofermentans | reverse complement strand
TGGATACATCCTGTTAATGTAACCATTAATAGTGCTACAGGTATAAGCTTCCAACGTTTCATACGTAACTCCCCCATCACAATTATCTTATTTGTATTACGGATTGATACAATTAACATATTATCACTTTTTGTAAATTTCATCAACTACATTTCAGTGTTTTAAAGGTGTATAATAGAACGGTTTTCACTATTTCATGCAAATAGTAAGAAACCGTTCTATATTTAATACATAAATTTATCTTTGAATTAGGCCTTTGTATCTAATTCGAACCAAAATTCCATACCGGTGGGTCGATTAATAGCTCCAAAATTCTGATTAAGAGAATTCATAATCGCTTTTACTATGGATAAACCAATTCCACTACCCCCGTATTCCCTTGTTCTTGCTTTATCGACTTTATAGAACTTAATCCAGATCTTATCTAGCTCCTCCTCAGGAATATTGTCACCTGTATTAAATACAGCAACTCGAACCTTGTTTTCCATTTGAATTAGCTTAATTTCAATAATTCTGGCACCATTCACATGGTTTATAGCGTTGCTGAGATAATTAGATACAACCTGCTCTATCATATATTCATCAGCCCAAACATAAATTGATGGATAATCCTCAAAATGCAACAGTATTTCTTTCTGCTTGAGCAAAATATCTGAAGCAGCAATGATTGAGCGGATAAGGGCCACAATATCAAAGCGCTCAAAATTGACCTGATTATTCCCAAACTCTAATTCATTTAAGCTTAGTAGCTTTTTCACCATCTTGTTCATTTTATCTGCTTCGTCCATAATGACCTCGCAGTAAAAATTACGGCTTTCTTCATCCTCGTTGATGTTTTCTTTTAGCCCTTCTGCATAACCTTGAATCAAGGAAATAGGTGTTTTCAACTCATGGGATACATTGGACAGAAATTCCTTTCTCATCTCGTCAATTTCTGTCTTTTTCTGAATATCCGACATAAGTTCATTATTCGCTTGTTTGAGCTCAGTAATCGTATTCTGTAACTTATCTGACAGAATATTGATGCTGTTGCCCAGTACTCCAATCTCATCCTTTGTTTTTCCCTTATACTTTACATCAAAATCCAAATCTGTCATTTTCTTCGCAATTCCAGCAAGATCAAGAATTGGCTTTGTGAACTTCTTGCTGATTATCAGCATTGCCAGCGTACCGATTATTACCGCCAGTACTCCGATATATGCCAAAAACTTATTCGAGATTACAACACTTTCCTCAATACTTTCCAGATTAGACCTTATTAATACTACCGTATCATCGTCTGTCTCATCGAAATAATCATCGAGATTATCTCCAAAGAAATCCATGATACTAATGTCCATAAGATCAATGTCTACAAGATCGATATAGTTCGAGTCCAATGTTCTGTCATGCAAACTAATAATCCAATAATCCTGTGTTTCCTTTAGAATTTTCTTATCTTCGATATCCTTGTTCGATCCGGGAAAACGATACTCCCCTATCATATTCATAATCAAATTATATTCCCTTTTACCGAAATTGTCCGGTGCCGGATAATATACATTAAGATCCTCATCGATTACATAAATGTCGATATTATAATCCGTGGCTAACCGCTCCATCATAACCGTATCATCTTCGGACAAATAAGCCCCCTCACGATTTTCACATATTTGCTGAATTTTCTGATAGGCATGATCAAGTGTCTTTATTTTACTATGAATATAAAAATCCGATAAAAAGGTTCGATTAATAATCCATGTCAGAAATATTGTGAGTATCACCATTAAAGATAGTAAAACAACTAATTTTAAACGGATTGAATGCTTCATGCATCTACCTCAAACTTATAGCCCAAGCCCCAGATCGTCTTAATATAGTCACCCTTCTGACCCATTTTACTTCTAAGCTTCTTCACATGGGTATCAATCGTTCTGGCATCTCCAAAATAATCATAATTCCAAACATTATTTAATATTTTTTCCCTTGATAATGCAATTCCCTGGTTGGTGACAAAGTATGTCAACAGTTCAAATTCCTTAAAACTGAGTTCTATTTCTTTCCCATCAATCTTAACCTGGTGAGCGGATTTATCAAGAACAATCCCTCCAACTTCGATCAGTTCCTGATCAGTGGATGCGGTTCTTCTTAATACTGCCTCAACTCTGGCTACAAGTATCTTCGGGCTAAATGGTTTGGAAATATACTCATCCACACCAAGCTCGAAGCCTAATAGCTCATCTTTCTCATCGCTCTTTGCTGTTAACATAATGATTGGTACCTTGGAATATTGTCTGATTTCTCGGCACACCTGCCAACCATCCAATTTCGGCATCATAATATCCAATATAATAAGATTAATTTCTTTATCAGAGAAGAATATATCAATTGCCTGTTCTCCATTCTCCGCTTCTATCACTTCATAATTCTTCCGCACCAAAAAGTCTTTTACAAGCTTACGCATTCTGCTTTCATCATCTACAACTAAGATTTTTAGCTTATCCATTTGGCACCTCCTATGTTAATCATTCTTCCTAATCTTAACATATAACTATGTCGAATTTGTGAAATGAATCGAAGGAATCCCAGAACAACGAAGTGAACGCAGCTATGTGTCGAATATTGCTTCTGTCTAATCCAACGCATATCCATTATTGGCTGAACTGCAATTATTCTGCTAATTTCTCCTGTTCCTTAAGCGCTTCCTCTCTCTCGTTTAATTCTTCTTCCCAGGAAGAATATTTATCAAGGATCTGATTCTCATAATCCGAAATCATACTTCGGTCACTTAATAGAGAAATAATAATCATTGCAATAATAATTCCTATCAAGAACAAGTTAATGATACGCGAATTTCGTAATCGAATACGAAAGTTCTCTATAGCAACCTGTTGTTTGCGTTCCTTTTCACTTTCCAATGATCCAAAACCACGTGATTGTAGTCCTTCTCTTTCAATTTTGATACAGGGTAAATTATCCTTAGAGATAACTCCTTCCCTCAAAATTCGATCCTGCAATTCCTTCAGGAAGGCATAACCAACGACCGTCTTTAAAGTCTTGCGTTCAATAAGCTTATTATATAGCTTTACTACCTTATTCAAATCCTTCATATCAGTATTGGCTTTGATATATTCGATGGACTCCAGTTCTCTCTTGGCTTCCCTATAATCCCGTGCGTCAGAAAAGCTATAGCCTTCTACAATATTCTCATTCTCTTTCATGGTTACCTCCCTGATGACGTTGAACGGCATCCATATAACTATGTGCTTTACAACCTCGTTTTATCTATCGTATGAAACCTCTATTTCCTATTGTTCTCTTGAGGATATTGTAAGCCCCAAGAAGAACGAAGATCATCCATAATCTTCATAATGTCTAACGTGTCTCGTAATGGGATGATATCACTTTCCATCTTTCCTTCCCTGATACAACGATTAACCTCCTCCGCTTCATAAACATAACCATTGGAAGGATGTTTATGATGAAAGCGCTCAACAAGAGTGCCCTGTTCATCATATCTCATCGCAGTATCAGCACCATAAAATTCGGGTACTTCAATTCTCCCTTTATCGCCAATGATCACTGCATAGCATCCGGTATTAGTCGAAATGGCTGAACTTAAACTTGCCATCACACCTTCATTATAAACAAAGGATATTACATTCATTTCATCCACATTGCTTTTCCCCAGGTAAGCGCTACCAACAACCTGATCTGGTAATTTTCCCATCAAATGAATTGCATAGGAAATTGGATAAATTCCCACGTCAAGCAATGCACCACCAGCCAAATCCGGATTGAAAAGTCGGCTTTTTGCATCAAAGGCATTTTGAAATCCAAAAGAGATATTCATATATTTAATCTCTCCAATTACTTTATCATTAAGCCATTGTTTCACCGTCTTGGTCACTGGAAGAAATTTCGTCCACATAGCTTCCATTAAGAACACACGATGTTCCCTTGCCAGGTTTATCAAATATTTTGCATCTTCTTGATTTATTGTAATCGGTTTTTCACATAGCACCGATTTCTTATTCGATATACATAAGGCGGCATGCGCTTTATGCTCAGAATGAGGCGTACCGATATATACCACATCGATCTCGGGATCATTCACCAATTCCTCATAGGATCCATATGCCTTTTTTACATGAAAACGTTCAGCAAACTCCTTCGCTCTATCTATACTTCTTGATGCCACAGCTGTTATTTCAGTATGTTCCATTGATGCTAATGCCGTTGCAAAACTTGATGCTATTGAACCCGGACCAATAATTCCCCATTTAACTACTTTCACAGCAACCTCCTGCTTATCATTTTCTCGTTTTCTATATTTTACACTTGAGATATCGGAAAAGCAAGTATCTTAAAATGTGACATTATTCTTATATGAAAGAAGCACCCTAAGAGGGCAAGTACCAGTGAGCTTTCTATTTAATTACGCTCTCTGGCTACTTATCAACCGCTTCACAAGGATGCTTATGATATATATTCATTATTCTGCTCTTTTGTGAAACAATGCATATTCACAGCTATCTTCCAAGACATGAAAGCCTATTTTTTCATAAACCCTTGCATCAAGAGGATTTTTCCTTTCTACAAACAAAGTACAGAATTCATTTCCCTCTGCCATCAGCTTCTTACATAAGTAATACACATTTGCTGCTGCATATCCCTTTCCACGATGTTTTTCCGGCGTAAATACATACATTATAGCGCTTCCCCGCGATAATTCTCTTGCGACAATTGCCATAGATACCACGACATGCTCCTTATTTTCAAACAGGTAAACCTTCTCTCTTGATACAAAGTCAGTTGCCTTGCTTAGAATTTCTTCATAATCTGTTTCATTTGCGAAGGTTTCTATTAGATATCGGATCATCCAATCCGTTAGTATTTTAATCTCTATGTTCAGAGCCAAACGTTGATTTCCCTCAATTGGTGTAACTTCATTTACATTACGTAATTCCATGATGTCCATTTCCAGCCTGGGAGAGGACGTACATGGTATATGTTTTCTATATTGATCGATAAAACGATGGCAAATTTCCTCCTTGGCATTAATGCTTTGAACCAATACATTTTTATTACCGAGATTATCTGCCAAATACGAGGAGGCCTCTAGCATACCTTCACATTGTATGGTATAAATCAGGAGGCATTGATTAGAATCAATGCAAAAGAGTAGTATAGTATCCTTCTCCTCCAATACTGCTCCAAAGTATTCCTTATCTTGGGTTCTTAAAGCTCTTCTATGATAAGCATGGTAGAGGATATTTTGGCTTACTGCTTCTCTTTGCAGCATAACTCTTTCATAATCATTTAAAAATGATGCCGCGTCCTTATACTCCTTCAATATCATTAGGGTCCTCCTTTCTTACTTCAGTTTATTCAATAATAATCCTATTATTAATTTGCCCATAAAAGACCATTTTAAACATAAACAGGCCTTTCAAGGATGATATTCCATATCCTATAAAAGGCCCTCCATTGATTTATACTGTTTTCTTCTTATTAACCATAAGAATTACTGCTCCAACCAGAACGGCAGCTCCTGCTACAATCAGTACAAGGATCGGAGCGGATAAGCTTTTTGCTTCTTCCTGTACACTGGTAACCACTGCACTGTCTTCTGCTACCGCTTCAAGCTGTACTTCTACATCATCCTGACCGTCATCTGCTATGGTTGTTTGATAAATTAATTCCGGGTCAACCTCGAGTACCTCTTCATCAGCGCCTTCGATTTGTACCTGAGCCTCTTCCCCTTTATATACTCTTTCTTCTATTAAATCCTGCTCCTCCTGAGTATGAGTCACTGGCGCATCCGCTGGAATCTCGTCCACAAGCTCTTCGTTCTTCTCAGTCTTATTTTCTTCTGCCTTTTTCTCCTCTGTTCTGTTCTCTTTTGTCTTATTCTCCTCTGATCTTTTCTCCGGCTGAATATCCTCTTCTACTACCTGTTCCTCTGCCGTATCGGTTGTTGTGTATAGTATATTCTCTTCCGCCTGAACAACCTTTACATTTTCCTTGCCAAATAGCTTGTATAGATATTCTGCATTTTCTTTGGTAAAGGGTACAATTCCGATTTCAACAAAGGAATCGGACACGCCTGTATAATAAATATCGAAACCTTTTGCTTCTATTTCCTCTGCCTTATCATTAAATACTGTTTGATCTATTCTTTTCTGAAGTTTCATTAATTCACTCGATATATCTGTCTGCTCTTGACCTGCAGAAGCAGATGTTCTACCTTCTGCTACCTTACCATAGGCTATTCCAGTACTCAGTGTCGATATACATAATCCCAACATAACTGCTTTCATCAACTTTATCTTTATCATATTTTCTCCTCCAAATTAATTCGTTTTCATATTTTCATTGTGTTTCTTTTTATTTTCTCACAACCAATACGATGATCTGCCATCCTATTCATAATGAATACCCTTCATTACGCAAACCATCTGTTGATCGCTTCCTCTAATATATGTCTCATCATCATATCTATGTAGTCCTCTTTTGGTACCGAAAGTTGACTACTTTAATACCCGACCTCCTCTATGTTCTTGTTTCTTATCGTTTACAATCATTAGACGTTATTATAGAATATTATGTTCCCGATTTTCATATGAAATATCCACCAATTATCACTTTTTCAAGTCAACTAAATAAGGTATAAAAAATGGAAGAACGAGATCTTAAACTCAAATCTCGTTCTTCCTCGAATATTTACTCACTAATGCTTATTACTGCTACAGCTTATAGTTCTTCTTCATTGGATTTATAGTATTTGCCTATCGTCTATTCTTCTAACCACACTACTTGTATACGCTTTGAAATGCTTCAGCCAAAATCCACGAGCATTCGGATTAAAGCTTTCAAAATCCACACCCAAGCGAGTATAGCCCTCCTCCTTGAGGGAACTCATTAAATACAAAAGCAAATTATGATATATTCCAATTCCTCGATACTTTGGATTACAATAGGCTCCGCAGATATTCATCATACCTTCCACATCTGTTGCAAAGTTTTCACCTGTTCTGTCAATTTTCACATATGCTACATAGTCCGCTCCTATTTTTACTGCAAAGTATCGAGTACCCTCCGTTGTACGGCGATATAACTCATCAATATCAATCGTATAATATTTCAAAAAAGCAGGACTGTTCCCAAGATGACTAATCAAATCATTGTGCTGTTCTATCAGCAACCCCCACTCATTTCTTGAAACCTCGCGATATACAGGTGAAAGCTGTGAGAGTTCTGAATTGACCATATTCTCTGGTATATTCTCAAGGGAACGTATCGCATCAATGCAGCGTATACCAAAGCCATTATAGAAAAAGCTATTGATGGCCTCTTTATCATGAGTATATAAAGCAATAGCATGACTTAAGATTCCTGCCTTCACCCATTTATCGGCTGCACTTTGGTAAAGACGGGAGTAAATTCTCTCCCTCTCTGACCCTGTGAAATCATGTAATACTCCATGTGCATGTATTGGTGAAAAGGTTCCTCTTACTCCAGTAGTACCAAAGGCATCCTCAAACGGAGAATAAGCCCCCAGAAAGCCAATCATGTGATTTCCCTCAAATGCCACAGCCCCTAAGTTATTTTCTGCAAAATGCTCTAAGCCCGGAAGCACTTCAATTCTAGGTAATTCCGGAACCACCTTACGCTCTCGTTCATAATTCTCTGCTGCTATGCTTCGTGCTTCATCAATATGACTTATATTAAAATCCTTTATTCTCATAATGATATTCTCCTCTTTCTTAATTCTTTGTTGATTTTCTTGCCGAACTCTTTCTTCGATCGCAGATATGCTGCTTTATCTTCTGTAAACTTGGCTTCTCCCTTTAACCGGAGATAATTTCTATAGCGCGACCGGGACAATGTTCCATTTTCTATTGCCTGAAGGATGGCACAACCAGGTTCATTATTATGACTGCAGTCTGAGAATCTGCATTGCCCAATCAGTTCTTTAATGTCAGCGAATGTCTCACTCAGTCCATCCTGGACCTCCCACATTCCCAATTCTCTCATTCCTGGAGTATCAATTATCATTACACCATTCTTTAGCATAATTAGCTGACGATGGGTCGTAGTATGGCGACCTTTGCTATCATCCTCCCTGATTGTATTCACAGTCATAATCTCTTCTCCTGCTAAAGCATTGACCATAGTTGATTTTCCAACTCCTGAGGATCCAAGAAATACAATTGTCGAAGCGGGCTTCATATATTTACTAAGTTCTGACAATCCTAACCCCGTCAACGCGCTAACCACCACAACATCTACACCTATCGCCTGCTCCTGAACCATTCTTAATTGCTCACTGAAATCATGAACCAAATCCGCTTTTGTTAGCAAAACTACTGGAGTTCCACCACTTTCCCAAGCAACGGTAATGTATCTTAGAATTCGATTTATATTAAAATCATGATTTAAGGATGCCAGAATAAATACATAGTCAAAATTAGCCGCTACCACCTGTTCCAAGACCGTCTTCACATATCTCACATTATGTCCTGAATTATCCGGTCTGGAGAACTTGGATTTTCTCGGATATACCTTTGCAATTTGAGAATCACCTGATTCATTATATTTTAATAACACAAAGTCTCCCACAGCAGGAAAATCATCAGACTTTATATCCTCCTTGTAAAATGTACCTTTCAGCCTTGCGTTACATTCCCCATGCATAGAAATTACTTTATATAATTCTCGATGTACTTCCGTAACTCGAGCGGGAATACATCCATCTGCTGTCGCAGTTTTCCCGATTTCTCTATCATCGCTTGGCACAAAGCCATAGCTTTTCATATCAATCATCGTAATCCTCCCAATTTGTTGATTTTGTAAAATACTTTTCTAACTTCGATCATATCGTTCATACTAACCTCCCTTCTATTAAACTTTAGCTTCTTCTAATTTTTGTGGATTTCTAGACTTCTTCTAATTTTTGTAGATTTCCGGTCGATGTTTTCGATTAATTTATCCTCACGATATTATCTGTCCTGGTACATAACCAAGCAATTTTGCTTGATTTTTGACATAAAAATACCGCAGAAAGCAGCCTTGTTGAAAGCTGCTCCTGCGGTGCATATCTCACGATAATTGATAGTTCGCAAAGTGTACGTTCTATCATTTAAGGCACAAAAAAACACACCCTTAAGTGTGTACCTACATAAGCATTAGTTTTCACGAAAGGTTACTTTTAACGGTATCACAAGAAAACGCAACGAAAAGCACTTCTTGTTCCACCTCCATATGAAGTTAATCGAAAACCACCTTTAATTCTACTGACATGAAAACAACTCCTTTCATGATATCCTATGATATCGTTAATTTATATTATGATTGCCAATTGAACCCTTAGTTATAAGTGAATAAAAGGTATTCAATCTAGAGATATTATAATGTATATTTTACCATTAATCAAGATAAATTTATTCCATATTATGCAAATGATAATGACGAAGACTACTTTTGCCGAAATATATAGAGAGCAGTTGTAGAATCAACTTAAGAACACATAGAGAATGCATCTTAGAAATTATATAGATGTATATTGTCTGGAAAAGAGCGGAGGTAAATCTGTGAATCAGAATTTGTTTCAGAAAAATAGCATAAAGGACTATGTGTTTATCACTCTAGGTGTCTCACTTGTCGTAATCGGAGTTTACTTTTTTAAGTTTCCAAATAATTTTTCCATCGGTGGTGTCACTGGTGTTGCAATTATACTTAGTAGGCTTCTTGGTCCGGCTATAAGTTCAGGAACCATCGTACTAGTTATGAATTTAATCCTATTGCTTTTAGGCTATCTGATTCTCGGAAAAAGCTTTGGAAACCGCACTGCCTATGGCAGTATTCTCCTATCGGTATCACTTCGTATATTGGAAGTACTGTTCCCCCTTGAGAAACCTCTTACTACTGAACCAATGCTTGAGCTAATGTTCGCTGTACTTCTCCCAGCCTTAGGAACAGCTATACTGTTTAATATCGGCGCTTCTACCGGAGGCACAGATATTATCGCTATGATATTAAAGAAATATACTAATATCGACATCGGCCGCTCGTTACTAATCAGTGATTTTCTGTTTACGATTATGACCTTCCTTGTATTCGATCTAACCACTGGCTTTTTCTCAATATTAGGATTGCTTCTAAAGTCAACCCTGGTTGATACCATAATTGAAAACCTGAACTTAAATAAATATTTTACCATAATATGCGAAAATCCAAAGCCCATCTGTGATTATATTCTTCATAATATTCATCGGAGCGCCACAATATTTGACGCCAAAGGAGCCTTTGCCGATAAAGATAAGAAAATCATACTAGCAGTCATGAACCAATATCAGGCGGTTCATCTTCGAAAGTTCATTAAACAAGTAGATCCGGATGCTTTTATACTAATCACAAATACTAGTGAAATTATTGGACGTGGTTTCCGAAGTTAAAGCAATACCGAGGCATTATCTTTCGAATTCAATTCTTAATCTATTTCTTAAACCTACTGCATATATTATTAAAAACAAATGTGACAGGAGGTTACAATTGAAAAAATCATATGAAATAGATACTGCTCTGTTCGAGCATAGATTCTGGTTGCAGATTATGGGGGATCACGCCAGATTCATTTTTACAACTCTCGCACCCTCGGAGTCGGAGTACATACTGATTTCGCAGGAATTTATCCGTCTTTTTGATCAGCTCCTGGAGCAGTCACATAAACAGTCATCAGACTCCGAATTGGATAGCTTAAATCGCAAAGCATACGAAGCTACTTATCGATTAAGAGAATTTATTATCGAACTTCTTTCCATGACGTTAAATTCTGAGTTAAAATCTCATATGTCACCTTCGTTTTATAATGATATGCTAAATGAATTAGAAGAATACTTGTTTATTCTGAACTCATTTATGAATGGCGAAAGCCCTATACTGCATCCGCTTCATTATCATATGCTATGGCTAACTGATGCAGTTGGTCATGCTGCTACCCTTGCATCGGAGCTGGATTTGGTGGAAAAGGATCTGATCGATAAGGCTATCCGATATGAGATAGAGTTTCAAGACCTGTATATGAAATCTCTGCAAATGAATGGATATCTTAGAACTCAATTACATGAATTTCCTGCTTTAAACCGTTTCACTGAACAGGTTGTGATCGTAATAGACAGTTTTAAAGAATATTTAGAAACCATTCGGGATCAAAGAATGGATGGGCGGATTTTGGGCACATTAATGCCACTTATGGCAGATCATATGGTTCGAGAAGAATGCTATTACATCTGGAATCTATCCAAGAACACCCATAATATCAGAAAGCCTGATTGTGACCCTACAAGACCTAGATTGGATGATTAAACTATTTATAGGATTATCTGTTTTTCTTCTTATAGATGATAAGATATCCGGTCTCAACCATCATAACTATTATTATGATAACCAGAGCAATCATGATCTCCGGATACTGTCGATTCAAATGAGTTTTGGAATAATGATTTACGAATATACCGATAAGTGACCAAATAACGGTTAAGCAATAAGCGATATCTTGAAACTTAACAATTCTTAAAGATACAACCAGAAGTGTCATAACCAATATAATTATTGTCCATAGCGACTCCGAAAGGCCAAATCCCTGCCATCGTATGCTAACCAAGAGGACTGTTATATTCATAATTGTGGCAATTGTAAGCCATGCTCTATAGATTCCAAAGGGTATACGGATAAAAATATAATCTTTAATGCTATATACTTCATTTGTAAGTGTTACTCCTATGTATGTCATACATCCCAGCATGCCCGCCACTAGTACAACTGAAAGTGCAATAAAATCGTAATGCCAGGCAAAAACCCATGCCACGTTGCATAACGAGGATAGCGAAAACATAATTCGAATATTCATGAATACTTCTGGAGCTATTCTAGACTGAAGTTTCCCATTAAATTGATAAATAGAAAAGGCACAAAGCAAGAGAGAAAGAGGAATCCAAATGATATAGGTATAGGATGCCGGCATAAACAGATTCGGATATGACTCATAGAGTTCCATTGTTCTCATGTTGTTAATCGGCAGAATGTTAGCCAGAATATTAACAAGTACCATGATGATAAATGAAACAATCGTAAGGAGCTTTCCAAGTATACTTTCATTTCCCATATAATTACCTCCACTTGTCCGAATTTTGCTTCAAATTATACTGTCTGTGTTAGTATTGCTGGTAATGACTTGCGCCGGAAAATAACCATCTATTTACTTTTCCTAGTACTAAAGTACTATATACTAAAAATAGTCCTAATTTTATCAATTGTCAATAGGAAATGCTAAATTTTCCAATTATTTCTTGAAATAAATCTTTTAAATACCATAGTATATTAAACATGAGGGACGTAATCTATTAGAAGGAATGTAGATACCTAATGTAATACTCATCATAAGTCAAATTACTTTGGTGCACCGCTTTCGCCAGTTCTTTACCCAGATATCGAAAATGCCACGGCTCATAATCATAGCCAGTAATACGTTCCCTGCCTTTCGGATATCTGAGTATAAACCCATACCAGTGTGCATGATCTGCCAGCCATCTTCCCTCTGGTGTGTTTTCAAAGGTTTGCTCTAAATCATTGATATCCACCGCCAGACCTGTTTGATGTTCACTATGACCAGCCCTGGCAGATACCTTATCCCTCTCTCTTTGGTAATCCTCCATATTCATATCAGGAAGCTTATTTTTAAGATATACCTTATTCTGATATGAAAAGCTGCGAAAGGTTGAGATTGCTTCCAAATGAAGTCCTTCTTTAGCTGCTCCACTACACATATCCTCAAACGCGATTCTGGCATCCCTTCTCAGGAGTAATCCCTGCGGATTAAATTGGACATCGATCGGCTCCAGATCACATGGTGTATATTCTGATGGTAACTGCCTGTACTTATTTACCAGAACAAGCGGGTTATCCGGATTCGATATTAGAGTAATATTTGAATAAAACTCCTCCAATAGGCCAATATTTACATAAGTAATAGCCTCAATCCAATTGCAGTGTTTATGCAACTTGTGATACCTAAGGTACTCCTTTTCCTGTGCTTCATCATAGAATGGCAGATATTTGTATTCTGATAGTGCAAGGATATCCCACGTGGTGAACTCATCCATATTTATCGCCCCTTTTTCTGATTCATGCCTAATAACGTACCGGATATGCTCCCTTCAGGTAACTGCTATCATAATCTCTATATATGATCATTATGTGAATTTTTTAATAAATATGATATAAATACAAGTTATCCCCATCAATTACATGAAGCATAAAATCTTCAATAATACTGATTTCGTCGTATTGATAAAAAATGGGCTTCTGTATTTCATCTGATATTTTTATTAAGTCATTGATAGAATTAAGCTCATAGGTCTGACGAAATTTCTGTTCTGGTTTATTATGTATTGCAATCATCCTGCTTCCGTAATTTTTAATCAGCTTCCTTGATTTCGCTATTAAGATATCATAGGTACCAGGAGCCTCCGTAATAAGTAACAGAATTATAATAGCGATGATACATATAAAAAATAATACAGCAAATAAAGTTACCAATTTGTAGTTGATCGGAACCGTTACATCAACCTGATCCACAATCATATCATTAACCGGATCAACTCCACTTTTATTAATTGTAAAAATGCTTTCTAATATGGGCAATGAAATGGAGCTTGCTACCGGTGTACTCAAATTACCGTTGGGAGTTACAATGCTCAATGTTCCTTCCATACAAACAACCACTTCAGTGGAAATATTCATTCCAGTGACCATTTTAGCTTCTGTGGCAAAGGCTTCATAATCATCCAGCCCAAATTCAACCTTTGCTTCTTCATATAAATAACTGTCTGAAACTGCGACCCTTCTTTTATCAGTAAGGGGGAACAATTTCGACCAGTTAATTGCCTTTCCGTCATTTATATATTTATACCCATTCACATAGGCATTTATTTGGTACTCTAATTGCAATTCTGCAATATCGGAACTCTGATATTCGGTGGAAAAATTTACTTCAATATAGTCTAACAGGTTGCGGGAATACTCAAGACCTTCTCCTTGAATAGTTCCATCGTATACTATATTTTCTTTAATATGTACCAGATAGTCCGCTTTGGGCTGCAGTGTATATTGATATAAGGTATGTTCTTCTTGTATCACTTTATCTGAAGTAAGTTCACGAACCAATCGAAATCCGATATATGCTGCTATAGCAAGAATTCCGATTATTATTCCATATTTTATACTTGTTTTGAGTTTCATCTTTTTATGTATCTTATTTTTCATATTAATCTCCATTCTGCCAAAGCATTGTAGGCTTTGTTGGCATTTCTATGATCGTAAACCATTCTTCATGTAACATACAGCAACAAGCAGGCAAAGATTTACTCTACCTGCTTATTGCTTTATAAAGATTCCCGGTTAACCGAGCGAATATCTTATAGACTTACTTCTAAGGAGAAGTAGTCGGTGCCTACTTTGTTGATAAAATATTGTTCCAAGCTTTGTTGGTATCATAATCTACATTGAATTGATCCCATAAGAATTCTACTGTTACATAAGCGGATTTTAATTGCGTATCAGCATCTGCATTATCCGATACTGTGCGGTCACCTACAACCTTACCAGTTGTGTATTTACCTTCTGCATCCGGATCCATTGCTAAGGAGAAGTATACATCCATTCTGTTGTCATCGGGATCAACATACAGGAACTCGTTCTCAATCGCATCTGTAGCTGTATATAATTTAGGAAGAGCACTTAAGCGGATAAAATCCACATTACCCAATCTGAAGAAGTCCTTATCTGTTATAGTAGTTCCTTCAGCGAGACTCTTGAATACATTAACATGACCCTGTTGCTGGCCAGTCTCGGTACTGCAGTATTCTCTTTTAATATGAAGTGCAACACCAAGCATATTCAATGTATCATCATTAATTGTACCTTCTGTCTTAGCTACAATACCACTGAGTTTTGCAGTCAAGGTTCCCATGTTTGCTATATCAGCCTGGAATACCTGAGCATAGCCAGGATATACCTTATCCAATGTAATGCTGATGGTGTCAGCTAAATTAGTGGAAGCAGGATAGCTTCCAGGACCATATTTCTCAGAGCCAAGCTGCTCAACATTATTCTCTAACAAAGCATCGAAGGTTGTAGTAGTATAACCGGATACATACTTATCATATGCTTCCAAAGTACCATCTGATGCGATTTTGTTATAAGTAGCGCCACTACGGCCAGCTCCTTTGAAGTAATAGTCACCGGTGTAACCAGGGGTAGCACCTTTATCAATACCATGAATGATGGACCATCCACCTTCATTATCCGGATTTGCATATTGTCCATATAGCGACAAATCCATGAATTTAACCTTTAATTCTCCTGTGGACGCTGTCGTACGGATATCTAATTTATCCGTCCAATAAGCATATCCTGTTCCCATGAGTAACATGGAAAGTACCAAAACCCCTACAATAAAACGTTTTCTCATCATACCTTATATCTCCTTTAATATAAAATTAGGTTTATCATTAAACCCTTCCATAATTATACAGTTGAAGTAATTCACTTTCATCACACGAAAGTGGAATTTGAATGCTACTTTCGTGTATCTATGTACTCCAAAGTGGTATGATGTTAAATATCAGTTCTCAACTCCATCCGGTTGTTCTTCATCGATAATTCGCAACCATAAAGAGGGAAGTCCTACTCTCGGTACAACCTTTACCAAGGTTCCTCGAACCTCTGCTGGTAATACCAATCTTACATCCTCTGTAGTATTATTATCACCCTTGGTTCGAAAACTGATATTGCCCACCTTATCTTCAACTATTTCCACAATTCTATGAGTAATCATGACCTCATCTCTGGAAAACTGTATAATATCGCCTTCCTTCAGATTATAGATATCCTGTTCTTCTGTAATCTTTTCAATTAGTATCACATCTCCCTCCTTAATCAGAGGACGCATGCTACCGGTTACAATGATATTGGGATAGATCGGAAATACACCTATAACAAACCATATCAACAATACAGAAAACCCAAGTGTTATTGTCCAGCTTATGGTCTGATAAATACTTTCTCTCGTAATGGGTATTTTCTGCCTTTCCTGTTCATACTTTCCTGACAAGTACAATGCCTCTACAATCGGGATTGCTATACTGATCACCCCTTCTGTTATCCATTGCAAAATAGGGATAGCCGGAGAAATTCTTAGAAACGCTTCCATGACACCCAGATACAGCAATGAACACTTAACTCCCCCATATAATGCAAAGTAAGACAGAAGGACACTGATACTCAGCTCCGGTCCCAGATGCTCTGAAAACACCTTCATAAAGTCCTCTGCCTTGCTTAGAGGATAAAAGGATTCCATACTTAAATTGCTAAATGCCATTAATACAGTAACAATCCAAAAGGTTTTATTGACCCCCCTTCTGCAATAGGTACACAGGCAATATGATCGAGTATATTCCTTGGCAATCAACTCAGGTGCTACCCTAATAAAATTTACCAAAATCCCCATTATGCTCAAGTCATAAGGGCTTTTCCCAAAGTTATCGATTAGTAATCCTGCAACGATTCTTGAAGCTAAAAATATGGTTGCACATACTATCGTGTCAAAAAAAATAGAGTCGCGTTTTCTAATTCTTCCAATCGGATGCATCTTTGGAAGAAACCAGATTATTATACAAAAAGAAATCCATAGAAACGGCATAAATCTTCCATAGAAATTCTCTCCCTTATATAACCGGTTTAATGGCGTATAGGGTAACGTTGCAATTAGTAGCGTACTTATCATAAGTGTATTACTGATAAGTCGATATTTATTATGAATCATATTTATCATCATAGTAGTTACTCCCTATCTAATAATTTACCAATCATGGGACTTCATCCATCCTATCAGATTGATTTAATTCTGGGCTTCTATCTGATTTGCAGGAGTCTCCTCCTGATCCAATGATTCTGTTTCACCTTCTGTTTGCTCCTTCGGAGAGATTAATTCCACATTGTTTTGATTATCCTGTATTATACTTTCTTGCTCTTCCACCAATCCTTCTGTCTTATTTTCCCCGTCTTCTGTTATAGGATGAGATGGATCGACTTCCATTTTTGGCAAGTCAGATAAATTACCTTCATCATCGAATTTTCCTTCTTCACTGAATATTTCTTCTTCACTGAATATTTCTTCTTCGTTTTCTCCTTCGCCTATCTTTATATTATCTTTATTTATATTAATCTCCACCGCATAAGAAGCCGATAGTATCGCTGAACCATGTATCTGCATCTGGGTGGTCCAATACCCGTAGCCAATTGATACCATGCTTATGCTGATGCATCCAACTACAATTAAGATCATTAATTGCTTCCAGAACTTCACATTTTCCTCCATTCATGCGTATTATATAATCCGCTGAAAGCATCTCCGATACGATACGTTATTTCTGTTACTTAGGGATTATCATTCATACACATATCCAACATTATTTCTTGATTTTTTCCACAAGACTATTGCTTTGCCCGATTATCTACTATTGATCAAATAGCAAAGGAATGTGGAAATCATAACAAGCGGTCACCTGTAGTGAACCACTTCCTTCAGAATTCTCTTCGATTGCTTCATTTACCTCCACTGGTAGCTCCATACTTGAAATATGAAATTCCATATCATTATTCATACCCATAGGAATTCCGCTGATAGTAATATAGCCAACCACAGCATCCTCCGTATTTGTAACATTATTGGTTCCGGTAAATCCTTCTATTAAGGTCGGAAAAATCGAAAGCTGCTCCACATCCACGTCATATTTGCCTTGTGATGTGATCAGTTCCGCATGCACTCCCTCCTCCGATAGATAAAACGGAATACTTCCCAAATCATAAATTCCTGGAGAAACATGCTTAAGTCCTTTCTCTGGATCAGAAGCAACCATACGATACCGAATTACCAAATTGGATTCTCCTCGCATCATTGCATCCAGTACACCTTCTTGAATATTATCTACTATGAGGGTTCCACCATTGGTACTAACCGTAGCACTTACCGGATATCCGTATCCGCCATTCACATCCACTAATTCAACCGAGAAGTCAGTCATGGTATCGGAGTAAAATATAAAATCCAGTATTGATGTTGTAACCTTAGTAGCAATCAGGTTAGAATTCGTCCACGCCGCATAGCTGAAGCCAATGCTCAATATACTGATCAATGCAGAGCAAAATAGTATTGCTCTATGATATTTCTTTCTTCTCATTCTTCCTCCATTCTGCCTAAGGCATTCTTGTTGATGTGTGATGACTTTCAGCCGCATTATACCAATTAGCAATTCAATTCTTTCTATCTCCGATTAACCCCATATAGATTTCGTGCAAAGAGAACTGCTTCTGTACGGTTTCTCAGATTCAGCTTTCCCAATATGTTGCTGACATGCTTTTTGGCTGTTCCTTCCGATATAAAAAGTGCATCACTGATCTGCAGATTAGTAAATCCTTTGCTTAATTGAGATAAAACCTCCTTCTCTCGTTCCGTCAAAGTCTGTATCTCCTTTGGTTCATTACAAAATGATTTGTTGACAAGTTGCGGTGAATAGTATCTTTCTCCACGATGAATCACTTTGATCGCATAAAGAATGTCCTCCACAAAAGCATCCTTTAAAATATAACCATCAACCTCCATCTGTCTCGCTCTCTTAAAATCCAGATAATTATTAGAAGAGGTCAATATAACATATTTATACTTTGTACTATTTAATCTTGCTTTTTCAATGAGATCAAACCCATTTTCATTTCCCAGATGCAAGTCAATAATCAGCATATTGATTGGATGCATTCTTAAAATTCTCATTGCACCTTCAATGGTATCTGCCTCTTTAATCTCATTTTCGGTCATTTCCATTGCTAATATTTCAATAATTCCTCTCCGTACTAACGGATGATCATCCACAACAAGTATATTCATATTGTCATCATCCCCCATCTACAAGCTGTGTTTTCATTCAAGTGCTCTTATTGATAATTGATATTAAGCTGCGGATCTGCAGGGAATGGACATAATTATTTCTGTGCCTCCCATGATCTGAGTATTTATTTCTACATGTCCATTCAATAAATCTACAATGCGATAGATATTGCTAAGTCCAAGACCCTTATCATCCTTATGCATATAATCATTGTAGTCAAATCCAGTTCCATCATCAGTTATCCGTATGTCAGCACATGAATTATCGATTACTATTTTTACGTTAATATGTCTTGCTTTTCCATGCCTAACCGCATTATTCATAGCTTCACATATCACACGATATAAGCCATTTTTACGGTTAGCTGTAATCTTTTGTGTATCGCCTTCTATTACGGTATATGCTTCTACCCCATGTAAGGTACGTATATCCTCAGTATACTTCTCAAGCTTAATCCTAAAGGTATCCACTCCCTGTTTATCCCACGAAAATCCGTATATTGCTTCTCGAAGCTCCTTCATGGTAATATCAATGGATTGCTTCACATCAAATAATTCTTTTTTTAAATTCTGCAGTTCCATATTCTGATTCGCTGCACTTAGGACATAAAGTTTACAGGAAATTGCAAATAGCTTTTGAAGAGCAATATCATGAATTTCATTAGCAATTCGGTTTTGCTCTTCACTGATCAATAGCTGTTCTTCCATTTCGTCAATTTCTAACCTTTTAACAATAATTCCTGCAATCTTCATAAAAATAGGCATTACCCGATTCTGATCGAAGATTTCTTCCTTCGTATTGATAAATTGCCTTTCCCCCTGTTCGTATTTATATATGTTCCACTTTACGTTTGACACTAATACAAATACCCCGCAGGGATCGTCATCGTACATCACAAAATGAATTGAAAGTATCTTATCATCAAAGCGATAATAGCCTGAAGTATGTTCCTCCGATTCTCGTTCCAATAAATCCATGGTATATAAAACAATTTTCTCTTCCTCTTCTTCTTTCAGTCCGCAAGCCGTATAGGTACCCCTTTTTTCATTTGGAGTCAGACGGATAAACAGAATTTGCTCCACACCGGTTAAATACTTCATATGACTGGTTAATTCCTGAAGTATGTTATCATTCTTGTGAAGGTTGAAAATATTAACTGTCTCATATATTTCGATACAGTACTTTAATGTCTTTTCAACCTTTAGCTTTGCTTCCTTTAATTCCATGTTGATCGTTGATAAGATATCCGTTTTATCTTCCACCTTAACTGCATAACGAATTAGCTGAAGTATACCTTCCACCACCATGATATAGCTTATTGCTGTATTAAGGTACAACCGTATCAAATCATAGTTATGGTTTGGTGCAAATACATATAAAGTTGATACAATTGCCGAGACAAAGTATACACCTGCAAAAATCACAGCAGTTAAATGGGATAATTCAACTGCTGCAATAAAAACGGAACTTATATAAAACCATAGAAATGGGCTGGCAAATCCACCAGAAATGACAATGATAATACTGTTTTCAATTGTTTCCACTATACCAAGTATGAAGATTCTAGTCTTATTGGATCGATTGTTAAAATAAAGAAGAGTTAATGTAATATAAGCCAGTACCATACCTGCAATAATCACAAGTCGATGAGCAATATCCTTTTGAGGTGCTGTGATATAATAGAACAACAAGGTTACCACAAAGGATAAATACCGGTATAGTACTAGAATATTGCTAACAGTAATTCTTTTTTCGTATTTTCGAATCAATTCATGATACTTAGCTTTCATATCTTTCATCTATTCAACATCCTCTGTGTCTCTACATTATATTTGGCAAGTGTTATAATATCCATTTATTTACAATTCATATATTAACTTATTTTTCTCAAATAATCAAATATAAGTGTTCGACAGTTTATGTATAACCATAACATTTTATGCCAAACCAAATGGTAATATATGGTTATCCTGTTATGTAAAGAAGCAAGTGGGCAGTTAGTTATATGCTCACTTGCTTCCTAGTAATTCCGATATCTACACAAATTTATTTATGATTAATTCGTGAATAACTGTGTCCAGTAGATGGTTCCGTTCTTCTGATAAACCCCGATACCGATCGTATTAAAGTTTGCATTCAGAATATTGGCTCTATGACCTGGAGAATTCATCCATCCAGTTACAACTTCCTGAGGAGATTTCTGTCCATATGCGATATTCTCACCGGAGGTCCTATAGGACACCCCATATTCTTTTAATACAGTTGAAAAGCTTGTACCGTTCGGTCTTGTATGGGAGAAGGACTGCACAATTTCCTGTGCACGTTTATTGGCTGCTGAGGTTATTGTTGAGTTCGTGGTTAACGCTGATAAACCTGCGTTTGCACGTTCCTGATTTACTAAACGTAATACCTCATTGGCATAATTGCTTGTATTTGATGAAGGCGCAGTCGTAGGAGCAGGCTTGGTGGTAGGCTTCGTCGCTTCCGGTTTCTTTGTCGGAGCCGGTACTGTAGTAGGTGTCGGCTTTGTTGTAGGTGCCGGTTTTGTTGTAGGTGCAGGCTTTGTTGTAGGTGCAGGCTTTGAAGTAGGTTCCGGTTTTGCTGTGGGAGTAGATTGTGTGTTATTCTTAGACCCGGATCCCTGGATCATATTTAATATCTCTTCTAGTCCTTTTATATTCTGGATATTGCCCTTAGTTATATTGGAATATCCATTCTTCTGTAATTTACTCACAACTTCATTGACTGAATCACACTGTGACAAGTCTACATTCTTATATATATATATCTGTTCGTTCTTGATCACCTTTTGATCAATCACAGCTTCTTTTTCCTTTTTTACCGCCGACTGATTCGTTACATTCCTCTCTTCTGTATATGGAATTTTATCCTCATCCGCCTCTGTACTCTTGCTCTCTGACTTATCGTCATCTTTGAATTCTGCATTATCTAAATCATTTATAGCTGTGCTATCTGTCTTGCTTCTTTCATTAACCATGTTATCTGTTGCAGCATCATTGATCACTGCTGCCTCTGTATTTTTTTGCTCCACATTTTGAGGGGTGGCCTCATTTACATTGGCTGTAGCTGTGGATGTGTTTTCTTCGACTGTATTTATATTGTCATTTGGGACAACTGTCTCTTCTATAGGATTTGTAACATTTTGTTCTACGCTTGTAGTGTTGTTATTTGTGCTCATTTCCTTATGAAAATCTATTCGATTTTGGTTTGCACCAAATGCACCCAGTAGTGACAATCCTAGTGTACATAGCGATGTTAATATAAATCGTTTCATATTGTGTACCTCCTTTTTGGTAACTATCTGCTGCTCCCTTAGACTAACACAGACGGTATAGGGGTTCAATAGTTAGATACTGGTGGATTTCACATCTCTTTCCGACTTTTTTCCAATATATAGAAAATTATTTACCATTGTTCAAATATGATAGTTTAATTGATTATTACATAGAAACCATTGCTAATACGGGCCTTGATAAGCAATAACGATAATAGCACCTCCCCTATATAATTGGTAAAAATACTTAATTTATGATTATAGATAAGACATCATATTTGTTACTGCTTTTTTAATTATTATTACATTTATATTAAATGCTTTTAATATATCTAATATTGTGCTAGTGCATCTAATGACAGTTGCATATGAATATTATCAGGAAATTTGTAAACAATAGGAATAACTGTGAAGTTCCATACTCCCACAGGTATATCAAAGAATATTACATCAGAAAGGTTAGGAATACTAGATGAATAATCATATGAAAGAAAGTAAAGCCACCCCTAAAAAAGGTTCAAGTACTCATAATTCAGTGAATGGTGATACCCCTTCAAGAAATGAAATCGGCAATAGCCCAGAAATCGGACAACCCGATCCTTCGATTGCCACACCGGTGATCCCCTCTGAAATGCCGTCTAGAGAAATAAAGTAAAGGAAAAACGTGCAAAGTAAATAAAAAGTAGTACCATCCTATCTCATAAGAAATGATCAGAATATATATTCATATATTAAGATCCTGTTATGAAATAGGATAGTACCACTTATCTTGTCAGCATTATATTATTATGAATTATATTATTATGAATTATATCATTATGAATTGT
Organism: Variimorphobacter saccharofermentans; assembly: GCF_014174405.1. Lineage (GTDB taxonomy): Bacteria > Bacillota > Clostridia > Lachnospirales > Lachnospiraceae > Mobilitalea > Mobilitalea saccharofermentans. The sequence continues at coordinate 1,426,889 of NZ_JACEGA010000001.1, read as the reverse complement.
ATCGATATTATGTAATTAATCTACTCTACTATTACAGCTGGTTTTCACCGAAATACCATTGACCTCTACCTGATCGGTAATCTCAATTACCAGACATCTGCGACCATCTACTATTTTTGTCTCCACTAATTCCGTTCGATCCGGATTTACTTTAATAATCACATCAGGCGTCTTCACTTCAAACACTCTTGTGTTTGTTACATTTGCAGCCAATAAAGATACATTTTCTCCTGTTACTTTATCAAAGTTTTTATCGAACTCTTCTAATTTGTCTTCCTCAACTCCACTTTCTGCAAATATACTCTTCACTTCTGTTTTATCTAAGACCAACGGTTCGGGTATTTCCTTTTCCTTGTGTTCCACAATGATTTCATTCAGCTTTTCATGAATGTTTTTCACAATCTCATACTCACATTCATCTCCGAGAGTCTCCTTTATTAGGGTCTGAAAGGTTTCCTTCTGGCCTCCGGCTGATAAAGGAACTTCACATCCCAGTAGCTGGTTAATAAAGTCGTCATGTAATTCCTCTGAATCCTTTGAGTAATATAATATACTATGTATATCTGTGCTACGATCATTAAATGCAGGGAATAGGAAGCCATTATTAGGCATTCCAACTACCCAGTCCTGAATTCGTTTTTGAATTTGGTTCGTATCCTCATGGTAGCTTAATCCCGGCTTTGAAAGATTCACGGGACAGATACTACACAGAATATAGCGGTAAACTTCCTCCGATGCATCGTCCATCATTATTCTATCACCTGTTTTACCGGGAACATCATAGGCAGCATATAATAGTAATATCAAATAATTCCCAGTATAATCATACATTTGAATTACCTTATCATAAAACTCATCCAAAAGGGTTTCGTCCTTCAACTCACTGTCTCTTAGTTTAAGAAGGAACTCCTGGGTACCACCATTAAATTCAGTCTCCGTCGGAAAATCCATATTAATTAGGTTCTTGCCGATTGTACCAGATAAGGTTTTCTTAAATATTTCAAAATATTTGAAGGTTTCTTCCTCCGGAAGACAAAGAAAGGATTCGGTAAACTTTGTTTTAATTACTTTCTCTCCATCCACATAACAACCGCTTACCTTTGTGATGGCGCAGTTTTCATGCTTGAATTGCTTTCTGATTTCAATTATCTCACTGTTAATCATGTCATTCTCCATTGCACTGTTAATGCTTCAAATTATATAATGTTATAAGCAAAATCCTCGAATTCCGCCATACCCCCTGTTTCATTGGTAGAAAACAGGAATAATCCAACCCGGCAGCCGACAAAGTGATCCAAACGGAAATAGAGCTTATGTGTAATTCCTAGCTTTAGCCATTCTCCGTCCTTCTCGTAGTAAAAGTTCACTTCATCAATATTGTCCACAAAATTGGCTCTAAGCTTAAGCCTTATCCGATTAGTATCCAAAGGAACTCTTCCGAATTCTACACCCGGATTCTGATCCCCCTCAGGATTACCCCAGATACCATCCGCTGGATCTAATTCCTTAGCACGCATAACCAGATAATATGCTCCGTTCTCCTTCGTTAACGCAATCCATCCATAGCATCCCTGTAATGCGCATATTCCCGCAAAATCTCCATCTCTTAAGGCACTGCCATCCACGGTTACCATCGCCTCACACTCAGGGCCGAACATACGTTGAGTCAAGGTATTTTGAGCGAGCTGAACATTGGAACTTAGCTTTCCTGAATAAATGCGATATGCCCCGGGTCTCTCGGTTACAGACCATAGCTGGTGAATCGGTTCATGATTCCACTGCCATACTTTCTTTAAACTGACTCTTCCCTCTTTATCGGGGATATAGTGAAAATCATCACTGCTCATCAATGGCTCATACTCGTAATTAGGACGGCTACTTCTTACATCCACTTCAATTGGCACTTTGCCATTTTCTCCGAATACAGGGAAATCATCTTCCCAATGAACAGGAATTAAGACAGGAATACGTCCTACCGCTCCATGATCCTGGAATAACATAGCATACCACTCTCCGTCCGGTGTGTCGACTATTCCACCCTGAGCAACACCTGAATTGTGGTAATTCATATCATCATCCACTACATCTTTTCCGATAAATTCCCCTTCCAGAGAGTCGGATACATAACAGCTTTCTGTTCTTCTCTTTGATCCTGTGGAAAGCCAGTGTATCATAAAAATATAGTATTTCCCATTAATTTTATATAAATGTGACCCTTCATAGCCTAAATCGACATCATTATTATCAGTAATAATAATACGGTTTAGTCCGCCTGGTTTCGGGCCAGTAAGATCTGACTTCAATTCTGTCAGATGAATCTGTGTATTTCCATATACTATGTAGACTCTGTCATCATCATCGAACAAGATTGAACAATCATGATAAAAGCCTTCTATATTCTGCTTCCGCCATGGTCCCATAATATCTTCCGATTGATACAAGTAGGTCTTTCCGGTATCGTTTGCTACAAACACTACGTAATACATCCCTTTATGATATCGTAGAGATGCTGCCCACATTCCTTTTCCGTAAATGCCATGCTTTCCTTCCAGCTTCTGTTCGGGGGTGCTGTCCAGTTTATCAAACACATAGCTGACGATCTCCCAGTGTACCAAATCGTATGATCGCATTATAACACCACCCGGCATAAAATGCATGGTGGTGCTGATCATATAATAGGTATCCTCCACTCGAATAACATCAGGGTCCGGAAAGTCTGACCAAATAATTGGATTCTTCATCCTTTAAATCCTCCTGTCTTAATCGTATTCTTAATCATCATAAACTAACTATTATTCACATTTCTCAGAGCCATTTTATGCCGCTCATGAAACTGAGAATAAAAATCTGTCTGGGGATCGTATGGCGTAACAAAGAATGTATTTAACAGAAACATATTCAGCTCTTTCATTTTATTATTATTTACCTGCGCTATAATATTCCTTGCTCGTTTCATTAAATTATGCCATTCTAAAATAAACTGCTCATTTTTCTTAATATCAGGAATATCGATCCACTTTTGGACTTTTACTTTTGATTTCGTACTTTTTTTACATTCATGGATTTGCAGAATATAGTACAGGTTATTCTCATCATAACACCTGCCAAGGGGAAATAACCTACAGATACCCGGTCGGAACGCATGAATATCACATCTGCCTTTCTCATTTAGGAACACGCAGCGCTCCTGATGACCTACCATTTTTAAATGTGGCAGAATGATTCCATCTATTACACTTAACTCAATTCTATCAGCCAAAAACTCCTCGAAGGTCATATTTAGGTTGATGGTTAAATTGTAGATATCCAGGGGATCGAGTGTTATAGAATTCCCCATACCCTGACAGCATGCAGAGCATCCTTCACAACCATTACAATCTGCTCTGACCATATCATTCAAACCATATTTTCTTCCATCAGAAATCTCTTCGAGTCGAACCTGTCTCTCCATGTTAAGTTCCTTTCATATATAAATCGGGTTAGCATCCTCGTACGTCTATTAAAATTCATTGATCTACTAAGTTATATTAGCATAATTTCTGATACGAATCCAGATAATATTCTCCCTATAGTACGGAGCTTCTAGAACTTCAATAAATCATGTATATTCAATAATTGGATGATAACACTGGATAAAAACATAAGAAAGAGGTAAAATAATAGGAGTAATCTTTATAAGCCAGATAACTTACTTCATACATATTAATCTTAATATTGGATTTGAATGATAACACGGAACATAGAGGATGCGAATTTAACAGGTATCTATTCCTCATACAAGAATAGGAGAACGTATATGGATAACACAGATTTAAATTCAGAAATTCTGGATAAGATGACAAAGGTATGTATATGCAAGGGAATCCCCCGATCCACTATAAAAAAAGTAATTCGAGAGGGTGCCACATCAATACAGGAAGTGCAAAAGGCAACCGGAGCCGGTTCTGGACCCTGTGGTGGTCGTCGCTGTACGCCAAAGATTCTTGGCTTACTTGAAGAATTGTCAGAAAATGAGTAATATACAAACGAATGCTCTTAAAAAGTGATTGATACAAGATGAAACATAGGAGCAATGCGATTTTATACGATAATCTAAAAATGGCTGTTGTCAAATGAGTGTCAGGGATTATTACTTAACATAATATCCCGCGGCTTCATCTTACAACAGCCAGTATTCTTATGCTGGTATTAGTATTCAGGAGTATCACTCCTATTATTGATTCGCAATGTGACATATGATATCCACACAGGCATCAATTCCAAGCTTTGATGTATTCAGGCATAGATCATAATAATCTGCCACCCCGAATTCCGTATTAGTATAGTAAAAGCAGAATTTTCTGCGCATTTTATCTATCCTACTCATTTCCTCACTAATTTTTGCTTCAGTCGCATCTGGCATTTTCGCCTTCATCCGTTCCAGACGCCAACCAGGGTCCGCATGGATGAATATATGAAGTCCGTAATCAAATTCCTTAAGTATGGTATTGGCATTACGTCCGACAATAACACAATTACCGGCTTCACCAATCCGTTTAATCACTTGTTTCTGGGCATCAAATAGTTTTTCGCTTAACGGCTTATTATAAAAATCAAACAGGCTTTGAGCAAACCCAAAATCCATCGGAACCTTTTCATCCCATCTCAATAGGCTATTCACATCAATATTGTATTCTCTGGCAGTCTTTAGAATTATCTCTTTATCGAAATATTCGTAATTCAGAGCCTTCGCTACATTTCGCCCTATCTCTCCTCCGCCGGCACCAAATTCACGGCTAATGGTAATAATCTTTTTCATTGAACTTCCCTCCAAAGCCGATTATAAAACCTTATTTAAGAAATCAATTGTTCTGTCTTCCTTAGGATGTAAGATTATTTCTTCTGGCGTTCCCTGCTCGACGATATAGCCCCCATCCATGAATACGATCCGATCCGCTACTTCCCTGGCAAAACCAATTTCATGTGTTACAACCACCATCGTCATACCATCTGCAACCAGTTCCTGCATGACCGCAAGTACTTCACCTACCATTTCTGGATCCAAGGCAGATGTAGGTTCATCAAAAAGCATAACGTCCGGATTCATCGCAAGTGCTCTTGCAATTGCCACACGCTGCTTTTGTCCTCCCGAGAGCTGCGACGGATAAACATCCGCTTTCGACTCCATTCCAACACGCCTAAGTAATTGCATTGCCTTATCTTTTGCCTCGTCCTTTGTCATTTTCTTAAGCTTAATCGGTGCATGAGTGATATTCTGCAAAACGGTTTTGTGTGGAAATAGATTAAAATGCTGAAATACCATGCCGATGTTCTCACGTACCTTATTAATATCGGTATGCTTGCTGGTGACATGGTTTCCATCAACTACAATCGTTCCGCTAGTAGCCATTTCTAATTGATTCAAACAACGGAGAAAGGTAGATTTACCGCTTCCGGAAGGTCCCAGTAATACTACTACTTCGCCTTCGGAAATATCAATACTAATATCTTTTAGTACTTCCAGGGAGCCAAAGCTTTTCTTCAAATTCTTTACATGAATCATAGTCTTTCTATCTTCCACGGCTCATCCTCCTTTCAACCCTTTTCGCAACCTTACTTAAGGTTATGATTACTACCATATACATTACACCAACAATTGCCCAGGTCTCCAGGCTCTTGAACGTGTTACCACTAATAGTTTTCCCCATATTGGTTAATTCCGGGAATCCAATAACAGATAATATGGAGGTATCTTTTAAGGTAATAATAAACTGGTTGATGATGGAAGGAATCATGGTTCGAATCGCTTGCGGTAGTACAATTGTCTGCATGCTCAGACGATAATTCAATCCAAGACTTCTACTGGCTTCCATCTGTCCCTTATCAACACTTTCAATACCCGCACGAATTATTTCCGCCATATAAGCGCCACAGTTCATGGCAAGAGCTATCGTTCCGGCTTGTAATGCCGTTAATCTAAAATCCTGTGCTCCAAGCATCTTTATTCCTGCCGGTAGGCCAAAATAAATAAAATACGCCAATACGATAAGTGGAACACCGCGAACACCATCAACATATACAACTCCAATAAAGTTCAGGAACCGATTCTTCCCAACATTCATTAATGAAAAAATCAATCCTATTATCATTGCAAAAAACAAGGATAATAGTGTGAGTAGCAAAGTCTTGCCCAATGCTCCCAGAAGCATCGAACCATAGGTTTGAATTATTGTTATCATTGCTTACCTTCCCCTTCATATTACGTATCTCATACGGCCTGAGAATAAGAACGTGAGCAACCTATTCAGGTCTCCCACGTCCATAAAATAAGTACACTATTATTTCAAATATTTATTCAGGATCTCATCATAGGTTCCGTTAGCTTTAATATTAGCAAGACCTGCATTGAACATATCCAGTAATTCCTGATCAGCCTTATCCATGATTGCAAAACCGTAAGGTGCGCCTTCACTTTCCATGCCCTCCGGTATTTTCAGCTTAAGGTCTCCTTCCTTAATGGAAGCGGCCATGATTGGAGTATCTTCCACACATGCAGCACTATTTCCAAGAATTACATCCTGGTACATTGTAGGGGAATCTTCAAATACGGTAACTGTGAATCCATATTCATCTTTCAGGCTGTTTGCAAAGTCCGCTCCAGCTGTTGCATTCTTTACTGCAACGTTTTTACCTCTTAAATCCTCAAAGCTAGTTATATCACTATCAGCAGCTACAACAAAGGTCTGTGTTGCATCAAAATATCCATCTGAGAAAATCCAGCCAGAATCGATACGTTCCTGCTTGATTGTTGCGCCTGCCATAATAGCATCAGCCTGACCTGCCTGAACAGCTGCCACTGCAGCATCCCATCCAAGGCTTTGTAACTCATACTGGAAGCCCTGATCCTCTGCGATTGCAGCCAGTAAATCCACATCAATACCTACAAAATCATTATTCTCATTCGTATACTCAAATGGCTTAAACACAGTATCTGTAGCTACAATCCACTTCTTATCGCTAGCCGCTTTGTTGGTATCTTTCTTATCTTTCGTGCCACAACCAGTCAACAGCGCACTAGCTAAAAGTACAGTACATAATACAGCAAATAACTTTTTCATAAATTCATCCTCCCTTTTCTAGGAATAGGTGCTTACTCTCCTATTAACTAATAAGACATAAGTTATCATAAATTATACAAAGCAAACATCCGTGTGGAATCTTAGACTTCTCACATATTCCTGATATTAAATTTAAAAAAATTGAGCTAAGGCCTTAATATATACACTTTGGCATTTAGTCTTTCGCTCAAATCATAGGCTATATTATATATAACATTCTATATAATGTCAAGATTGGTAATATAAAGTACTCTATATTGTATAGGTGTTTTATTGACTTTTGTTACCTAAATCATATACGATAAAAAAGACATTCTACAAGGATTATATTCATCCCAGTAGAATGTCCTATAATAAGCTTTTAGTTCGTAACTGTTACCTTAACCACTTTACGAAGTCCTGAGGTTCTTGTATATGCAACGACATATGCGGTACCCTTACTTTTTGTCTTAATGACACCTTTATCAGATACCTCAAGGATATCATTGTCGGAAGAAAGCCAGTAAATCGTTTCGTTGGACCCTTTCGTAAGGCTTCCCTTTAATGTTTTCTTCTGTGATACCTTCATTTTTAGACTAGTCGTATTTATGCTAAGCTTTGTCGATTTAGTAATATTCTTAGCTGCTACAACCGAAATCTTCGTTCCTAGAATGGACTTATATTTTTTGATTGCCGTTTGATTCACTTTAACGGTTGTGCCATTCTTAACTGCTGAGGCAATATTAGCGATTGGTTTCTTATTTAAGAATGTAACCAGCTTACATCCATATACTGATCTTTTTCCTATGGATTTTAATGAAGTTGGTAATATAATACTTGATTTATTCAGGTTTGTAAAATTGAATGCATCCTCCGATAATGTAGTAACCCCTTCCGGAACGTACACAAAACGAAGTCTACTCTCATAATTCTCATCTGTAATTAATCTGCTTGGAATAACCTTACAGTTCTTTGATAGAAATAATAATTCCACATCAATTCCAAACACATCGGATTCCATCTTGGTAACACTGTTCGGTACAATGACTACGGTTGCTTTGCATCCTACCAAACCAAACTTGCATAGCTTTGTCAATCTGTAGGTGTATCCGTTGTTTGTTACCGTATCAGGTAAGGAAACATAGGAAACATAAAGCATGTTCGTAATACCTATCAGCTGTACCTCACCAACACCTTCACCAGCAGGCTTTGTTACCTGATATATAAAACCATCCTTCTGAAAACATCCGTACTCCATATTATCATTAAGAGAAGTGGCTATAGTTGGTGTCATCGGAATGTTATGTTCATATATATCTGAGTAAACCGAATAATTCATGACCTGATGAATTACTTTCTCATACTCTTTCTCCATTCCTGATGGAACAAGATACAGAACGTCAAGATTTGTATCATTGTTTACTATCTCAACATCCACTTTTTCAGGCAATATCGTCTTCCCAAAGAATTCTATACAGGTTACATTAGGGAATACATAGACCGGTGATGAAATGATTCCGGAGAAGGTTTCCTCAACATTTAGTTTTGTTACCTTTCGATAGTTATCCTTATAATCTGCATTAGTATAGTACCTAAAGTTAATATCCACATTACGAACGGTATATTCTACACCATTAATAGTTACTTTCCCGGGAATACTTAATTCCTTCTGTTCATTCTGTAGCTCAACTCCAATAAGCGTTACTTCTTTCTTGGTTTCATTTGTTATCTGATAGCAATAAATGTCATCCTTATATACTGCTTCCTCCTTAGCATACACGATACTTGAAGTACGTATGATTGCGACAAAGAGAAATAGCATCAGAATGATTTTTATAGCCTTGTATGATTTGGCACGAATTAATTCATAACCAAACATAATGATCACCGTCCTTACTTTTACTTAATATTCCAAACCTTATTATATTTCTTAATATTGGCAAAAATAAGTCAAAACTGTAAAATTATGATAAAGTGCAAAATCATTATGGGTAAATTCAACTCATACTCACATACAGTTTAACACAAATTATACTGAACTATTATGTGACCTGCTCCTAATTAAGAAACGCAGCATACAGATTACGAGTAAGGTAGGGAATATCGTTGCTGTAAGGAGACCATAGTGAAGATTATTCGTGATATTGGCTACTAATCCTACGATACCTGGGCCTATGGTACAACCAGCATCTCCTCCAAGCGCCAGAATTGCAAACATAGCAGTTCCCCCCTGTGGATATGTTTTCGAAGACAGACTGAAGACTCCTGGCCACATAATTCCGACGGAAAAGCCACAAACGGCACAACCTAATAAAGAAAGAACAGGGCTGGGAGAAAACACCGCCACCAGATAACATATCATACACAGGATACTGCTTCCTGCTATCGTTTTCTTTAAATCCATTTTAGAACCGTAAAAACCATAAATCGTTCTTGCAATTCCCATTAATACAGCAAAAAAGCAAGGACCTAATAAATCTCCGAATGTCTTCGACACCCTCAGGCCCTCTTCCGCAAATAAAGAAGCCCACTGAGACATGGCCAGTTCCGATGCTCCTGAGCATATCATCAGTATGAATAATAACCAGAAAACCTTAACGGTAAACAGCTTACGAAGGGGTACCCTCTCATGTTCCTCCACTAATGGCCGCAGAGGTACTTTCATAAACAAAAACGCATTCGCCAGTGGTATTAACGACCAGATCATAGCGATATATTTCCAATGGTTTATACCGATTGTGTTAAAATAAAGAGTCGATAGAAGAACCACACTAACCTGTCCCCAGCAATAGAAGGAGTGTAGCATACTCATGGCAGATTCTTTCTCATCTCCGGGTAACGCTTCAACAACTGGGCTGACTACAACCTCAATAATTCCACCCCCGACAGCGTTGATTACAACTGATGTTGCCAAACCGAGCCATGGATCCGGGAACACCATGGGGAAAATCCCCAATCCCATTAAACCAATAAAGCAACATATATTAGCTATCATCATTGCGGTACGATAACCTATTTTATCAACGTACTTTGCTGACAGAAAATCCGTCAATATCTGAACACCAAAATTCATTACGATCAAGAGACTAATACGATCCAAGGAAATCTCGAATTGCCTCTGGAAAGTCACAAATAATAATGGTGCCAGATTATTAACTATTGCCTGCGTAAAAAGCCCAAGATAACTTGCGTATTTTGTATGTCTAAAAGTAAATGTCATTCTGTTCTACTCCTTAATGTATAACGCCGTCTTATTCTCTTACACTACAAAATCATATAGTATAATAGGAATAGAACGGCGCTAATTAATCTCTGTAGTTCCATCACTCAGGTATAAGCTTCAAGGCAGCTTCACCCGTATTGATCCTTTTAACGTTTATTCAATTTATCAATGATGCTATGAAGCTCCTCTATGCTTATCTCACCTGTACCAAAGCTGAGGATTCCTCGAATAGGAGAATATTTAATCATTGCCATCGTCATCTCCTTTGATACAGCACCTTCCTCCTCAGAATCCTGCTCTGTGTCACCTAATGTCAACATACTTCCTTTCATCAGCTCACCAATATACTGCTTCGCATACTCATCTTCCATTATATCACCAATCGTAGTATTCATTGTATATGTCACCGGAAGCTTTACCGTACTCTGAACAGATATCGTTTTTGAACATGGAAGATCCTTCGAGGAACCACCTATCAGAATCTCAAATTCACCGGTTTCCACATGCCAGTCATGAATCTCCGTATTCCAATAAGCAAAAGCTCTTTTATCAAGCTTGAAGCATACCTTCTTCGTCTCTCCCGGCCGCAGTTCTACTTTATCGAAGCCCTTTAACTCCTTCTCAGGACGAATTACTGTGCTTTCCACATCTCTAACATAAAGCTGAACAACTTCCTTACCTTCTCTGTTACCAGTATTGGTAACATCAACTGACACGGTTACAGTATCCTGATCCGTTATGGAGGATTTATCTACCTGTATATTGGAGTATGCAAAGGTAGTATAGCTAAGGCCATGTCCGAAGGGGAATAACACCTCCATCTTCTTCTTATCATAATAGCGATAGCCAACAAAAATACCCTCTCTATATTCTACTTTATCCTTCTCACCAATATAGAAAAGATAGGATGGATTGTCCTCTAGTTTAATTGGGAAGCTTTCTGGAAGCTTTGCACTAGGGTTCACTTTACCAAAGAGTATATCTGTACATGCTCCTCCGACAGCCTGTCCTCCCAGATAAGCCTCAACAATACCTTTTACATCATTTACCCAAGGCATCTCGACAGGAGATCCGTTATGCAGCACAACTACCGTATTAGGCTGTGCCTCTGCAACTCTTCTTATTAATTCATTCTGGCAATTCGGCATACGCATATGGCTTCGATCAAAGCCCTCTGATTCGAAAGCATCCGGTAATCCGGCAAAGATAACAGCAACTTTTGCTTTCTTCGCTGCCTCTATTGCTTCCTTTATCAATGTCTCATCTATTTCATCCGTATCATCATTAAAGCCCTGTGCAAAGGTGATATTCTTCTTGTGCGATACCATATCCCAGACAGAGGTCACCTTATGACTGTTGATATGTGAGCTTCCACCGCCCTGATATCTTGGCTTCTTCGCATACTTACCAATAAATGCTATCTCATCTTCTTCATTTAGTGGTAGTATTCCATCATTTTTCAATAATACAATCGTCTCTTCCGCTATCTTTCTAGCTATTTCATGATCTTTATCAAGATCAAAGACTGCATTGGGATCTCTGTTTTCAACAAAACGATAAATAATGTTAAGAATTCTTTCACAGGCTTGGTCTACTACTTCTTCCGATAAAGTGCCATTCTTTACTGCTTCTACTATAAGCTTGTCATTCATGCCATGGGAAGATGGCATCTCCAGATCCAGACCGGCTTCCAGATTCTTCACTCTGTCACTGACTGCTCCCCAGTCACTGACTACATATCCATCGAAGCCCCATTCCTCTCGTAGGATCTTAGTCAGATATTCCTTATTCTCCCCTACGTAAACGCCATTAATTCTGTTATAGGAACACATTACAGTCCAGGGCTTTTCTTTCTTAATAGCTCCCTCAAAGGCTGCAAGATAAATCTCTCTCAGGGTTCTTTCATCCACCTCGGAGGAAGAGCTCATTCTTCTTGTCTCCTGATTGTTGGCCAGATAGTGCTTGATACTTGTTCCGACATTCTTACTCTGTACTCCCTTTATCAGAGCTCCTGCAATTTCCGTTGCAAGGTACGGATCTTCTGAATAATATTCAAAATTTCTACCACAAAGCGGTGAACGCTTAATATTGGTAGCTGGTCCTAAGATTACACTTACTCCTTCTGCCTGACACTCATTTCCCAGAGTTTCTCCCATCATAGTAATCAGATCCCGATTAAAGGAAGCTGCTGTACCACAACCAGCCGGGAAGCATACTGCCTCAATACTATCATTGACACCCAAATGGTCCGCTTTATCAGACTGCTTTCTGAGTCCATGAGGGCCATCAGAAACCATTACAGATGGTATTCCAAGCCGTTCAACCGCTTTCGTACGCCAGAAATCAGCGCCTGAACACATCCCTGCCTTTTCTTCCAAAGTCATTCTTGAAATTAATGCTTTGATATCTTCTGTTTTCATATAAACCTCCTTATAATTATATAATTTATCAGCTTACTAAGTGCTGCTGTATCTTTATAGAAATCTCATCGTTTTCACTAAAAACGTCTATATAAATCATAGCAGAATCGAGATGAAATAGCAATCTGAACAATACTTTCATAGCATCTCCCCAACGCTATCAATATAATCCTTCAAAACCGAAAGCACGATATTATTAAGATATCCAATAAATTATAATATTAATTTACTGAGCTTCCTGTTCAGGTGCCTTCCGATAAAATATAGCAGTTGCCAGGATACCTAATAATAACAATACAATACTCAGAACAAAGGGTAATATTCTTGAGATATCACTGAGCAGTCCACCTATGTATCCAAACGGCACACTTACTAGCATAACGGTGGTCTGTAGCAACGCCATTATTCCGGAACGCTGAGCTGGATCAACATGAATAGCAACCAAGGACTCTCGAAGTGTACTTAAAACAGCCACACCAAGTGCTTCAAAAACCAATGAAATCGATAATATAACATAACCTAGTACGCTGGTCTCTGTTATAGAGATCAGTAATACACAACCAATAATGGAGCTTATGAAACCTCCATACAGAGGCCATTTCAGCTTTGCTTGATTAATACGCGCTATGATTGTAAAGAAAAGAAATATGGAAAGTATGCTTCTTGCCATGGGGAACACAGGTAACAGGGTATCCGGAATACCAATACGGCGGGATGCAATAATCTGCCAGAAGGTCATACCAAGCATCGCTACGATTTCCACCAGGATACTAATTACGATAGCAAACTTTGTACCACGTGAGGTAACTATTTTATGTAAAGCTCCCTTATATCCGGACAACATTTCTCTCCAGGACAGACCCTTCGTTTCTTCACAACGTATTTTTCCTACGGCTGTTTCTGTTGAGAATCTATATAGAATTAATAGCTTTGCTGTCATAACGACAAACGCATTAATATAAAGTATTCGTATTGCCGGTACCAGTGTGAGCTGTGATACAAGTACGGAGGAAATCGGAGCAAAAAGTGCCGAAAGATTACCAGCTATTATTACCCAGGAATAAATATGCGTTATTTTATCCTTCGGAGCGTCCTCCACAAGAAGACAGTCCCAGGATACCGTAGTGATCTTCATTGTACCATTCAGTAATGCTGCCACGACAAAGAACCAAAAGCCCTGGCTTGATGCCCATATTAAGCAGGGAATACTCCAGGCCAGGAAGTCGAATATCATGGTACTCTTTCTTCTTCCCAGTCTATCAACTATGGCGCCTGATAGAAATGCGCATATCATCTGTGAAAACATATAAATCGAAGATATGATTCCCACCTTAACATCACTCATGCCTAATGCCAGCATATATACGGAGGCATAGGGCAGACACAAATTCATGGAGAGTCCCCACATTGGTTCCGTATATATACACGCCCGTGGATTACCTCGTAATTCAAAAAGAGTGCGTAATAATTGATGATTACGTAATATATTTCGAGTCTTTTTCATCTTATTATTGTCCTTTCTCTTATGTAAAAAAACCTCCCCACCACTAGTAGATGAGGAGCTTTTTCTATATGATTATTATATCTGTTAATTACAATAAAAGCAATTCAAAAAAAGCATTTTTGATAAATATTGCTACTATTTTATATGGTACTTGCTTGTTATTTGTAAATACGATATTTCCCACTAAGAGCCAACATGGCAAACAGATATAAACAATTATCATAATAGCGTCTTTCACCCAATCTAAGTGGAGTATCCCAGAACTTTCTCACACATACTTCCCAATTCTGACCTTTAGCTGCTAACGATGCTTCTGCATTGGTAGCTATAATTGCTACTGGATGCATCGCATTACCCGGAAGTATTCTGCCATCCAGTTCATAAATACCATCTGGAATAAAAGGAACGGTATTGCAGAAGAAATACTGAAGCTTATCAGCCAATTCACTATGCCAATCATCAGGATTGTCCATGTTCTTACTAAACCAACTGTAATCCATGGCAATATTCGCTATGGTACGATAAGCATCCGAATAATATAAGTCTCTACGCAGAAAACCAAACTGCGGTCTTGTCATCGGATTACCATTAAATTCAGAGCATTCCGGATTCAGACCGGTTACCGGGTTACAAGCCTTTTTCAGAAACTCTCTACTGGCTTGTGCTGCTTCCTTCCAGAACTGTCTGTCCTCTTCATCCGCCCATAATGCAAATAACTCATAGAAATGCGGAAGATGATAGGAAGCATCCGTGTAATCGCATTCCGCAACGAATTTGATCAGCTTTGTTTTCGGATCCCACATGGGAGAACCGGTATTCGGCTTTTCACCCTTATGAACACAGTCTCTAAGAATGGTACGTGCTTCCTTGGAATAATTATAGATTCCCTCTCCATCACCCCATCTTTTTGATGCGAAAAATAGGGCCATTGCAAAATATTCCTCACCGTCCGGAGCTGCACCTTGATAATTTCTGGTACCATCCAGCTTACATGACCAGGCGAAATAACCTTTTTGGTCTGTGTCATCATCATGATACATATAGGTCCTTGACCATTTCCATATACGATCAAACTCTTCTTTTCGATCCATCTGAACACACATCATCATTCCATAGGACATACCCTCAGAACGAACATCATTATTACCGGTATCAACAATATATCCCATATCATCTCCTACCGGATGATAAATTCGCTCCTCATCCTTGCCATAGAACATGGTCTGAAAGGTCTGTTCCACTCTTGCATTAATCTCATCCTCTGAGTAACCAAGCTCTTTAAAAACATTGCGGTATTCGTTGCTATAAAAAGCGCCCTGTCTCATAGTAACCTCCTAGTACTTAATATATAAATCAATTTTTTAATTCAAATACTTTATTCCAATAAACATCATAACTAGGCTCCATTATAGTATACATTAATAGAATTTAAAATGTAGAATCCAATCAATTGTTATGCGTATATAAATGTATTATTTTAGCTTCCTGTTAAAATTAATTAAATCTTTTTATATCTGTATCGCGTTCCAAGGAAAGAACAAAGCATTATGTAAATTATCCACTAGTTATATTAATTCATATATTTATTAGATATAATAAAGCATAAATTAAGCCCACAAATATAAATTTGTGGGTTCAAATCATAAGGTGTACTTTTGCTGTTGGATATATGAAAGTTGTTTCATTCTATTCTGGGAATAACCATCTGCATTAATAGCCCTGTCTCATCACACATTGGATTTTCTGGTATGGCTTCAAAATCACCTTGATAGGCTAAATTAGCTGTAACCGAAAGACAAACCCCTGACTATATACCATAATACAATTATATCCTTGCATATGCCCTCCGGTCTGTTATAATTTTATATATCGATCTACATTATAACCCAGACTATCCTATTCCTAATACTTTACAACAATCCTTCTCTGCATCAACGACGCACTCTGCTATTAACTCAATCAGCGGATCTATATTCGGATTATTCTGTCTTTGAGAAAATGCCAATGCTTCGATGTATGAATCTCGTAGTTCAGGAGGGATCGAAGTTACTCCATACCCTGCATTAATCAATAGTAAATTCATTAAAAGCCTTGCTACTTTTCCATTACCTTCATTAAACGGTTGGATGTCTACGATTCGTTTATGACATATGGCAGCATACTCGATTGGATGCAATAGGCTTTTCGAGCTTTTCATTTGATTAATAAAATGCTCCATTAGATGAGGGACATCCTCTGCCTTGGGTGGTAAATAATTCATTTCAGATATATAAACCTGAACCTTTCTATATTGCCCGGCTTCTTCCGGGTTCAACGTATGATAGAGCAATGAGTGTAATCTTTTTACAGTATCCTCTGTAATATCAAATGGTTTTGTTTTCGCCACAGATAGTATGTAGTCATAGGCTTCTGCATGTCCAGCCACTTCATGATATTCTTTCACCGGCTTCCCCTCAGTAGTAATGCCACTATTTAAAAATGTCTCTGTCTCCTTTATGGTAAGCGTATTTCCTTCGATAGAATTACTGCTGTAGGTAAATAGAATCCGTATATAATTATCTAATTCTATTCGTTTCTCTTCACGATATGGCTTGTTCGTTTCGAGTAAATGTTTATAATGATCTGCTGTATCAAACAGTTCTTGCCTTCTCATGTTCATATCCTCCTATGTGATGATAGATTTACTTCACTAGTCTCAATAATAAATAGATATCAAATAATATGTCAATACATAGATCATATTATTAAATATCTATTTATTATTAATATCTTTTTTAGGATACTAAAAGGGGCTATTAGAAATGTGTAAACAAGGATTATGGCTTACCATAATTCCTAATAACTCATTTTAAAACAGCCCCTAAATAAGTACTTGCTAATCGTATGCTTTACGATAACCCGAAAGGAATATACTTAAGGTTGAGTCGGTTTCGCTGATACGACCGAGGAGTAATCTCCATATACCTTCTTCTTGTCAATCAAGCGATATGCTCTAACCTTATAGTAATACTTCTTGTTCGTGGTAAGCTTTTTACTAGTATAACTGGTTGATGTAGTTTCAGCCAGCTTTTTATAGGTTCCATTCTTGGAGGTTGCTTGATAAATCACATACTTTGTTGCTCCTGCTACTGTATCCCATGTGAGCTTTACACTGTTTTTACCTGTGGAAACTGCCTTGAGGTTACCCGGTGCGGTAATCGGATAAGGTGCCTCAACAGCTGTGTCATCAACGGCAGCTGTCGGGACATTCGTGTATTTATTATATATGCTGTAGAGCAACGCTGCTGCCTCTGCCCGTGTTGCATTCTCATTGGGCTTTAATTTATTACTGGAGCTGACAGTCAGTCCATTCTTGACAAGCGATGCAAGGCTGCTTCTTGCATAGTCGGCAATATCCTCTTTGTCTTTGAACTTATCTAATACCGTATTATCCTTCGTAATCTTCAGGCCTTGGCTGATCATGAGAGCCCTGGTAGTCAGTACCATCATATCCTGTCGGGATATTTTATCCTTCGGATGAAACAGGTTATCCCTATCGTCCAAGATGATATTCAGTTTTCTAGCGATACCCACTGCTTCGTAATAGGATGCGTTCGGTTTAACATCATCAAAGTTATCATCAAGGGTCGCAGTAAGATTAAGAGTTCTTACAAGCCATACGATATAGTCCGCTCTGGTAATTTTCTTTGCCGGCGAGAAAGTACCATCACCGGTTTCGTCCATAATACCTTTAGCAACCAAGACATCGATCGCTTTTTCAACCCATTTTACGTCATTAAGGTCATTGAAGTTCTTGTCTACATATGCTACCGCATAATCACTGAAATGGGTAACAAAGAATTTAACGGTGCCTGTAGCCGGGTCATAACGGCCATTTGGTACTGCAACCACTTTGTTATTACTATCAATATACCAAACAACAATGTTCTCGTAATTAGCGAGCTCTTCGCCGGAGGGTTTATAGGGTATGGATACCGCTATCGGTGCATTAGGATTATTCCATTCCACCAGTTTGCCATCAATGGACAATGAAAGTTGAATAACAGGTTTGTCACCAATAGCATCCTTAACCTTCTTAGGTAAATTGGTCTTATCACTTTGGCTAATAGTAATTTCCGCCTTAGTCCCCTTTGTATCGGCGCTATTGCTCAGGTTCTTAATTCCTGCTAACATATTGGACGGAATATTTATACTGCCTGCATCACTATGGAGTATAATTGACCTTTGTCTTTTCGAAGTGGACAGGCTTGGAACAGGAATACCAAGAGTATAGGAATTAACACCGCTTATGGATGGCATATTAATAGTCACAGATTCCCCATTTGATAGCAGACTGTTGCTCGTATCAATGTTAACACTTACTCTTCCTGTCTTATTATCAACACTGGCCGGTAGCAAAGAGGTCTGACCGCTATCTGTTTTAACATTTGCATTATATGTCGGAGTATTAGGTGTTGTGGATGCAGTACCCGCACCGCCTCCGCCTCCCTCTGACTGGCTTGTTCCGGTATTCGGGAACACTGCTGTGACAATGCCCGAATTAGCTTCATTGGTCGTTGTTGCTCCAGCTACAGTGAAGAAGTTCTCAGTTATTCCGCTCAATGTATAGCCTGTCTTAGGTGTCAGGGTAATGGTAGCGGTATAGACCGTATTGGAGGCAAATGAGGTGACTACCGGACTCCAAGTAACCATTCCTGTATACTGTGCTGTCTCGGTGATAGCAATCACTGGTGTTCTCCCTATCCTAGGTACTTCAACTCCTGTAATTGCTGCTATCGTTATCGGAGAAGGAATAATTACAAGACCTCCAGTAATTGATTTGTTATAAGCGACATAGGTATCATCCTCTGCTCTACTAATTACAACATTATAACTTCCCGGGCTAACAGGATCAACATTGCTTGAGCCCTGATTATAGGTAATTATGAAGTTATCATCCGGCATACCACTTATTACAAAACTCTTTTTCACTCCATCATACAAATATTCCTGTATGTCCTCCGTGATGGATACCTGGTTTTTTGCTACCCAATTGGCATAAATATTTGAATCGCTGGTAACCTTATCACTCGCAAAATTCCATGGATTAATACACTCTGCTTCTTTGTACCAGCCTTCGAAGCGATACCCGGTTCGTGTCGGATTAGTTAATGGCTTAGTGATTGCACTACCATATGGAACATTCGCCAGAGTAGTATATACTCCTTCTGAATCGTAATTATAGTTGTAAGTTACAGTAAGCGGTGCAACATAGGTCGTAACCCAGAGATTTGATCCTGTATTCGTGTTGCCGGTCGAATCCGTAACCATCCCTTCCGGAATAGCTACCGATACCTCTCCATCAGTTGCAGGTGTAACATCTACTGTAAAATTCGCTCCGCTTCCACTAAAATTACTCATTGTGCCGTTTGTGACTGTAATATCACCGGCTGTAAATCCTGTCACAGGCTCAGTGAAGTTTATATTAATCTGTATTGGTGTATCACCTGTCGGATTAGGCGATGTACCGAATACAGTAACAGACGGCCGAATGCTGTCATAGTTTATACTGATCGGCTGAGCAGCAGTATTATTATTACCCGCTGCATCCTGTACCCTTCCGCTATCCATACTCACAGTCACCGTTCCCTGGGCTAAAGGAAGAATCGATACTGAATAAACTTGCCCGTCCCCAAACCAACTAGAAACAGAGCCATTCACTATAGTTATGTCATTTAAATCAAAACCGGATACCGTTTCACTAAACTCGATTCGAAAATCGATGGATGATTCATTAGTCGATTCTTTGCCCTCAAATGTTCCATCTAATAGTATGGTTACTGAAGGTTGTGATGTCTCCAGTATGATATCATCATGTATATCATAAGTTGTCTCATTGCCGGTAGCATCCTTATATTTTACATATACTCTTTTATTACCATCGCCTGAGCTTAAGGTAAAGTTCTTGTTGGTATGATAAGCCTCATAGCTAGCTCCATCAAAATTCTCGTCTTCACTTATCATCATCACAGTCGCACCCGATGCAAAGAATGACAATATAACTTCTCTACTGTTCGTATAGGAATCACCGCTGTTGATTTGAACTATCCCCAACGTAGGAGCCTCAGTATCATAATTTATGGAATACTCAGTTAGTGAATTACCATTACCGACCTGATCATGTACTGTATCCGCAACTATCGTTATTGTAAATGTAATATCTACTATACCTGCTATATTCGGACTCAGTATAAAAGTATATACTGTCCCATCTCCACTAAAATCACTGATATCACCGGTAGTAACAATTTTACTTATACTAAAATCCGTTACAGGCTCACTAAAGGTTATTGTAATCGGAATCGAATTACTATTGGTTGGATTTGGGCCGGTAGTTACAATTTCTATCGTAGGCCTATCCATATCCAATATTATGGAATCACTGATTACTTCACTCTGATTGCCTGCCTCATCCTTGAACTTGACATATACCGTTTTATTACCTGATCCGGCGCTTAGTTCAAGGCTCTTATTTGTTGCATATGCTTCATAACTAGCTCCGCTAAAATCGCTGTTCTCACTTATTATCATATAGTCCGCATCTGTGGCAGATAGAGTCAGCGTTGCAGTGGAACTATTCGCATAGGTTGCACCACCGTTAATACTTACTGTCCCACCAGTGGGTGGCAGAGAATCGTATGTTATTCTGAACTGAAGTGGAGCCATATTATCATTGCCGACTATGTCCTGAACTGCTCCATTGGCCATATCCAGTGTCACATCACCATCTGCTGCAGGTGTAACATTCACAGTATACACAGATCCGAATCCCAATAATGAGCTGATAGTACCATTCCCTACTACAATATCATTTTCTGTAAAGCCTGTTACATTCTCACTGAAGATTATTGCAACCGAAAATGGTGACTTACTCGTTGGATTTTGCTCTGATGAGCTGAAAAAGACTATGGGGATCGTTGCATCCAGTATAATTGTACTACTGATTGCTTCCGTCTCATTCCCCGCTGCATCCTTGAATTTTACGTATACGGTTTTTTCACCATCTCCATTACTTAATTCAAAGTTTACGCTTGTAGCATATGGTTGATAGCTTGCGTCCGTAAAGGTAACGTCCTCACTGATTATCATTTGCACTGCATCTGTCGCAGACAACGTTAAAGTGACAAGCGTATCTGTCGTATTGGGTGCTCCACCATTGATGCTTATGGTTCCATCCGTGGGTGGTACATTATCGTAGTTAATGGTAATCTGAGCCGCTGCGTTGTTGGAGTTCCCGGCAGCATCCTGCGCTACACCTGCCGGTACATCAATTGTAACTACTCCCTGGCCCGAGGGTGTTATATTGACTGTATAGGTTGAATCACTTCCAGAAAAGCTACCTGCCAAAATGGTACCGTTGTTAATAAGAATATCGCTTCCAGTAAAGCCTGTTACCGGCTCGTTAAAGGTTATTGTCACCGGAATAGGTGATTCTTTGGCTATTCTAGGTTCCAAGAGTCCCGGGGTATCAATTTCTACGTTGGGTTTCATGGTATCAATCGTAATACTGAAGCTCCCGCTCAATGACCAGTTACCTGCTTCATCCTTTTCCTGTACATAAAGCACATGTTCCCCATCCGGAAGAGAACTACCAGGAGTATAGCTGTTTCCTGAAGTGAGTGTCGAGAATGTTGACAAATCGTTATCATCCAATTTATATCTGTAGTCTCCAATTCCTTCTCCGCCTGATGACCAGGTCCAGGTCGGCGTACCGGTTGTTACCGGTGTTGTTCCTGTAACAATTGGCATATTCGGAGGTGTTGTATCAATCACTATTTCATAGCTTCTGCTTGACGACCAGTTACCTGCATCATCCCTCTCCTGTACATAAAGAATATGGCTTCCATCCGCTAACGGGCTCACGGGGGTAAAACTTGTTGAAGTTGTTAATGATGCTCCGGCGGATAAATCACTATTGTCCAGCTTGTATCTATAATTACCGTTTCCTCCACCGCCAGATGTCCAATTCCAGGTTGGGGTCGGGTCATTGGTTAATATTGATGCTGACCCCAATGGAGCATTGGGAGATATCGTATCAACAGTAATCGTATATGTTCCAGATGGTGACCAATGTCCAGCTCCGTTGCTTTCCTGGACATACAGCGTATGACTACCATCCATTAACGGAATTTCCGACGTATAGCTCGTATCAACTGTCTCAATAGCCCCGATCGATAAATCACTATTGTCCAGCCTATATCGGAAAATACCGTTTCCATTACCTCCTGATGACCAATTCCAAGTAGGAGTAGTATCATTGATATAAGCTGTTCCTGTGACAATAGGAGCAGCTGCCGCCGGTACATACTCAATGACGAGCTTTGCCCATTTACTAGCATCAGGATGCTGATTACATACAAAAGCAAAATCATCATCAAAAGTCCCTTCTCGACCAGTAAGAACATATACTGCCTTATCATCTCCATTGTCCACTCTGGCTTGTATGTCACTTGTCACATCGAAGCTTATCGGTGAATTGACATGGGCAGCAGTAATCGGAAAATTACTATATATTGCTTCTTCCGGATCAAATGCAGGAAATGATGTACTAGTATCATACTCATTCCAGGTACTGTCTGATGTAGGTATAACGTTAACAACAGGATTCCCGTTAACCTCTACAATATATAACTCTAATGACGCACTCTGGATAGTACCTGTTATGTCAGACAAGTCTAACTTCACTGCCGCACGTTCATAAGTTAAAAGAAAGGCACTATAACTACTTCCTACATAATTAACTATATAAGAGCCATCAGTACTAGGTATTGTATACATAGGTTCTATAAATGCATTTCCTACCCTCATACTATCCGTCGCAATATCCTGAAGAAAATTATCATTATCAATGATTACTGCAGCCTTTATATTAGCTGGTAATAAAAAGAAAAAGAAACTAAGTAGAAATATAAAACATATATAACGTGAAATTGCTCTTCTTTTATACATAAACCTCTCACTTTCCAATATCCGATATTTACATACTGTTACTGACAATATCTTATGTGACTACAATGTCACATACATATGTTTTAGAATCAACCCCTGTTTTAGATTCAACTATAATATCAATACTATTAAGCCCGACATTTACCGGAATGGTCATAGCTACTCCGCTTGTGGCATCTTGTCCTTTAATCATGATTTTCGTATTGATATCCTCTGCATTCGCTGTAACAGTCAGGCTATTCACTCTATTAATTTCACCGGAATAATGTAATATATTCTTTTCAAATACCGGATTGATAGGAATAATCGTTCTTCCTGATTGTAATGTAAGTCCCGATAAATACGGACTTGTCGCTCTTACTACATTAATTGTGTAGGTATTGACCTTTCCGATATACGGGGTGACATTAATCGGTATCACACTATTAACACCTACATTTAGGCTGATTGGCTTCGATGGCTGTCCATTGGTCACAGGCGAACCATTCACCTCGATTGATGCTCTGGGATCCGCCACAGTCGGAGTCACCGTAATACTACTGTCATCATATTTTGCATTGGCATTATATGTATTTTCTGCCGGATCAAATTCTGGAATAAGCGCTATTGAATTACTCAATACTAAGCCAGACAATTTTGAATCAGTAGGATCGGCAGCATATAGCTCAAAACCGGCAACCGATGCAAATTTAGGATTACATCTTATCCCTGATGTAATATATAACCTGGCATATCTCACCTTAGTCGGGAAAAACGATCTATCTGTTAGTTTTGCAGTGTTACCTGTAACCGAATCTAAATTAGACCAGTTCGTACCATCTACACTTCCCTGAAGCTTATAATCGATTAAATTGTAAGAGTCCGGCCAACCCACCTCACCCATGTGTTTAACGACCCAGCGATTAACCCAATAGAGATCGCCAAGATCCACACTCAGCCAGTTATAAGGATTCGACTGATTTAGTGATCCAAGCCAACGTGCTAAGTAACTCTCCACACCATTCACTGCCTTTGCAGGTGTGAAGGGGAATACAGAGTTACTTGCAGTGGCATACTTATTCAAAGCGATGTTACCTGCCATTATTTATCATCCTTTCTAATCCCTTCGTAGTTTCAGGGTTATTCTAATAATCCTAACTTCTGCTTGGGTATACACCTTCTACACATATGTAGTAGCCTGTGCCGGGCTCCGGTTCCGCTCCCTGCAGATTAGGAAGAGCAAAATTAGTAGTTCCGTTTCCTCCAAATTTAGTACCAATCAAGGAGAACAGCACCTGATTCTGCGAAATTTGAAGGAGCTCTCCATTACATAGCTTCCATCCCCTAGGTACAAAAATATAAGGAAATACACAAATCTGTCCATAATAATACTCCATAATATAATCCTCCTATAACAAATAATTGATCTCAGTATTCATAATCATTGCGGCATTGGGTACAATCCGTAATATGCAATACAATAACTCATACCCATTCCCTGTATTGGCAAAGCTTTTCTTAAGTCAGGCAAACAAAAGGTAGTCTGACCATTTCCGCCAAATCTCGTCCCTAATAACGAAAACAAAACTTGGTACTCGCTTGTACTCAGAGTCTGTCCTTCGCACTTCATCCAACCATATGGTGGGAAATCGAGTGCAAACAACTGAATATCGCCTACAAATTGATCCATAAAAAATCTCCCTTCCCGTATTTTTCTCATATTCATTAACAATACCTACTACAAGATCTGTGTTGTTGTCAGCCAAGGAATTATTCTGTGTATCTGATGATATTTCTTATATTAACAACAAATGAAAGCGGTACTTTCATTTGTCTCATACCTGATTTACATTTTTCGGTGATTGTTGTTACAGAGCCATTGTAAAGATTTTTGTTACAGAGCCATTGTACGATTTTTGAAATGCTGCGTTGATGAGTAGAATATTCAAATGAAATATCGATATAGTTAATCGTTCTGTATGTATAAAATAACATTTTTTAACTTTTTATTCCATTATATCACGACAAGTTTTACCGTGCAACAAATATATACATAGATACACACAGATAAACAAAATTACCTCCTAGGTAGATTTGAGCTGTTTCCCATGTCTACTTAGGAGGGTTTATAAGAACATAATTTAAATAAAGTATGAAAATCCCATAAAATCTAAAACAACAAATTCATCTGTTCCATCTCTTCAACCTTAATCTGAGAAGCACATATTGTAAATATCGGTTTTTCCTCTTATATATGTTCACCCTTCAGATACTGGACATCTTTTTGAAGTCCCGATTCCACCAGATTTAAGACATAGATATTATCAAAACGATTATAAATAGATTCTCCGCCAATCTGCCTTAACCTCCTTATATTCCGGCTCGGAAAGATTGTAGATTGCTTCTTTATCAAGTAATTGATTCTGCTTTTTTTCATCAATATAGATTATATGCAAAGCATATATTCCATTTTTTTATATATTGCACATCCCTGTCTTCCAAATGTTGAAATGGATTCCGTTGAAGGCGTAAAAGGTGGGAATGTTCTTCTTACGCTACACTTTTCTATCCATCAACAAATGCTGGCATTTATCAGAGATGCAAATACATCACAATCCGTAATCGATATCATCGACCAACTATACTTTGAGTTGCGACCCGATATCTTCTGCGACTTTATTTAAAGTTCTCATTGGAGATAATGGTAGTGAATTTACCTTTTCAATTGACCTATATGCAAAACACAAAAAAATACCTCCTGAGTAGACTTTTGTTATATTCCTTGTCTACTTAGGAGATATCGTGTATTCACTGTTCATTCATTGATAATATCCGATATTTTTATCTCCGGATGATGAGATCGTCTTTGAGGCAGCAGTTCATCCTTTAGCCAGATGGCTTTTTGGGGACACCAATTGAGGCAGGCAAAGCAAAGCTCACAATTACCCTTCCAGATTATGCTGTCATTCTCCTTTTGAATATTTTTTCGTGGACAGACTTTTACGCATGTTCCACAATGGTTACACTTATTATCAACATAAAAGTCTTTTCCGTATTTTCTTAACTCCTGTAAGACCGAATCATGTAAGATTGTTGTCCCCAGCCATGCTGCAAAGGATGATCCGATCTCAGGTTCATGCAAATGCCTCTGCTTAATGGTTGAGAGAATTTCAGGTAAACGGTCTTCAATCGGAAGTGGTCTGGATTTCCGGTTCAACCATATTACAAATTTTTCTATGGGGACCTGCTTCATTGGCGAGTAACTATTTTCCTTAACAGAAAAGCCAGCATGTAAATCGCATTTCTTACTTTGAAGTATTTTTTTAAGCTGTATCAGAGTACCACCTTGTGTTCCGGCACAGGTAACTACTGCAAATATGTACTGGACCTGAGATAAGCTGAGACGGTCAATAAAATCCTTGACAATCTGTGGTAATCCCCAACCATACACAGGGAATACAAAACCAACTGCATCCGCTTCCGTATTAATATCTTCATTTATTACCTTGGGTATGGATACCAGCTCTGCCGTTTCTAATCCAACAGCAATTTTGCGGGCAACAGATAATGAATTCCCCGTTCCTGAATAATAAAATATTTTTGTAATCATATGATCTCCTCTCAATTTACCTATTTGCTTTCTTATTTACATCCGAATCTTCCTGTCAATATTCCATATTGAAGTACATGACCATCCATAGCTCTCTGCAATTGGTTTTTACCGGCGCTGCTCTTCAATTTTAGCTCCGTATCTAAAACATATACCTTGAATCTATATAAATGGGCACCAGTTCCTCTAGGAGGTTTAGGTCCCCGGTATCCTGTAGTAAGATAGCCATTTTTACCCTGACATGCATCACCAAGAAGAGCGATTGATTTTTCTTTTGGTAATCCTTCCGGTATATAACTTATATTAGCAGGAATATTCCAGACTACCCAGTGAGTGAAGGTCCCAATCGGGGTATCGGGATCATCCATTATGATAGCAATGCTTTTCGCTTCTGCAATAACCTTATCAATCTTCAGTGAGGGCGATATATCTTCTCCCCTTCCCGTATAGCGTTCGGGAATAAAACCGTAATTTTCAAACGAATCACTTGATACATTCAGATTTATTTCATAGTCATACTCTACTCTCGCGAACGAAAAATAATATAATATAGTTAAAGATAAAACAGTGAATATGCTTATTCCACATAGTATGTATATCATTCCAATACTCCTTTCCATCAGTAAAGCATTAGTATTAATTCAGTAATTAATTAGTTCTAGATCTGTAAATAACTAGTTGTAAATCAGTAATTAACTAGTTATACCATCTGTAATTCAGTTATTCATTATCTATAGTTTGCAGTAGACCATATAAGCAGATCTTTATAACCTTCATTAACTGTTCCTCTAGGCCATCCAGTGTCTTCATAAAGTAAAACCAGTTTAGCATTTCCAAGAACATCGATCTGCTCAATACCTTCATTTTTAACTCCGTACAATTAACTCCAATATTTGCATAATCCTTCGAGTCTTTTATCACTCTGTGAAGGATTACCTTAAAATCCAGCTTATCCTTCTCCGATTCATCATAGTGCAGTTTTATATATTCTTCTAACATGCTGACAAATAAGCTCTGCTCATCTTTCACTGTTGATAACAGTATCTTAATAAAAAATTGAAGGTTTTCTTCCACACTTCTTTCACTATTATTCGTTTGATCGATATTTATTTGCTGGAACTTCATTTCGAACCACAGCAGAAGAATGACTGCTTTTGATGAGAAGAAATTGTAGAATGTTCCCTTCGCTATCCCCACTGATTTCGTAATATCCTCTACAGTTACATTCTCATATCCCTTTTCATTAAATAATGATATTGATCTATCAATAATTAGCTTTTTAATCTGTTCTCTCTGTTCCTTGTATAATGACATTGTATCACTCCTATTGACTTTATTCATGTTATGACTCCGGTCATATAATATCATAAACATAGAATGAATGCAATACATTATTTCAAATTATTGGTTAAAAACAAAAAACCGCTAAACCATTGAGTTTAGCGGTTAATTTTAATGGAGCTGAGGGGAGTTGAACCCCTGTCCGAAAGCCCATTCATTGCAGTTTCTCCCATTACAGTCGGTCTTTTATGCGAACCCGAAGTTCGCTGTTCCCTCCACTAAGCGCCGACAGACAGGCTCTTAGCTTTGGTAGCTTCATGTTTCTTCTACCTCCTCAAAGCTTTGGAAATAGAGGGCCCCGCTAATTTGATGCCGAGGTCTTAAGCCGCGAGTTGCTTAAGGTCGACAAACTGCTTACGCAGCAGCTAATTCGTAATTATCGTTTGCGTTTATATTTAGTTCTAAGTTGGTGACGCAGTCCTAGTCTGCGAATGGCTTCCGCAATTTCAAAACCCCCGTCGAAACCAGTACAACCCCGATCGTTAAGATTGTGATTACAAGATATCATTCTGGGTACCTGTAGCACCCTGACAATCTGTAATAACTGGTATGCAAACGTATGATTATAATATAGCATTTCACCAGTAGTGTCAAGAGATCTCTCTTTCCACTTCTGGAAAAATAATTAAAGGTATCTTATTCGTTGCTTTATCTTCTGTGTAATATTATACTAGCATATTCTTCGTATGAATTAAAGTGCATTTGATTGCCATAGAAGATACTTTTTTCCGATCTATATTGATCTTCGTGAATCATGGTTGCTACTCTCTTGACTCATCATGTGCCTGTTGTATATTTCAACTATGGATAATACGGGAAGCTTCTTCGTAGCTAGTTGCACGGGATACATGGAAGTACTTCATAAATTCTTTCGTCCACATATCCATTTCACCTTCGATATCATTTACTGCATCCATGATAATAACAACTGATTTGCAATCTGTCTTTGCCATGTTAGGCAGCAAATAGGTAAAGCCCCATTCTACGTCCTCTTTCTCATCCTCAAATCCATTTCGTGCATCAATAACCAAATTACTTCCCTTCTGCTTCTTCAACAGTTCCAAGGCATATGAAGCCGGAGTTCGGTAATCATCATAGCAGCAGAACTTCTTCCATGTAAGGAGCACAATGTTTTCCTCTTTCTGATATCTTACTTGGCAATATTCTGAATTATACTCATCTATTCTGTCCATCATTTTTTATCCTTTGTATTTATATATAGTTTTATAATATAGTCTTACTACTCTACACTTACCTTTTTCTTCACTGACACCCCATTACAAGTAGCTGTTATGGTGACGGTCCCCTTCTTGATTCCTGTTACTTCTCCTGTCTTACTATCAACGCTTGCGATTTTTTGATTGGAAGTATTCCATACAATCTCTCCACTCAACCCATAGGTTTTAGCACTGAAAGAAACGATATCGCCAATAGAAAGCTTTTTGCTGGAATTAGTAAGCTTTAAATAAGGCTTCTTAACATTGATCGTCACATTATACTGGTAGGTGTCTCCTCCCTGACTAATCTTAACTGTAATAAATGCGATTCCTTCGTTAACCGGTGTAATCTTACCCTTACTGTTGACTTCAGCCACCTTTGGATTGCTAGTGGAAAAGGATAATTGTGCTGTATCCGATATTCCGGTAAATTTTAGTGTATAGCTCTTGTAACCCGTGTAAAGAGTCTTCTTCGTAACTGTTACCTGCGGAATCAGGCTTTGTAGTTCCGCTCCTACGTCTGGAGAAATTGCATTCACCCCAGTAGTATTAGAGCCCGAACTATTACTTCCTGTGGTTTGGGTAACCGTATCAGGATTAGCTGGAGCAACCGTAGTTTCAGCCAGAGATGCAGTATTCTGTATCTCAGCACTTCCCTGAGCATCTTGTAATAAGGCTGGACTCTCAGTAGCTGTAGAATTTTCAACTCGATTGCTATATGTAAAGTAGGTATATCTTGTATCACTGAGATCAATGGTGCAATTTATAAAAGCAGTGGCCCCCGTCTTATAGCTTTGCTGTATCACTGAGATTGTAGTTCCATTAACAGCCTTAACGATTGCCCAATGTGTGCTTTTGTTATCCCGAATAATATCTCCTACCTTAGGCTCCGTAGTAACTGAAAAGTTTCCTTTAGAATAGTAAACCAAAGGGGTACTCTTTGTGGAACTCAGATTATAAACCGAAATACCATATACCTTTGAATAGAACTTCTTTACAAAAGCAGCACAGCAATATACTGGATCGTTACTTGGATAGCTCTCATAGGTATATACTGCATCTACTGTTACACCATTATATGTAATAGAATCGAGAACCTGACCCTTTTCCGTAATGGTAACCATCGCACCATACTTCATAGCCGCACTCGCTGACGGTACCTCGGATAAAAATACCGGGATCAGAATTGTTATAGCAACTATTAGTAATCCGTTTCTTATTCTTCGCATTCGCACTCTCTCCGTTTTTCATACATGCGCTTGTCTATATGTTCCATCTAAGCATTATTTTACTATAATTAGTAAGGATAATCAATCACTGATAGTAGGAAACGATTGCGTAACTATACTGTAGGAAATAGAGAGGCGGAGTTCACCAAAGATGTGTTTTAGAATTCACACCTATACTATACCTTTTTATATATTCTTTTACAAGCCCCATATATGGGCGTTAAACCATGCATATTTCCTTACATCAGCACTCACACTATGGCTTATACTTTCCATATACTTACCCAGTTCATTACGTTTATTCTTCTCAGAACGAAGAACCTCCTCACAGCTTATTATATCATTTTCTTCAGCTCCTGCAGCCTTTGTCTGCCTCCTCTGTTTTCTTACCAATTCCAGCATATCTCCACCATTATAATAATACGCTCTTAAATGTGCCATCTTATCTACACCCATCCTACTCCATCCCATTGGTCTTGAACTCATCCTTGAGGACAGCACATGACTGACATGGCCTTCTGCACTACATCCCACTATACCTTCTTTTTCTTCTAAACGAACTTTCACTGCAGACCAATTAGAGAGAATATATTCTTTACTCTCTTTGACTCTCTTTATGGTTGCTTCTCCGTCTGTAACCTTCAAAATCTTTTCTATCACTTTTTCGAATTCTCTCTTCGTCCCACTTCTCATCGTTTTATACATTTCCTGACGTGCTTCTTCAGCTGAATCCAGTAAATGTGATGTGGCTCGTATCATATACTTGCTTAAATGAAATTCATCCAGAACATAGGTAAGTCCGGCCAGTCTTCTTTTTCCTGCTTTTATCCACCCTCCTCCATCTCCATTTAGATATATTTTCTCGATGCTGTCTATATCGTAGTTACAACGTATATAGTCATACACCTCATCCCAAAGTTTACTATTATCTTCTCCAGAGTATGTGCCACAAAAGTAGTAAGGATTTATAAGCCGATTTCGTTTACTTTTCGGACCTTCTTTTTCTATTCCCTCATATACATAGACGATTTTGGTTATTATGCAGTTATTCTTCATATGATTATCATTTTTCACAAGATCACCTTTCCGTTCCCGGAATTGTAAGGATATATGATCTTCATCTGCGTCTATGTACAAGTATTTTACTTTTTTCTTATTAAGTAAATCTTTATATTCGTTTTGAAACTCAAGGCTATGAATTTTATTCTTCACCGTCTGCTTGCTTACAATTTCACTTATACTGATTGCCTGACCTGCCTTACGATAGGATGTTTCAACTGATTCCTCAAGCATTTTTGCTTCTGCATCCTCAGTTAATCTTTCATGCTCTTCAATACCTAATATCCGATCTAAGAGATAGCCCCTTTCCCCAGTTACCTTATTTTTAAATAAGGTTTTCTCAAAACAGACCTTTCCTAATGATGTGATAAGAGTTTTTTCATCCTTCTTTACGATTTGCCAATCCTTTTTCCTTTTTCCACTATTCCTTAGCGTTTCATCACAGCTTTCTAGTGTTTCTTTAATAATATCCAGACCAAGCTTAATTATGTTGTCTTGAATTCCATAGACAAAGGAAGCCATATCCTTTGGATTCTTCAAAAATTTTTCTACTTCTTTTTCAAGATTTCTAATGCCAACCTCTTCAAAATGTTGTATACTTTTAATCATAAGAGAACACCTTCTTTTATGTTTTGTTTTGTGTGATGACTTAATCTTAACACAAAGTTTGGTGTTCTCTTATTCTTTATTTATTTTTTCCTACAAAAATTTTACGCTATAGTAGGAAACTCCTACTATTGACATCATTTTATTTATAATATGAGATATATTACTACTCCTGTTATGTCGATTATCGTACTAGTAAGCACAAATTCGCCAAAAATAAGTATTCCGTTACTGCTGTTAATAATTTTTAATAATTTTCCTATTTTTATTTTATTTTCTTGTTCTATGATGGGTATAAGATTGAAGCAAAAGTACGTACAAGGATTAAAAAGGAAAGGAAAATACATATGTGGATTAAAAATCTCAGACAAAGAAAGCTTCAGACATTATTAATATTCTTAATAATAATGCTATGCTCCATCTTGTTGACCGGTTCGATGAATATTCTATCTTCCCTCGATGCACCTTTTCAGGAATTCGTAGAGGAATGCGATGCAGCATCAGCCAGGGTATATGCCTTTGACACAAGTGAAGATGCAGTCTATCACCTAGGTAAAGAGTTTTCTAAGCTCGATATCATGGAAAATGTAATATACATAACAGAGCATTATATTGAAGAGAATTTATACTCTAACGGCAAAAAGCTGGAGGTGTTTGCCAATCTTACTGAATACAACGAACAAGCATATGGCAAAGTCAGATACCTGGAGGGTGGGGAAAATGTTTCGTCTAACTCAGCTCATCCGCTTGAGGATGATGAATGTCTATTACCAGCCTCGATTAGTAATGATTACGATATCCATGTGGGAGATATCATCACAATGCAATATACCGGCAAAGAATTATCCTATAAGGTAAAAGCAATCTACACGGAACCTTATCAGACATCCATTGCCTTTGATACCTATATCCTGATTAATCATATACCGGACAATCTGACGCGTTCCACCAGAATTATGCTTTATACCAAGGATGGGATAAGCGGAAAGGAAATAGAAAGTTCCTTTCGGGAAGCTCATGACGGTGAACTGCCGGCCTTTCTATCACCGATTGAGGATGTGATCGACAATTCCCTCCTTGTGGGACGCCTGATAGGAGCACTGTTTTTCGCGATTGGCGTCATTATGCTACTGGTCAGTGGTCTCATGATACAATTTATGATTAAGCATGTAATGATCTCTGACGAAAAGGCCATAGCTGTATATAAAACAATGGGATATACCTCAAATGATATCTTATTTATGTATATTAAATTATATTTTGTCATTGTATCCATAGCCTGTATCGTTGGTACTTCGTCTTCCGTTTTCCTATCAAACACTATATTATCAGGAGTTTTTGAAAATATGGGCCAGTTGAAGGTAAAGAATCCTCTCCTTCCTGCTGTGGTATGTTATCTGGCGACAGTCATCTTTGTGTTAAGTATTATAACCCTAATCATTGCCAGAACCAGAAATATTAAACCTGCCTCCGTATTAAGCGGAATAAACTACGGTGGAATCAAGAAGAAAAAATATTCTGGTAGTTCCACTCTTCCGTTCTCTCCCTTTGGTATTGCTTTTCGTACCTTTACCAGAGAAAAGAAAAATGCGATCGGAATATTCCTAACCTGTATTGTCACTGTATTTAGTGTTAATTTTGCCATTATCTCCTTAGATGTGGCAAATAATATGAGGGATAACAATGATTTTTGGATTGGTATTGACAAATGTGATGCTATGATTACCGTCAGTTGGGAATCAGAATACGAATTTGTACGTAATAGTGTACTTCAGGATAGCAGAGTGGATCATATATTTGAGAGTATCCAACAGGAAAGAGTAATCCTGAAATGGAAAAAAGGAATGACACAGACATACATGAACGCCTTTGTCTATGATGATTATCGCTTGGCAAACCTACCTATTGTCAAAGGAAGAAATCCTCAAAACGGTAGTGAAATTGCTTTGTCCACCAAAATGGCAAAGGAATTAAAAAAAGATATCGGAGATTACGTAGAGATCAATCTGGAAGGGGATAAATTCTCTCATTTTTTAGTGACCGGCTTATTCCAATCCTATCTACAGCTAGGATCAGTTTGCCGACTTACTACCTCAGCCTACACAGATCAAGATTATCACCTCCCCTATAACACCATATCTGTTTATCTGAAAGATCAATCAGATACTGATGCCTTTATCTCTGACCTCAGCAGAGCAATCGGTGGTAGTGGAAATATCTTAAAGCGAACGGATGTATATAATTCCATCATGGATATGGTAGTGACTCCGCAGCAAAATGCAATTCCGCCCATGGTAGTCCTGGTCCTTTTGGTTGCCGGAATTAATATCTACAGCATTGTTCTTCTCAAAAACCTGAAGTCACAGAAAATTAATGGTATCTATAAATGTATAGGATATACAACTACGCATCTGATCCTATCGAATTTGTACTATGTGGGTATTATCGGACTTACTTCCGTACTGATTACACTTCCAGTTAGTATTGTGATCTATCCAAAGATTATGGCAGTTATCCTATCCATGTTTCAATTTATTAAATACCCAGTACAGTACGATTATTCACACCTGATAGTGATCAATGCCATGATTATACTGATTTTTATACTCAGCTCCGTAATATCATCCAGATCCATTCGGAAGGTAAACGCCCGGGATTTGGTTCAGGAGTAGATAATTGTTAAATAATATACAACTTGTATCCTATATGATGAAAGGAATGATATAAACTATGAAAAATATCATAATACGTACAGAATTACTTTGTAAAAGCTTTGTCAGTGATGGGGAAGTTAATAATGTAATTAAGAACCTGGATTTGGATATCTACGAAGGTGATTTTACCATCATCATGGGAAGCTCCGGATCAGGAAAATCCACTCTTCTATACTCAATTAGTGGTCTGGACGAGATTACTAGCGGAAAAGTATTCTTCGAGAACCAGAATATTTCCTCCTTAAGAGGTAAGAAAATGGCATCATTGCGAAAAGAAAAAATCGGCTTTGTATTTCAAGGAATCAACCTTATTCCCAATCTGAATGTTTATGAGAATATTCTAAGTCCTACCTATAAGACAAGGAGAGATCGGAAATCAATTGAAGCTAATATATCCAATTTATTGGATCGAATGGAATTGTCCTCACATAAAAATAAGTTTCCGAATCAAATGTCCGGTGGTCAAAAGCAGAAAGTGGCCATCTGCCGTGCTCTGATTAATAATCCAAAAGTACTCTATGCGGATGAACCTACTGGTTCCCTTAATTCCTCTCAAGGGGAGCAGGTATTGGATATTTTCACGGATATCCACAAAAACGGGCAATCCATCGTCATGGTTACCCATGATTTGAAGGCTGCGCTTAGAGGAAACCGAATCCTCTACCTCAAGGATGGTAGGATTGACGGAGATCTAAAATTAGATGAATATGATGAGGAAAACACCAAGGAACGCGAGGATATGGTTTATCACTTTTTAAAGAGTAAAGGGTGGTAATCTATTATGTTTCATGGGTGAAAGCCGGCGAATGGAAGTATATCCATAGCAGAGCATTTACACTAGTCGCTACTTAAAATAATCCATAGTTGTAATCTATTACAATTCAGGTATAATTATCTTAAGATACTAAATCATACAAAAAGAGGTATTCCATGGGACAGAAAATACTTATTATTGAAGATGAAAAAGAGCTGGCCGATATATTAGGCGCTTATCTGGATGTGGAAGGTTTTACTCCGATCGTTACACATGATGGGGAGACGGGGTTATCTTTCTTCTATAAAGAAAATCCAAGCTTAGTTCTGCTTGATATTATGCTTCCGAAAAAGGATGGGATAAGCATATGCAAGGAAATTCGAGAAAAGTACGATGTTCCTATCATTATGATCTCTGCTAAAAGTGGTGAGATGGACAAAGTAATCGCTTTGGGCATTGGTGCAGATGACTATGTGACAAAACCATTTAGTCCTCTTGAATTAGTGGCACGTGTAAAGGCAAATCTGCGAAGATATGAACAGATGTCAAACAAAGCAGGTTATATCAAGGATGTAATAACAATCGGTAATCTGACATTAAACAAATCCTCCTATACCGCTTTTGCTGGAGGGAAGTGCTTAGACCTTACCACCAAAGAATTCGAGATTTTATTTTATTTTGCCAGTAACCCGAATCAGGTCTTCTCAAAGGAGCAAATCTATTCTGGTGTGTGGGGCTATAGCAAATATGGTGATGACAACAGCGTCACGGTATATGTAAAAAGATTGCGTGAAAAGCTTGCAAGACATCAGCTGGATTACATAAAAACAGTATGGGGAGCTGGCTATAAATTATCCGTTGACTAAAAATGATGGATAGGAATGGGATTACATACGATATGAACAATGAATATCAAGGTACAGCAATCAGAGTGAAAAACTATAGATTATTCAGAATTAATATTATTACGGCTGTTGTGATTGCAGCCGTTCTTATCATATCTACGATTATAACCCTTTCTCTCTATTTATCGTCTGATTTTAACCATTATGACAATGAAGTCAGACTCGTAGTCTCAGAGCAAAAATATCAGATAGAACAAGGTATCTACAAATCTGGAAACTATCCCTTTATGGTATTTGACCTGAATGGTATGGTATTATACAGCGAAGCACCTTTTAAGAATCAGGTCAACGATATCGTTAATGTCCAGGAAATGCTCCAGTATGACAAGAGCTTTGCATTAGAAGAGAATGCTTTATTAAAGGAATGCTTTATTCTTCAAAAAAACGGAGCTGTATCAGGTTTTGTTGTCTTCCTCATTCCAAATGAGATAGTTATTCATAACACCATCCATGATCAATTATGGAAGATTTTCCTTCCCTTATTCTCTGGTATTCTGCTTTCTCTTCTTCTCATATTTGCACGAACCATTTACTGTAACCGCCGAATTCTGACTCCACTACGTGAAATCAGCGCTTCAGCAAAGGCGATTATATCCGGCAATTATGATCTGGAAGTGCTTAGAACTTATTGGAAAACAGCAAACGAGAATGAAGTCGGTGATCTATCCTATGCTTTTGAATTAATGAGGGATGAATTAAAGGCCAAGCAAATCAAGGAAGAAGCCTTAAAGAAATCTCAACAGGAACTGATCTCCTGTGTGTCCCATGATTTAAAAACCCCGATTTCAACGATTAAAGCTTATAGCGAAGGACTACGGGATCAGATAGCAAAAACCCCTGAACAACAGGAAGAGTTTGCTAAGATTATACTAAATAAAACCGACTTGCTAATTGGCATGATTAATGAACTACTGGAATACTCCAATGCTCAACTGATGCAATTAGAAATCGTACGCCAGGAAATATACTTTCCCACTTTCTTCGAGCCCCTGATGAATGAAATCGAGATCTATGTCAGACAAAATGGGTTGGAGTTTTCCCGTTCTACCACACTACCTAATATGCTGGTTACTATCGATCCCAAACGGATTACTGAGGTAATCTATAATCTGGTAGATAATAGTATTAAATACTCCGGACAGAACGGAAAAATTATCATCGAGGCCGAGCGCGAGGACAAATATATTCTCATCAAGGTCAAGGATAATGGCATCGGCATCAGTCCGGATGATATTCCTTATGTTTTTGACAAATTTTATCGTGCCGAAAAATCCAGAAGCACCAGTGTCCCCGGCTCAGGTCTTGGGTTATCCATTTGCAAGTATATTATTCAGGAGCATGGAGGAGACATCTACTGCAAAAGTGGTAATAACAAAGGCTGCGAAATTGGCTTCACATTACAATAGAGGACAAAGCTCCCATCTCTTTCCTTGCTTACAAGTTAATTTTCTTCTCCACTAGTATGGATGCAATCAAATAATGATATTTAAATAAGTATTGTAATCATTAGCAAATTATTGAAATCACTTTTTCCCATGTCAATCTGGATTATTGTTTTTCACATAATGCGTAAGAGAGATTCATATATTTTAGTTAGATAGTAATATGATAATTGACTGAGATGTTATCCATATAAAGTCATTATGAAAAGGGGAGTATTATGGACTTTCAATCAAGCAGAACCTATGCGAATCTGCAAATAGCTTATGAAGATGCATTACGGGCTAATGCAAAATATGGGCTGTTCAGCAAAAAAGCCAACCAGGATGTTCTAATGGAGATAAGCTTTATTTTTAATACAGCGTCAAGAAATGAACAGTTCGTAGCGGAAAGACTACGTAATATTCTAAATGGCGGCACTCCCACTACGTTACAAAATCTTGGGGAGTCCAGCAATTACGAACTTGAAGAAAGTAGTCTATATCGAGATTTTGCACGTATTGCTAATGAAGAAGGCTATACAGATATCGCTTCTTTATTCAGTGGAATTGCTAATATAAAGCTGAATCATAATTATACCTTCCAGACTCTGATTACCGAGATTCAAAACAATGAACTATTCTGTAAACCGAATGAAACTTTATGGGTCTGCCTAGGCTGTGGCAATATTCTAAGTGGTTTGTGTGCTCCGGATATATGCCCGATCTGTGGATATCCTCAAGGCTACTACGAACTATATCGACCCCTAAGATAGTACTCTCTATCCAGTCCAATTATTGCTTCAATATATATTACATTTGAATTCTTTTATCATTCAATATAAAAGAAGCCTGCTGATTAAGTACATTTCGTTCTCCTTCAGCAGGCTCCCTGAGAATGTATATCTCTATCTCACTTAATACAAATTCTTTACCTTGAAATCCTTTTCTGCTTCTCTTCGTTGATCCTTCTTCGCAATGTCTTGTCGCTTATCATAAAGCTTTTTACCACGTGCCAGACCAATCTCCAGCTTTACAATGCTTCCCTTAAAATATATCTGTAGTGGAATCAGGGTATATCCCTTTTGCACCAGCTGTCCATTAATCTTATTGATCTCGTATTTATGAAGCAAAAGCTTTCGTACCCTTAAGGGATCCTTATTAAAAATATTTCCCTTTTCATAGGGGCTGATGTGCATATTGTAGATATATACCTCCCCGTTTTCAATCCGAAGGAAGGATTCCTTTATACTACATTTTCCCATACGGAGAGATTTGACCTCCGTTCCATGTAATGCAATACCAGCCTCATACTTATCCTCGATAAAATAATCAAAATAAGCCTTTTTATTGTTGGCTATCAGTTTAATATTTTCCCCCACTTATTCTTCAACCTCCACCAGAGCAAAATCAATCGTACGCAGTAATTTATCTGCATTAATAACCTCTACTATGACTTTTTGCCCTAATTTGTATACTTTCTTGGTGTGCTCACCCACCATTTGATATCGTTCTTCATCATAAAAATAATAATCATCCTTCATCTCCGTTACACGTACCATTCCCTCAATGGTATTGGGCAGTTCTACATACATTCCCCAAGAGGTAATGCCAGATATAACGCCTTCAAAGGTTTCCCCGATGTGCTCCATCATATATTCTACCTTTTTCAGCTTTTCTACCTCACGCTCTGCTTCATCGGCTCTTCGTTCCGTCTTACTGGAATGCTCCGCTACCTCAAAGAGAATCTTACTATAATGCTGCTGCCTCTGTTCTCCCAGTTTTCCATTTAGGTTTTCTTTAATTATCCGATGAATCTGCAAATCCGGATAACGTCTGATGGGTGATGTAAAATGGCAATAATATTTTGCAGACAAGCCAAAATGTCCGGTGTTTGCAACCGTATACTTTGCCTGCTTCATGGAGCGAAGCGTCAACCGGCTGATTAATGCCTCTTCTGGTGTATCCTCTATCTTCACTAATAGCTTCTGTAATTCCTTGGGATGGATTTCCTCCTGTCCAATCTTCATACTATAACCAAAATTATGAATAAAGATGGCCAGCTTCTTAATCTTCTCATCGTCCGGATTATCGTGGGTACGGTAAAGAAACGGTATCTCCTGCCAGAAAAAGTCCTCTGCAACTGTCTCGTTTGCAATCAACATAAACTCTTCGATAATCTTAGTTGCCTTATTTCTCTCATAGGGCTTAATCTCAACCGGTTTTCCATTCTTATCAACAATGATCTTACTCTCAGGAAAATCAAAGTTGATAGCTCCTCTCTTATGTCGCCGTTCCCTTAATACCTCAGCAAGTTCCTGCATCAGACGAAACATCGGTACCAGATCCTCATATTCCTTTATAACTTCCTCATCACTATCTTCGATAATCTTCGCAACATTGGTATAGGTCATACGTCGGTCCGACCTTATGACTGTTTCAGCAATCCTATGGCCAACCACTGTTCCTTTCTGATCAATATCCATGAAACAGCTTAATGCCAATCGGTCCACTCCCGGATTCAAGGAGCATATACCATTAGATAGCTTATGTGGCAGCATGGGAATTACACGGTCTACTAAGTATACACTGGTTCCGCGTTTCAATGCTTCCCGATCCAGTACCGCGCCCTCCTTTACATAGTGAGTTACATCAGCAATATGAACACCCAAATGATAGAGATCGCCTTCCTTGGAAATTGAAATAGCATCATCCAGATCCTTAGCATCCTCACCATCTATAGTAACAGTCTGAAGATCACGAATATCAAGCCGGTTTGCAATCTCTTTCTGGTCTATCTCTTCAGGAACATTATCTAATATTCTCATCACATCCTCAGGAAAGTCAACTGGAAGATCATATGCCCTTACAACAGACATAATATCCACACCGGGATCATTTATATGCCCAATGATTTCAATCACCTTTCCCTCCGGACTCATTGTAGCATCTCCATAATTGGTTATCCTAACAACAACCTTATGACCATTGACCGCTCCCTTGGTATGCTCCTTCGGTATAAAGATATCCTTACCGAACTTTTGATTATCCGGAACCACGAATCCAAAATTCTTGCCCTTCTCAAAGGTACCGACAATTTC
Organism: Variimorphobacter saccharofermentans; assembly: GCF_014174405.1. Taxonomy (GTDB): domain Bacteria; phylum Bacillota; class Clostridia; order Lachnospirales; family Lachnospiraceae; genus Mobilitalea; species Mobilitalea saccharofermentans. The sequence goes on along the minus strand of NZ_JACEGA010000001.1, from coordinate 1,385,745 downwards.
ATTCTTACCTCGTTCTACAATATTAATAATGGCTCCTTCTTTTCTTCTGCCCGTCTGTTCCTCTTTTATTGTGATCATTACTTTGTCACCGTGAAGAGCTCCTTTGGTAGAATCACCGGGAATAAAGATATCCTCATCCTCTCCCTCAAGGATTACAAAACCAAATCCTTTTTGAGTTCCAGAAAAAGTACCAACCCGAATATCATCTCCGGGAATGCGATATCGTCCCTGAGCATCCAGAATAATCTTTCCCTGTGCGATTAACTGGTCCAAGACGATCTTTAATTCATGCTTTGCCCCTCTTGGAACCTGTAAAAGCCCGACTAATTCTTTAAACCGTAATGGTTTGTAATCCTTATTTGTAAATAGCTCGAGTAGCATAGTACTTTTGCTTTCTAATTCTTCATTTAATTTCATATTTACTCCTATTATGATGTCCTAATAATATTCTAGTTGTTGCATCAACTTGACTTATATGCAAGTCTATTATTAGTATACCATATATTGCTTTTTTTAAAATAAGAATTTAAAAAAAGGCTGTTGTAGAATGTAACAACAGGGATTATGACTTACCTCACACAGACGGTAGGACATATTACTGGTTCAGTATGTCTCAGGCAAACATAAATGTTCGACTAAGACATACTAAACACAGCAACATGTTCTCCCGACAGTGCATTATGGTAAGTCATAATCCCTGTATATATTCTGTAACAGCCTTTTTAAATCTACTTATTTATTACCAATTCAAATTCAATACTACAGATAAAACAATAAATGCGCCAGCTAATACCTTAGTTGCTGTCTCCATGGTTCCTTCTAAGGAACGGCCTTTATTCTTACTCCAATATGTCTCACTCGCAGCACCGGTAATAGCACCTGATAAACCATCACCTTTTCCTTCTTGCTTTAACACTAATACTGTCAATGCTATGCAAATCAGAATATATATGATTTGAGTGATAACTCTAAGCGTACCCATCATCTACACCTCCTAAAAACTAAAGTCAATTCTATCATACAATAATAATTATTTCAACCTATTTTTTCAATAGCAGGGACTTACCAGTCATCTGCTCTGGCTTCACCATACCCATCATTTCAATCAGGGTAGGGATAATGTCCGCAAGACATCCACCTTCCGCCAAGGTATAATTCTTATCATAGTTCACCAGGATAAAAGGAACAGGGTTAGTTGTATGGGCTGTAAATGGTTCATTCGTTGTATAATCGACCAACTGTTCAGCATTACCATGATCTGCGCAGATAAACATCTGTCCATCAACGGATAATAATGCATCAACTGCTCTTCCCACACATTGATCCACTGCTTCAATTGCTTTTATTGCCGCCTCTTCTATACCGGTATGTCCTACCATATCAGGGTTCGCAAAGTTCACAACAATCACATCATATTTCTGGGACTTGATTGCTTCAACCAAATGATCCGCTACCTGGAAAGCGCTCATCTCCGGTTGCAAATCGTAGGTAGCAACCTTTGGTGAATTCACCAGAATACGATCCTCTCCCTCATTGGGAACTTCTACGCCAGCATTAAAGAAGAAGGTAACATGAGCATATTTCTCAGTTTCGGCCAGACGAAGCTGGGTTTTATGATTTGCAGCCAGGAACTGACCGAATGTATTATCAATTGATATCTTATGGAATGCCACAATTTTATTCGGAATGGTGATATCATATTCGGAAAAACATACATAGGTTAACTGAAGTCTTTCTCCACGGTCAAATCCTGTAAACTCGTCATCACAGAATGCCCTTGTAATTTCTCTTGCTCTATCCGGTCTAAAGTTGAAGAAAATGATAGAATCTTTATCCTTTATGGTAGCAACAGGCTTACCATTTTCCATCACAACCGTAGGAATTACAAACTCATCAAACTTCTCATTATCATAAGAGTTCTGAACGGCTAACACACCACTTTCTGCTGTTTCACCCTCACCGTATACCATAGCTCGATATGCTTTTTCAACACGATCCCAACGGTTATCACGATCCATTGCATAATAGCGTCCCATAACAGTTGCGATTTTACCTACACCAGTAATTTTCATTTGCTCCCATAACTGCTCAACAAATTCCTTTCCAGATGCCGGAGGAGTATCACGACCATCAAGAAAAGCATGAACATATACATTGGATAATCCCTGCTTCTTAGCAAGCTCGAGAAGAGCATACAAATGAGTATTATGGCTGTGTACACCACCATCGGAAAGCAATCCGTATAAATGCAAGTCGGATCCATTTCTCTTACAATTATCAATTGCTGCTAATAAAGCTGCATTTTCAAAGAAATCACCATCCTGTATTTCTTTGGTAATTCTCGTTAATTCCTGATATACAATTCTTCCTGCGCCCATATTGATATGACCAACTTCGGAGTTACCCATCTGACCATCTGGAAGACCAACTGCCATACCGCTGGCATTTCCTTTCACAAAAGGATACTCCTTCATCAGACGATCCATGACAGGAGTTTTTGCTTCTGCAATTGCATTCGCCTCTTTTTTCTCATTTAAACCATATCCATCTAATATCATTAAAACTGTAGGTTTTTTACTCATAATCTTACTCCTTTACAATCTATTTCATAAACCTTCTATAAGATTATGCACCCTATAAAAGGTAACTATCCCAACTTATTTTATAAAGTAGAGCTGTTTCAAAGCTTGAATACATGCTGCTCAGTTCTCTTTCTAATTCCCTCACAGCATAGGATTAATTTGAAACAGCTCCCCTAATTACTTATAATTAACGATTTTTCCGAAATCTGCTTTCAAACTTGCGCCGCCTACTAAACCACCATCAATATCTGGTTGTGAGAATAAATCCGCTGCACTAGCTGCGGTAACACTGCCACCATATTGAATACGGATAGCTGCAGCAGTAGCTGCATCATAGATCTCAGCGATGCATTCACGGATTGCCTTGCATACCTCTTCTGCCTGTTCTGTTGTTGCAACCTTACCAGTTCCGATTGCCCAGATAGGTTCGTAAGCAATTACCGCTTTCTTTGCCTGCTCTGAAGTAACATTTAAGAATGCGATTTTAATCTGCTGACGAATAAAATCAATTGTTATACCTTGTTCTCTCTGCTTTAAGGACTCACCACAGCAGATGATAGGTGTTAAATTATGTTCAAACGCTTTTAATACCTTTTTATTTACTGTTTCGTCTGTTTCTGCAAAATACTCTCTTCTTTCAGAGTGACCAATAATAACATACTTAACTCCAATGCTGGTTAACATATTGGGTGCGATCTCACCTGTATATGCGCCACTCTCCTCAAAATACATATTCTGAGCACCGATTTGAATGTTCGTTCCCTTAGCAGCGTCCAAAGCGGTTGTTAAGGATACCGCCGGAACACAGAATACAACATCAGCGTCCTCTGTAACAACCAAAGGCTTTAATTCATTAATAAGAGCAACTGTTTCAGCCGGTGTTTTATTCATTTTCCAGTTTCCTGCAATTATTTTTCTACGCATATTAATCCTCCTATTCATTACCTGCGATTCTTGTTGCTTTATATTGCAACAGTCCCGATAAAGCAAGACGTTCATCCTAATAAAATCTATCTAGTAAATGATCTCATTATAAAACAATCATTTCTATAATTTCGTCTTACTAGATTGTAGCAAGCTTTCCTCTGAAAATCAACAATACTTTGAAGAAAGCTTGCTACATCTTATTAATAATAATTCAATTATTCATTATTTATCGTTAGCTGCAGCAACACCAGGAAGTTCTTTTCCTTCCAGGAACTCGAGGGATGCACCACCACCAGTAGAGATGTGGGTCATCTTATCTCCAAAGCCTAAGGTATTAACTGCTGCCGCTGAATCTCCACCACCAATAATAGTTGTAGCATCAATCTCTGCAAGAGCTTTGGCTACAGCGATGGTACCAGCTGCAAAATTAGGTAATTCGAATACACCCATCGGTCCATTCCATACAACCGTCTTAGCATCTTTGATTGCATTTGCATAAAGCTCACGAGTCATCTCACCGATATCAAGACCTTCCCAATCAGGCTCGATTCCACCGCGACCAACCGTTTTGAATGGAGTATCATTTTTGAATTCCTGTGCTACAACCGTATCTACAGGGATTAGTAATTTAACTCCCTTCTTCTCTGCCTTTTCCATCATTTGTTTTGCATAATCTAAGTAATCTTCCTCTAAAAGGGATTTACCAACTTCTTCACCCATAGCTTTCATGAAGGTATAAGCCATACCTCCACCAATGATTAAGGTATCAACCTTATCAAGAAGATTATCAATTACGGAAATCTTACTGGATACCTTGGATCCTCCTAAAATAGCAACAAATGGTCTCTTTGGATTATTAACTGCATTACCTAAGAACTCAATTTCCTTCTGCATCAGATATCCAACAACACAGGTATCTACATATTTGGTTATACCAACATTGGAGCAATGTGCTCTATGTGCTGTACCAAACGCATCATTTACAAACACATCACAAAGTGAAGCTAATTCTTCGCTGAAAGTATCTACATTCTTAGTCTCTTCTATTCTGTAACGGGTATTCTCAAGAAGAACTACCTCGCCTTCTTTCATAGCTTCCACTGCTGCTTTTGCATTTGCACCAACTACATTATCGTCCTTTGCAAACTTAACTTCTTGTCCTAATAATTCAGCCAATCTCACAGCCACAGGAGCTAAAGATAATTCCGGCTTGGGCTCACCCTTCGGTTTACCAAGATGTGAGCAGAGAATAACCTTTCCTCCGTCTTTAATTAATTTCTTAATTGTAGGAAGGGCCTGTACAAGACGATTCTCATCGGTAATCTTACCTTCTTGTAAAGGAACATTAAAATCACAACGAACTAATACTCTTTTACCTTTTACATTAATATCATCAACTGACTTTTTATTTAACATATACTTACTCCTTTCAATGTAGGAATTATCAAAGAAATCGAGATGAATTATGATAAGCTTCTCATTCAACGTCTATGTTCTGATTAAATAATATAATGATGTCCAAATATGCAATTGAAAGTGCGCTTTACGAACTTTCTATCATCATGCATTAAAATGGGTCCGGCCCTGAAAGACCGGACCCATGATGGATCAATTAAGCATATATCTTATTATGCTAATTCAGCAAAGTATTTAATTGTTCTTACCATCTGGCTTGTGTATGAATTCTCATTATCATACCAGGAAACAACCTTAACTAATGTCTTACCATTCTCCATATCAGTAACCTTAGTCTGAGTTGCATCAAATAAAGAACCATAAGTAATACCGATGATATCGGAAGAAACAAGCTCGTCTTCTGTATAACCAAAGGATGCGCTTGCTGCTGCTTTCATGGCTGCGTTAACATCATCCTTGGAAACCTTACCGTTAACTACTGCTACTAATTCTGTAACAGAGCCTGTAGGAACAGGAACTCTCTGAGCAGCACCGTCTAACTTACCAGCTAATTCAGGGATAACAAGGCCGATTGCTTTTGCAGCACCTGTAGAGTTAGGAACAATATTAACAGCTGCAGCACGAGCTCTTCTTAAGTCACCCTTTCTATGAGGACCATCAAGAACCATCTGATCACCTGTGTAAGCATGGATTGTAGTCATGAAACCTTTCTCGATTGGAGCTAATTTATTTAATGTGTTAGCCATAGGAGCTAAACAGTTTGTTGTACAAGAAGCTGCGGAAATAATAGTATCGCTTGCTTTTAATGTATTCTCATTTACACTAAATACAATGGTAGGAAGATCATTGCCAGCCGGAGCGGAGATAACAACCTTCTTAGCACCTGCATCGATATGTGCCTGAGATTTTGCTTTAGATGCAAAGAAACCGGTACACTCAAGTACTACGTCAACACCAAGCTGTCCCCAAGGTAGTTCTGCAGGATTAGCCTTAGCGTAGATCTGGATTTCTTTACCATCAACAACGATGGAGTTCTCCTTTGCTACAACTGTATCAGCTTTTGCATATCTTCCCTGTGCGGAATCGTATTTTAATAAGTGAGCTAGCATTTTAGCATCTGTTAAATCGTTGATTGCTACGATCTCGTAACCTTCTGCTCCGAACATCTGTCTAAATGCAAGACGGCCGATACGTCCAAAACCATTAATTGCTACTTTTACTGCCATGATAATATTCCTCCTAATTGTTAAAATTTATAATATACTGCCAGAAGACAGTTATTAATCAACTTATGGGCTTAGAGACTTTGATAATTTTTTCTCAAGCAATTTTATTTTACCTAATTTAAGAAAAAATATCAAGGTTTTCTTTGTCCATTTCACTAATATTATCAATCTGTTGACTTTTTGAATTACTTATTCTTTATTTTTGTGCAGTTTTGAATTAATATGTGAAACTAGTTTCTAGGTTGAAATTCACTTTCCACATAATTAACAATATTGAGGGAATGATCTGAGATACGTTCCAGATTAATTAATGCATCTATGAAAATAACACCATTTTCTGATGTACATAATCCTTGAGACAAGCGATCAATATGTCTTTGCCTTAAGGTATCCTTCATGTCATCAACGATATCTTCAAGCCGCTCCACTTCTCTGATATACTCAACATTTTCTGTTTCTCTCGCCCTTATGGCATACTCAAAGGAATCTACTGCTTTATTACAAATATCCTTTAATTCCTCATATGCACTTTCAGATAACATAATATTATTTTTGATTTTCTCAAGAGCCAGTTCAGCAAGATTTTCTGCATGATCTCCAACTCTTTCTATATTCGTAATCGTGTAGAATAAGTCATTAACCAATTTATGTTGTTTTTCTGTAAGGGATAAATTATTGATTTTAACCAGATATTCCGTAATTATTTTTTGATGAGAATCAATTACCTTCTCTACTTCGAGTACTTTCTCTGCCTTTTCTTTGTTGTTTTTTAGTAATGCTTCCACTGCCTCTCTTGCATTGTTTAGCGTGATTTGCCCCATATGCACAACTTCTTTAACAGAGTTTTCAACAGCAAAGGATGGAGTCTCTAATATTCTTTCGTCAAGATGGCGCAAAGTAATATGGACCTCATCTTCTGTCTGTTCCACCTTAGAATCATCAATAAATACTCCTGAAAGCTTTACCAGCCAATTTGCAAACGGAAATAGGATAATCGTATTAGATACATTAAATATAGTATGAAAAACTGATATTTCAATACTATTGATATTAGAAGCTGCAAATTCTTGATTAATTTGAAAGATAATAAACATAATTGCTCCAAATATGGTAGCACCAATTACATTAAATGATAAGTGGATAAATGCTGCTCTTTTCGCTGTTTTATTTGCACCTACACTGGATAATAAAGCAGTAATACAGGTACCTATATTCTGTCCCAGTGTGATAAATATAGCAGAATTCCAATTAACTACTCCAGCCATGGCTAAAGTCTGTAAAATACCAACAGATGCAGAGGAACTTTGTATTATTGCAGTGACGATCGCTCCCACTAAGATACCCAGAAGTGGATTTTTCCCTAGTACGCGAAATGCGTTACTAAATATCGGAGAATCACTGTATGGCTTAATCACATCGGACATAAATTTCAATCCAATGAAAAGGATACCAAAGCCAATAATAATTTCAGCTATATCCTTCTTTTTCTGGTCTTTTGCAAGTAATAAAATAAATGCTCCTATTGCTATCAAAGCCGGTGCAAAAAACTCCGGTTTTAACACCGAACCCCATTCATTCATAGATACCAGCCAGGCAGTTACTGTAGTTCCGATATTAGCTCCCATGATTACACCAACAGCCTGTACCAACGATAAAATTCCGGCGTTGACAAATCCTACGACCATTACGGTTGTAGCAGATGAACTTTGAATTATTCCCGTTACCAAAGTTCCTACAAGAATTGCTATTATGCGATTATTTGTGAGATAACCCAGCAAACGCTTCATTTTATTACCGGCAGATTTTTGAAGCCCATCCCCCATTAAATTCATGCCATATAAAAACATTCCCAAACCACCGGCAAATACAAAAAGTATTTCTAGAATTTCAATCGCACTCATATTTTCCTCCAATGTTAAAATAGCGTATCAGTTCACAACGTTTTTATTTTAACATAACCGTAACGGTCGAATCCATATTAAATTTATAAAGTTCATATATAATTTTTTGATTTTTCAGAATTATTATTACGAATCATATGATATCTATTCACAAAAAAAGGAAGAGTAATCTGGTAGTAGATTTCTCTTCCTTCTTCCCTTCCCCAAAAAATAGTCACATAACGTAAGATAATTTGTTCATTTCTCCATTAACAACAAATATCTAGGATCTTAATTTATATTCTAAGCGTATTTTATCTGCAATGAGAGCAACAAATTCAGAATTAGTTGGCTTACCCTTACCATTGCTAACGGTATATCCAAACAACTCATCTATTGTATCCATCTTTCCTCTGCTCCAGGCAACTTCAATGGCATGCCGTATTGCTCTTTCTACTCTGCTAGGTGTAGTTTTATGACGTTTTGCAATAGATGGATATAATAGCTTTGTGATAGAATTCAACATCTCTGCATCATTCACTGACATCATAATCGCATCTCGTAAGTACTGATATCCTTTTATATGTGCCGGAACCCCAATTTCATGAATGATATTCGTTACATCCGATTCAAGATTTCTTTCCATATAATTGCTTTTATTTTCATAGGTACTAACTCTATGGTTATCAATTAGTTTACTATGGTAGTCACCTTTAACCTGCTTGATACGTGACAAGATTACATTATTGTCAAATGGCTTCATAATATAGTAATTTGCACCTAGTTCAAAGGCATTTTCTGTAACTCCTTCTTGACCTATCGCCGTAATTACAATAAAAGAAGGATTCTTTTTGAATTCGGAATCCTTTCTAACTTTCTCCATTACTCCCAATCCATCTAACTTCGGCATTATCAAATCTAATAATACAACATCCGGCTTTTTCTCTTTAATCATATCTAATGCGTCAATACCATTCTCTGATTTCCCAACTACTTCGATATCGGAATCTTCTTTTAGAATATCTTCTAATAGATTCACCATCCTCTCATTGTCATCAACAATAGCTACGTTAATTTTACTCATTACTCTGACCTCCAATACATTTTTTAATTCTTCTCCATACGCTTTCTCTTGTCCCCTTATTTTTCTTATGTCATTGGGTTGTCCGTATTACACATTTCGCTATTTGTGAATTTTCAAGCAGTTCTTCCGATTTCATGTTGTTATGTGAATATATTATACATCTTTCATTATTTCGCGTCAACAATTATACATTTAGCAAATTACACAAAAAACGTATAACATAATATGACTTTTATTATTAATATTTTACATATTTAGTCAATTATCAACAGCATGATGGAAGTACCACTGATTCCTTTGTTTCACATAGTATCTTAGCAGTTGTAAATTTTTGCCATATATGAATTATATCTACTTCATATCCAACTATCAAATGTTTCTTATCGCACCATTCGACACTGAAAAATAAAGATTATTGCTAAAAAATAATACAACCACAAGATTTTGTATTTTTGTTTATGAAAAGCAGTTTATCTGCTGTTATTTTTCATTTATTTTCCATATTTTTACTCTAATTTCGTCGACCGCTTTTTTAACAAAAGAATTCTTTATTCTAAATTATTTACCATGTTTTCGATAAATGTACCATAGCCTTTCGTTGAATCCTGTATAAATACATGCGTAACTGCACCTATTATCTTATTATTTTGGATAATTGGGCTTCCACTCATACCTTGTACTATTCCCCCTGTCAAATCAAGAAGTCTTTGATCTGTTATTCGAATTACCATCCCCTTACTGTGATTGCTATTGCTTATGTCAACGCTTTCTATTTCAATTTCATAATCCTCTACGTTTTCCTCGATAGTACATCGAATTGTTGCTTTTCCACGCTCTACCTCTTGCTTTAGACCCATCTCCAAAGGTTCAGAAGAAATGATTCGGTTATTATTGATTTCATTCAATCCTATTATTTTCCCGAAGATGCCCTGATACGTATTATTTGTGATACTTCCGAGCTTATATTTGTCACTTTGCCGGATCATACCAATTAATTCCCCCGGTTCTCCTTCTTTACCTTTTATAATTGACATAATCTCCGCCCCATAAATTGTCCCAGCCTTTACCTCCATCAATAAACCTGTATCAATATCTGTGATACCATGTCCTAATGCACCGAATTGTCCATCTGGTGAAATAAATGTCAGAGTACCAATACCCTGGGTATTGTCTCTGATCCATGCACCTATTTTATAACTACCGCTTGCCGTTCTGACGGGAGTTACACGAACTGTTATCTTTTCCTCGTTTCTTCTTATTAATAATGTAATGTCTTTTCCATTACAATTTTGTATTTCATTAATTAAATCTTTTTTTCTGAGAACAGGAGTATTGTTTATTGCAAGGATATAATCTCCGGATTTAAGTTTGTTCGTAATCGGTTCATAGTTAAGCCCATCCTCTCCCGTAATTCTTCCACTTCCTAATACAAGGATTCCATCTGTTTCAACATAGATTCCAATTGGGTTTCCACAAGGTATTAATTCAGAAGCTTCGATTACATCTAATGATATATTCTTAAAATTGATAAGACCGAATAGTTTTAGATTTACACTGTATTTTCCTTTTCGAGATGATGTTAATCTGAAAGGTTCGTTTAGATTGATCTTTATCTGATTTGATGGTACCTTTAGATCATTTACACTGATAGCACCAACCTCTTCTGTTTCAATATTGGCTTCCATCGGTATATTAAAATCAAAGTTTTCTTCCGTATCCACCATAATTTTGATTTCATCAGGAATGCTACTAACGAATTTATAATAAACTAAGAATAATAATACTAAAATATTAAGTAATAATACGTATATTAGTACTTTTCTGTACTTTTTCCTAATCCTCATCCTTTCACCTCATACCTTTTTCTATGCACGAATCCTGTATGATTGCATATATCTAGCAATAACTATATTAGAGCAATCAAAAAAGGATATACATAGTATTGTATATCCTCACTTTTTTAATACGTTATTTTGCTCATTTTAAAGTTTGTATTTTTTAGTAGTGTCTGCCAGCTCTTTCATCTCTCTTGCACTTTCACGAACACGATCTGTTATCTCTGCACCACCGAGAATTCTTGATAATTCGTCAATTGAAGCTTCCTTATCCAACTCCCGAATCATAGTCTGTGTTGTTGTTCCATCTGTTTGCTTTTCAATGATATAATGCGTATCTGCCATGGCAGCAATTTGTGCTAAATGTGTGATACAGATTATTTGATGATGTTTTGCTATCGTGGAAAGCTGTTCGGATACTTTCTGTGCTGTTCTTCCGCTGATTCCAACATCAATTTCATCAAATATCAGAGTCTCTATCTCATCCTTATCTGCTAATACTGATTTTATACCCAGCATTATTCTGGATAATTCGCCACCCGAAGCTACCTTCGAAAGCGGTTTTAAAGCTTCTCCCGGATTGGTTGATATGATAAATTCCCCCTCATCATAGCCATTGGAGGTATAATTCGGAAGTTGTTCAAATACTATATCAAATTTAACATCGAGAAAGTTTAATGCAACCAGTGCTTCTTTTATTTTCAGAGTAAGCTCCTTTGCCTTTCTTTTTCGAATCTCTGAAAGGGTTTCACATAATCGATTAAGACTTTCTTCCTCTTGAATTAGTATTTTATTAAGCTTGCTTCGGTATTCATCATAATCTCGATATTGTACAAGCTTTGTCTCACATTCTTTGCCATATGCAATTATTTGATCTATAGAATTGCCATACTTTGCTTTTAAATGATTTATCTGATCAAGACGTTTGGTAACCTCATGCAGTTCTTCCTCCGGGTTCTCCATGGCAGATAAATATTGGGATAAATCCCTGTTAAAATCATTTAATAGACCATCGATATCAGAAACCTCGTTCAAAAAGCCCTGAATAGTTTCATCATATTCTGCCAGCTTCATGAGAGTACGTAAGGCTCGTCCGATCGCATCACCAGCAGAAGCTGCCTCATATCCGGTAAGCTGATAGACTGTCTGTAATCCTTCAGATATGGTATTAGCGTTAGATAGTTTTTTGTACCGGGCTGTCAGCTCCTCATCTTCTCCTGGGACCAACGCAGCCTGTTCAATTTCATTCAGCTCATACTCCAAAAAAGAAATCTCTCGCAAGCGTTTCTCTTCATCCATACCTGTCTGATCAAATTCCTGTTTCGCTTTCACATAACGTTTATAGCATTGCTCCAGCTCCTGCTTTAGTTCTCCAATTTCGTCCTTCGCAAAATGGTCCACGATTTCCAAATGCTTTGATTTATGTAGCAATGACTGGTGTTCGTGTTGTCCATGGATATCAATCAGTAATTCAGCAATGGTTGATAAAGCAGCTGCAGTAACATTCTCCCCATTAATCTTGGATATACTTCTTCCCGACATGATTTTTCTTGAAATAATAATCTGATTATCATCCATTGGAATATCCAGCTCATTCATAGCCTGTAATACTGCTTTATCCTCAGTTTCGAATACTAATTCTATGAATGCATAATCCGCTCCATTGCGGATCATATCTTTACTGATCTTCGCACCAAGTGCAGCATTAACTGAACCAATAATGATGGATTTTCCTGCTCCAGTCTCACCGGTCAATATATTCAGATGGTCTTTAAAATATACTTCTACTTCATTTATAATAGCAAAATTCTTGACATGCAGACTAACAAGCAATGATATCCCTCATTTCCTTCTGATTTCCGTTAAAACATACGTTCTGCCTTCATTCTCATTCTATCATAGGAAAATTTGTTTATCAATCCAAACTTTCTACCTTGTCGAAAACTACGAATATATTAAAGCCTATTATACAGACTGCACAAAACTACAGATGAATATATATGCACCAATATTAACCTCTCTGTTTTTAGTTAGACTTTTGACACTCTAATCTTGTTGAAAAAGGGCTGTTTCATAATGTTCCATCAAGTACTATGACTTACCTCACACACAGACGGAAGTAACTGCTTTTATATGTCTTAGGCGGACATAAAAGTTTGCCTTATCCATATAAAAGCAGTAATATGTTCTTCCGACAGTGCATTATGGTAAGTCATAGTACTTGATAGCATATAATGCAACAGCCCTATATCAATCAACTCATGATTTATTTGATCTTAGTAACCTTCAGTTTACATACCAGCTTACGTCCATTTACATGAGCTGTAATGGTTGCTGTTCCGGTCGCTTTTGTACTGACTGTGACACTGTTATTACCACTTCTCCTAAGTACTGCCACATTAGGATTATCAATGTCCCATCCCACAGAGGAATTCGTACCTTCTACCGTTAATACATATTCTGTATATTGCTCAAGGGTTAAGCTTGTTCTGCTTAAACCAATTACGGTTACTTCAATTGTTGCTGTCTTTCCGGAATCAGTCATTACTGTTACTACTGCTGTTCCGGTCGCTCTGGCAACAATCTTTCCTGTCTTACGATCTACCTGAACAATGGAAGCATTATCCGTACTCCAAGTATGACTATCTGTTGAAGTCGCAGGACTTATTACGACCTGTACTGTCTTCTGCTCTCCAGGAACCATGATAAGCTTCTTATCCATTACGGTAACACTGGTAGCAGGCTGACGGTCACGAATTGTAACATAGCAAATTGCCTTTTTACCACTGTTATCCTTTGCTTCTGCTGTTATGGTTACTTCTCCTGATTTGATGGCTGTAACCACTCCATTATCATCAACAATTGCAATGGAGGTATCACTGGATTTCCATTTTGCTGTTTTAAAGGTAGCATTGTTAGGTTTTATCGTTGCTTTTAAAGATTTTCTCTCACCAACCAGCATGGATAAATATCCTTTATTCAGAGTTACACTGGTAGCAGGGACTACTACTCTGATTTCACAGGATGCTTCCACTTCGGTTCCATCCTGTGCGATTGCCGTAATGGTTGCTTTTCCGTATTTAATACCGGTTACCTTACCTTTGGAGTTTACAGTAGCAACCTTTGGATTACTGGATACCCACTTAACTGTCTGGTCTGTTGCTGTCTCTGATATCACAGTAGCTCTCAGCTGAACTGTTTTGCCAACACCTATACTGTAGCTGTCATAATTGAGTGTAATCGAAGTAACTGGCTCTCTGACTGTAACGATACAGGTAGCTGTATGTCCACCATCCACAGTAGTACAGGTAATCACCGTCATACCACCTGCTTTACCGGTTACTTCACCATCTGCATTTACCGTTGCAACCTTTTCATTTGAACTCTTCCAGGTTACACGAAGATTGGTAGCCTCACTTGGTGTTACTGAGGCCTTAAATTTCACTGTCTGACCAATATAAACAGTCTTCTCAGAAAAGTTTAGAATCACTCCTTGTACTGGTTGGCTAACCGTAACCTTACAGAATGCGGTTCCACCGCCTTCTGTTTTCACAAAGATAATTGCTGAACCACTGCTCTTTGCCTGTAATTTACCATTTCCATCTACGGATACTACTTTATTATCAGTAGTCTCCCAGGTAAGCTTCACTTCCGTACTGTCTGCCGGTGATAACGTTGCTTTTAATTGATAGCTTTCACCAACCTTAAGTGACAGGTCAGAGGCATCTAACTTAACACCGGAAGCTACACGGCGTACAGTAACTGTACAATAAGCAGTATATCCACCATCTGCCGATCTAACAATAATTGTCGCCGTACCAGGTCCCTTCGCAGTAACTTTACCGGTAGCGTCTACGGTAACGATCGCATTGTTAGAAGATGACCAGGTTACTGCACTATTTGTTGAATTTGCAGGGTTGAGTGAATAACCTATTTTTGTTGTTTCTCCCGAATACATCACGATTGATTTATTCGTCAGAGTAATCCCTGTAACAGGAATCTGTATATTAATATTACAAATTGCTCTTGCATTGGGGTTATCTACTGAAACTGCAACAATGGCTACCGTACCTGCCTTCTTAAATTCAACCAAACCGTTTTCTGTTACAGTTGCCACTGAAGGATCAGAAGTTTCCCACACAATATCTTTATTAACTGCATTCTCAGGACTGACAATGGCACGAAGCTGAAGACTCTTCTGAGAAAATGCCATGGTAACGTTTGTTTCCGATAATGTAATCTTATCCACAGGCTGATGAACAGTGACATGGCAATATCCAACTACTACATTATCCTGATTAATTGCTGTGATAACAGCATGTCCACCTGTACTTCCTCCCCTAACCGTAGCGGTGAAACCATTCACTCTTTCAATGCTTACGATATCTGGATTCGAGGATTTCCAAACAAGCTTCACATCGGATAAACCTTCCGGGTTAATTGTAGCTGTTATTGTATCGATTCCGTTAATAGGAAGGGGTAATTTATCCGGCGTCATTGTAATGGAATTCATGGTCGGTTGTACAGTAACTTCACAAACTGCTCTTTTTGCGACACCGTTGATAACCTGAGTTGCAATAATTCTTGTAGTACCTGCTTTTGATGTTGCTGTAACCAGACCCTTTGAATCCACTGTCGCTATACTGGGATCCTCTGAACTCCATGTAACGGGATATCGGGTAATATCTTTATTCGTTAAGATCGCATCAAGTAACAATGTTCCATTTGCCGGCATGGTTGCTTTTGATGTGCTTAAGGAAATTCCGTCTATTACTGTAATATTAATGGTCATATCCGCTGGCGAACCAGAGAATAATTTCGTCGAGGGATCGTATACAAAGGTGAGCTTTACCTTACCTTCACCTCGAGCGGTTATAATACCGTCTGAATAGCGTACCACATTGGTATTGTTCGGATCATAAATTACTGTACTGAATATATTATCTGAAGGAATGTTAGTATTTGTAAACAGGCTATAGGTATCACCCACTGACATAACCACATTCTGATCTTTAAAATTTATTGGTACTTCAATCTTCATATATGCATACGGAACGTTCGTTTCTTTATAAAAATCATCCGCTGCAAACGCATAGATTTCATAAGTACCGGCCTTCACATTATCAAAGAGGATATTTCCGAGACTAACTGTATATGACATCTTACCCGAAGAACCCTCTGGTATTCTTTGATTGTTACTGCAGTCATATATCTCCCACTTTAACTTAGCAGCATTATTCGTCTGGGTACTGATAATAAAACTGGAAGGAACATTCTCGATTGCACTTGCCGTATTGCTTTCACTGGAGTGTTGTGTTGTAGTACCAAACCTTATATCAAACTCCGGTTTTACAACGACCCTCAACGATGCTTCCATTGGGTCACCAACGATACTCCTGACCGTTATAGTCGTCGATCCTGGACCTACTGCTTTTACAAGTCCCTTATCCACCGTTGCAACACTCTCATCCCCACTTTCCCATATAACAGCTGGTATAGAAAGGGAGGATCCGGATACCGCAAGCGCTTCACCCTGTGCATTATAGGAAACTCCTTGAAGGAATATCCGTTTCTCACTGTTTGATGGATCATGAGGATCCAGGTATAAAACCTTATTATTACTAATCGTAATTGTTCGTAGATCTGTCTTAATATAATCAATAGCCAGATTCACTTTTATTCTACAGTTGATAACCTTCTCTAATCCATCTTTCCTCATGGTTGCTGTAATAGTAGCATACCCGGGGCTTTTTCTTATCAATCTTACTCTATTGGGAGCTCCTGTTGTCTGGAAAGTGACAATCCCATGCTCAGAGCTTGACCACTCTACATCCGGTGGAACTGCCCACTCATCCGATGTAACAATCAGATCCACATCGTCATCCGTCATCACATATTCAGAACCATCGTCCCGTTTGACACCCTCAAATTTAAAATAAAAATCAGGTAATGTCGTTGCAGAAGCCATTGCTTCCCGGTCCGAAAAGCCAAGAAATGCAATTGTGAATAAAAAGCCAAACAAAAACGTTAAGCCAAGTTTTCTCATATTAGTCATACGTTACCTCCCAAAAACCTTATCATATTGAATATATCGGCAATAATATGGATTTTATTAGCTACTTTAGTCAAATTATACATGTAATATTTGGCACTTCTGTGTCATTATATGTTGGAAAAGCAATAAAAAATAAGGCGATGGAAACGATGTCTTTGTCTGCCGAAAATGCCTATCCGGGCCAGTAATCCGTCGTTCTCACAGCCTTATTATTTCGATGTATTGCTTCGTATCCTAATCAGTTAAGACTAATTACCTATGCCATATTACCCTGGGATCTATATCCTTCAGCTCTGCAGAACAGGTACGCGCCATCACTCCTGCAAGTTCTGCCGTCATTTCTTCCAGTTTCCTCTGTACGGCCACTGCTCCACCCTGGGACAATACCTCCATGAGCGTGCGTCCCACAGATACTGCCGAAGCCCCAAGCGCTATCGCTTTAAATGCGTCCATTCCATTTGAGATTCCACAATCAACAAAAATCGGGATTTGGTTATCAATCACTTTGGCTATTTTCGGTAATATCATAAGTGGAGGTACCGCATAATTCTGAATACCATGATGGTGTGAAACAACAATACCCTTAACACCCAGTTCGATACATCGATATGCATCTTGTTCACTCAGCACGCCCTTAATAATAAATGGTAGCTTAGTCGCCTGTATGAAGCTTTTTAAGTCTTCCATGGATTTTGACGTCATTTGATATCCAAGTACCGTATCATATTGTCCCTTTCCATTGAAGGAATGATCTAAATCCATTCCAACTGCCAAAGCTCCACATTTTTCCGCATGTTCAATCTTTTTGAATATCAAATCATGATCTGCATATGGCTTAATAATCTTAATGGTTCTGGCTCCGGTTCCTACAATGGCTTCCAATTCCTCTTCATCACCCATACCAGCCCACATAACAGCCCTGGCAGCATACGCTCCTTTCGCCAGTTCAGCCATCCCGTTCGGATGACAATTGCCTAAATGAGATAATGCAGCAGTCATGATTGGTGTTGAAAATGTTTCTCCATAGAGCTCAAAGGTCGTAGATGGTAAAACAGCATCGATATGTCTCATCTCAATCAGAAGGGAATCGAAGTAGTCTCTTGTTATTTTATTAGAATCTCCCGGATTTGCATTTGGTTGTGTACTCATGTTTGTTCTCCTCTAGTTTATTATTTTATAGACATCGCTCTTAAGGCATTTAATAGTGCCAAGAGTGCAACACCAACATCTGCAAATATTGCGAACCAGATGGAGGTTATTCCGAAAAAGGATAATAGCATAATAATAGCCTTAACAGATAATGCGAATACGATATTCTGTATGACGATCTTTTTTGTCTTACGAGCGATTTTAATTGCTGTAACAACTTTCCCGATTTCGTCATTCATTATTACAATATCTGCTGCTTCAATCGCTGCGTCCGATCCGATACCACCCATAGCAATACCAATATCGGCTCCTGCCAGTACCGGTGCATCATTAATACCGTCACCGACGAATGCAATCTTGCCGCTCATACCCGCCTGGTTTTTATACTTATCAAACCAGGCTACTTTGTCCTGTGGTAGCAATTCCGACTGATATTCATCCACTTGGCATAGCTTAGCTACTGCTTTTGCTGCTTCTTCATGATCACCAGTGAGCATGATGGTTCTTTTTACTCCTAATTGCTTTAATTCCCTCATAACGCCCTTTGTTTCTGGCTTTATAACATCATCGATCAAAATATATCCCAGATAATTCTCATTCACTGCAACATGAACAATACTTCCTGCGCTATGATTCTGTGGCACATCAATATTATGCTGCTTCATTAGTTTTTCATTACCGGCATAAATAACCTCGGATTCTGTATCAGCTACTACACCATGTCCTGCCAGTTCATTAATCTGGACAGGCTGCATTGCTTTATCCTTACTGATATTATTATAGTAGGCTAGAATGGATTTTGCAATCGGATGTGTGGATTGACTCTCTGCTATTGCGGCCATACGGACTAAATAGCTTTCATCCACTCCATCCATGGGACATACATTTGACACCTCGAATATTCCTTGTGTAAGTGTTCCGGTTTTATCGAATACAATGGTGTCCACCTGTTTTAACGCATCCAGATAATTGCCTCCCTTAATGAGAACACCATGCTTTGCTCCACCTCCAATCCCCCCAAAAAAGCTGAGCGGAATTGAGATTACAAGGGCGCATGGGCATGATATAATCAGAAAGCTTAAGGCACGGTATAGCCATTGTGTAAAAGTTCCAAACCCAAATAGAGGAGGAAATACCGCAACCGCTATTGCAAGAATAACAACGATCGGGGTATAGTAATTCGCAAACCTGGTAATGAATTTTTCACTTTCTGCTTTCTTACTACCGGCATTCTGTACCAGCTCTAATATCTTACTGACTGTTGCTTCTCCATATGGCTTAGTAACCTTAATCTCCAATAAACCATTGGTACTTATCGTACCTGAGAGCACCATATCATCGACTGTTACTTCTCTCGGAACACTTTCACCGGTAAGTGCCCTGGTATCAATAAAGCTGTTTCCCTTTACAACCATACCATCCAATGGTATTTTCTCTCCCGGCTTTACCAAGATAATATCTCCTACCTCTATTTTCTCCGGAGGAAGAGCTTCAATTCGTTCACCCACCATTTTATTGGCATAATCCGGTCTTATGTCCATAAGATCGGCAATGTTCTTTCTTGATTTGTTAACAGCCATATCCTGTAGTAGCTCCCCAATCTCATAGAAAACCAGTACCGAGATTGCTTCTAACTGATCCCCGATTATAAATGCCGCTAAGGACGCAAATCCCATAAGAAAGTTCTCATCAAACAACTTTCCCCTTAGGATATTCTTTATTGCATTCATTAATACTTCATAGCCTATCACCAGATAAGCTATTGCTAATACAATTATTTTAATATGATCCTGTATATTTATAACAGAACATAAGGCTGTTAATACAACCGTGATAGCCAGACGCACGAGAAAGATTTTATTTTCATCCATTGTTTCCTTTTTCTCCTGCTTTGTTCCTACTTCCTCTTTGTCCTCATCATGTTTAATGACTTTCACTGAAGGCTCATGTGATGCGACAATCTGCTTTATCACCTGGGTCAAATCCGTATCTACACCATCCGCTAATTGAATACTCAGCTTACAATTCACAAGGTTAATATTGGCCTCCAGAACTCCGAATAATGCCCGTACTTCCTTTTCTATCTTTGCTGCACAATTCGCACAGCATAGCCCTTCCAGAATATATTCTTTCCTCATACTCATGACTCCTCTGCAATGTTAGATTATGCCTCTTCGATATGTTCTAATCCAATCTCCAGAATATTCTGTACATGGTCATCCTGCAGGGAATAGAATGCATTCTTACCATCTCTTCGATACTTTACCAGCTTCTCCTGACGCAGAGTTTTTAATTGATGGGAAATTGCCGATTTTGTCATATTTAAAAGTACAGCAAGATCACATACGCACATTTCCTCACGGTCAAGTGCCCATAATATTTTTAGTCTGGTACTATCGCCAAATATCTTAAAAAAATCTGCCAGATCATAAAGCTTTTCATCATTGGGCATACTGTTCTTAACCTTATCCACCACATCAGCGTGTATCACATCACAATCACAGATACTTGATTTATTCTCCTGATTCATAATTCCTCCGTTCCGCCAGCTTGGCAATATACTTTATATCATTTTATATGATTGATTAGTTGATTAATTGTTCAACTGTTATAAACATTATATGCCAGTATTTACAAAAATGCAACCATAATTTAATAGACTCTTAAATTCATCAATATAAAAATAAAGCATAAAAAATATGCTGATCAGCTGCAAATAAACTACAACTGCATCAGCATATTCCATTTCTCATATAAATAGTATTGACGTTATGATCAGCTTGCTTAAACAAGCATCCTATTACAGCATTCCCATAGACCGGTATTTTTCCTTTCGAAAACGGACCACAAAACAAATAGAGCGAAAGAGCCAGTCAATGGTCATTGCAATCCATACACCCAGCACGCCTATTTCCAGAGTAATTGCCAATATGTAGCTGAATGCAATTCTCCATATCCACATAGATATCATGGATACCCACATTGTGTATTTTACATCGTTTGCAGCGCGTAGTGCGTTAGGTAATGAAAATGACAACGGCCAAATCAAGGACGAAAGAATGCAATGGTATGTAATTAACTCAGAAGCTATGCTCCCTGTTTCTTCAGTCAGACTATATAATTTTAGGATTAACGGTATCATGATTATGATCATAATATTCAGAATACCCATTACTATATACGCAATCTTAATTAATTTTTTCGTATACAATTTGACCCCATCGTAATCTCTTGCTCCGACACAGCGTCCAACTACTGTAATCAACGCAAGACTCATAGCAGAACCCGGGAGGACACCTAATCCACCCACATTTCCGGCTATTGCAGTTGCTGTTATTGCAGAAGTACCAAGACTTGCTGTAATTCCTTGAACAAGGATTTTACCAATTTGAAATACACTGTTTTCCATACCATTCGGAACACCTATACGCAAAATGCGTTTTATCATTGAGAAATTAATTCGTAGGCTACGCAGTGCTTGTATATGAATCGGCAGATTTGTGTTTTTTAACAGGATAAGCATAATCATTGCCGCAAAAATTCTTGAAATTAGTGTTGCTATTGCTGCACCTGCTACTCCCATATCAAATCCAAAGATTAAAATAGCATTTCCGATAATATTTATTAAGTTCATAATAGCGGAAGTAATCATTGATATTTTAGAATTACCCATGGACCGGAATAATGCTGCACATGCATTATAGACCGCAATGAAAGGATACGACATAGCAGAATAGAACAAATAGATTCTGGCATTGGCCATTACTGCGGTCTCAACATCTCCAAACAAAAGAATGAGTGCATATTTACCCAACGCAAAGGTAAGAACCATTAGTACCAGAGAGATCATAAAGGTAATCGCAATCAGCTGTTCGCCGGCAACACAGGCATTATCCTCATCCTTATGACCTAAATACTGGGACGAAACGACAGCACCGCCCGTGGCTAAGGCACTAAATAAGCCGATTAATAATACATTTAAAGAATCAACTAGGGATACCCCAGATACTGCTGTTTCTCCGACTCTGGCTACCATCATGCTATCGGCCATACCTACAGTAACCGCTAGTACCTGTTCAATAATCAATGGAATTATTAGTTTTATTAAATCTTTCCTTGTAAACATCCAATTACCCCTATATTTATTCTTACATTTTTTAACTTTATGTTAAATTAAAGAAAAGGGGGACTTCCTTCTAAAATTAGCAGGCTGTCCCCGTATACTTTAGTCAAGTATACTATTCTATGTTGTAATTTTGATAAAATATGATACATGTAAGCTTACATTCATAAACCATTATGTCGAACTAATTGAATTAAGTGTATCATAGTGTTACTTCAAAATCAAGCTACTATAAATTGCGTCCAATAATACTTCATTGGGATCCTGACTGAGCTCCCATATCATAACACCACTTAGATCATTCTCTTTTACATACTTCGATTTTGCCGTTATTGACTGCTCATCCTCATAAGTAATAAAGGTAGAGCCATTAAACATATATGGCACCATGGCCTTTTGATCAAAATATTTCCTGAAGCTTATGTTGTTCAAATAATTTCCTACTATATTTGCATAATTGATAGACGCTCCACCTGAATATGTTTGCCCTAATCCATTATTTACATCAGCGACAGCCTGATATATATATCCGTAGAAAGGAATTCCCATCACAATCTGACTCTTCGGGAATCCAGCCTGAAGCCAGGCGCGAATTCCTACATCCACACTATTCTTTATGTAAGCAGAGCCACTGTCATTAAATAGCGGGGCATTATAACCCGTGTACTGCTCCCAGGGTCCATGAAGGTCATATGACATAACATTCACATAATTAACATACTTGCTTAATTCAGACGCTTCGATATTATTAATATACCAGCTTCCTAAAGCTCCTGCGAATGACAAAACATATTGCTTTCCATCTTTTTTCCCCTGTGCATCCAGCTTTTCCCGTAAGATTTTCATCAAAAGCGTAAAATTCTTCTTATCCTCCGGTCTTCTGGTATTCGTTTCTAATCCTCCGCTTACTGGATATTCCCAGTCGAGGTCAATACCGTCAAATCCGTATTTTAATATAAATTCCAGGCAGCTTTCGGCAAAAGTGTTTCTGGACTCCATCGTCAATGCCACATCGGAGAAGCGTCCGGACCAGGTCCAGCCTCCTATAGCAATTAATAATTTGAGGCTGGGATTGGATTGCTTCAACTTGATTAACTGCTTTATATTGGCTTCATCTATGTCCGGATAACCCAGTTTAATTTTTAAGTCGCTTCCAATATTGGCAAATGCGTAATTAATATGTGTCAGTTTTTTTGCATCTATTTTATCAGGAGTATATCCAGAATATCTAGCCCAGGCCGCATAATAACCAACTATTTTCTTAGTAGGTGAAGTGGTATTCTTTATAGGTGCAGGAGAAACGGTAGGCGTTGGTTTTACCGTCGGAGTAGGCGTAACTACTGCCTTTACAGTAACCTTACAAGTAAGCTTCTTTCCATCTACGGAAGCCGTAATCGTGGCAGTTCCGGGGCTCTTTGCTGTAATCTTACCAGAAGAATTTACTGTTGCAACCGATGTCTTACTCGAGGACCATGTTACTTTACTACTGGTTCCCGTAATCTTGACGGTTTTACTATCACCCACATATAATGAGGCTGAACTCGCGCTGATTTTAATCGGAGTCTTAACGGTAATTTTACAGGTACGGACCTTACCGGCAACCTTGGCCGTTATTGTCGCCGTTCCTGCTGCTTTTGCAGTTACTTTACCTGACGAGGATACCGTAGCAACACTTTTTTTGCTCGAAGACCACGTAACCTTCTTTGTGGTTCCTGTTATCTTTAGCGTCTTAGAATCTCCAATATAAAGTGTGGCAGATGTACTGCTAATCTTTATCGGCGGCAAAACAGTAACGGTACAGGTCAGCTTCTTACCCGCAACAGTCGCTGTAATCTTCGCTGTCCCTTTCGCTTTGGCAGTTACTTTACCTGATGAGGATACCGTAGCAACGCTTTTTTTACTCGAAGACCACGTAACCTTCTTTTTCGTTCCTGATATCCGCAATGTCTGATAGGATCCTGCATGAAGGGTAATGGCTTTTTTACTGATTGTTATTGAAGCTGCCTTCGCCTTATCTATAGCTCTACCTATAAGTGTTGTGGATAGAAATAGAATTAACAATACAAAAATCTTACTTCTTTTTTTCATATAGGGGCCCTCCCATTGTTCAACAAAGCCTTCCAACCAACGGTGGAACGGTCTCTACTTAAGGTTATGTATCTAGCTTAAGTATAGATGAAATCTTACTCTCCTTCATTATTAAATTACTGGATATCTACTAGCCTAACAGGGTACCCAGATGGGAGAACCACATATATGAGAAGCACACTTTATTTATACAAGGATGGTATCAATCTTGCGATACCTGGTATGAAAAACAGACTGATTAATGATATAGATGTCCTGATGATCATCATAACGGCAGGCAATATAGTCATTTGGTTTTCCAAGCATGTAATTCTCATAGTTCCATTTTGAGAATACCTTTGTGGTCTTTTTCAACTGCTTGGCATAGATGATGGATTGCCCGGTTGATATGCAGCGTTTTGCATATTTCAATAAATCCTTAGATTTTCCTGTGTAACGGTTTTTAGCCTTTGGCGTATATTCCATTTCAATATAAAACGGCTCTTCCTCCAGTATATATCCCTGATAAAGTATTTCCTCTGAAACAGGATATACCTCACCACCTACACCAATCATTATGTACAAATCATCAGAAGCACACACCGTTACATCTCCCTCAAGGGTTCGGATGATCAGCTCAGTACCCTCCACTTCCATGTTAGTAGTTTTTACATAACCGAAGGGTAACGAATTCTTAATATACATTTGCATATACTGAACATCTAGCTCGTCTTTATTGGTATCAATAACATCGTAGCTACTGAAATAATCTGAAAACCGATTCATCAGATAATTCTCAATGCCTACGGATTGATACTGCTGATAGAATTTTTTTCCTTTTATAAAACCACCGGCCTTTTTATGATTACCTCCTCCATTGCCAATTCCTTCTGTAAGATAATTGGCAATTTCATTTGCTTTTGCTACTCTTAAGCAGCTACGAACGGATAATTTTATGTTGCCATCCATTTCACAATATACAACGCAGCAATCGATGCAATCCACCTGCAACACCAGGTCACTAATCAGACCCATAATATTAGGATCACAGGGATTGGATCGTACAATGGCAAAACGCTTTGTCTTATCATAAATATATCGTAATAGTGCAGTACCGGCAATTTCGAGTTCATCAAGTGTAAAATTAGTATTCTTCAAACGTTCCATTAAATCTTCATCCACTTTTAAGTCTTCGATTAAGTCCATATCTAATGGATGTTTCATTTCCCGAAAGCAATTGCTGTCCATATAAAGTCCGTAATATAATGCTGTAGCAAGTTTGATATCGGAATTAATTGGAAAGTTCTCATTGGTCAACATTACATAAACTACTGTTGCACAGCTTGCATAAAATGTACGAATCTCCTTCATAACCGAAGAAGCTCCACAGTATTCATGATGGTCAATAATTGCTATATTCCTTGCAGGAAATAAAGTGACATTTCCTTCTCCATATTGACAATCCACGGTTACCAGCATTTCTGGGTTATTGAGCTCTTTAACATGTTCAATCGGTATCTCCAATTCCTTGATCATAAGGATAAGGTTGCTTTTTGTTATCTGCAGGCTACCGGAATATACAATCCTAGGCTTCTTATTATGAGCTCTCAGATAGCGATATACACCAAATGCAGATGCAACCGTATCGGCATCTGGGTTATCATGGCATTGAATTACAATATCCTGATATTCAAGCAAATTTTTTAACTTCATAATAATGAATATATCTCCTTCCAAGTCAAAGATAACACGATTGGTTACGTTATGGTTCTACATATAATTACATTACTAAACAAATTTTGTATTTCGTGATTATATTATCTGCTTTTTTTACAAGAATCAATCACTAAACTTCAAAATGTTACCAATTTACCATTCCGTTAACGCATTCGGCCAGACCAACGAAATTGATGGTCTGATTGATATGTCAGCATATCCCAGCTTTGAAGATGTGGTTATAGATAATATGGATCAGATAGGCTTTCCAAAGTTCATTCAAATAATAGAAAAACCGATCATCACCGCATCTTTTAAGCTAATCTATGGTTCAAATTCTGTTGAGAATTTAAAACCGATGGTCCAGATTAAAAATGCGGGAGATAGACCGGTTTTATTGGTTGCTTTAGGAGTGTATACTTTAAGGAGAATTAACTATACAATAACCTCATGTACCTTACCATCATCGATCAGAGGTATCCTATTTCCGATTATTTTACTGCCGTCAAGAAGCAACTCCTCGGTTTTTAATACCCCTTTGCTTCTGCCTTCAATCCGGATATTATAGATTGCAGTCCCGTACCTGTATTGGATGGAATACTCCCCAAATTCCTTGGGTGTAGCCGGGTCAATAATTAAATACTCCGCTTCCTTGCGGATTCCTAAAAACCATTTTACAAGGCCCTGATACATCCATCCAGCAGAGCCGGTATACCAGCTCCATCCACCTCTACCTGTATAGGGTGGACTTAATGAGATATCTGCAATCATTACATAGGGCTCTTTCTCGTACCTTAATGCATCCCGTTTATTCTTTGTAATATGAATGGGATTCAACATGGTAAATAGAGTATATGCCATGCTATAATCACCAATCATTGCAGTAGCAATAGCAAGCCATACTGCTGCATGTGTATACTGGCCACCGTTCTCTCTTATTCCAGGGATATAGTTTTTTATATACCCAGGATTATTGATGGTCTTGTCAAATGCTGGAGTTAACAACAAGGACATGGATTCTTCTTCCCTGACTAAATATCTCCAGGCGGACTTCATGGCGGTTAACGCTCTCTCCTTTGCAGCCCCCTTTGAAATCACACTCCAGGATTGACTGATGGAATCAATCTTGCATTCATCGCTTTCTTTAGAACCAATCTTTGCACCATTGTCATAAAAGGCTCTTAGGTACCAATCGCCATCCCAGGTATGCTCCTCAATGCTTTTAATCAGCCTTTTTCTCTTATTCTCTAACTCTTCGGCATATTCCCTGTCGCCTACATAATGACATATCGGAATAAAATCACCAAGCATCGAATAGAAAAACCAAGCTAACCATACGCTCTCTCCAATTCCCTCCTTCCCCACCTCATTCATACCATCATTCCAGTCTCCTCCTCCCATTAATGGAAGTCCATGCATTCCAAGCTTTGTGATTTGTATTGTCTTTTTACAATGCTCATATACATTTTCAGAGAGCTCGGAAATCTCGGGAGTGAACATGATCTCATGCTGATGTGCTTCCAGTATTGGCCCTTTGATATAGGGTACCTTCTCATTCAATATCGTATAATCTCCAGTACTGCGAATATATTCTGCTGTGGCATAGGGCAGCCATAATAAGTCATCTGAAATTCTTGTACGTACTCCGACACCCATTGGAGGATGCCACCAATGTTGAACATCTCCCTCTTCAAATTGCCTGCTGCAAGCAATCAGAATCTGATTCCGCAAGGCATTCGGTTCCGTAAATACAAGAGAAAGGGTATCCTGTAACTGGTCTCGAAATCCATAAGCACCACCACACTGGTAAAATGCTGCTCTTGCATTGATTCGGCAGGATATGGTCTGGTACAAAAGCCATCCGTTCACCATGTAATCTACTGCTTTATCCTTTGTTTTCACCCTTATTACTCCCAAGGTTTTATCCCAATATTCCGCTACCTTATTACGTTCCAGGTCGAAGTTCGTAATATTCCTATATTTAACGCACATATCCCGAATTTTATCCATACTACTGCTTATGCCTAATCCAAATAGCACCTGTTTTCTTTCTCCTGGATTAATGGCGACAGATACCTGAATTGCTCCGCAGGGATCATAGCAAACGCCTGTACGGTTCGAAAGCTTCTTGTCCAGTCCACAGGGCTCTGCGACTGAGCCCTTCAAACCGAGAAACTCCTGACGGTCACCGGTGTAGCCTTTGATCATCTCACTACTGAACATAAAGGCCTGAGCTTCATGGAAATGAAAGGTATAAATATTCTGGGCACTTAAATACTCATGTTCATTGTTATAATTGGTCAGAATATATGGGTTTGTATGTTCCCTCTGTGTTCCCAATACCCATTCCGTATAGTAAGTAAGTGATAAATATTTCACTCTGTCTGAATGATTGGTCAGCTGCAGATTCCATAGCTTGACCGGTTCCTTAAGAGGTGTCATCACAGTTAATTCCTGTTCCAGCTCCTGCTCCTCATGAAGAAATGTAGAATAGCCAAATCCATGGAGAACCTTATAGGTTCCCCGATGTGATTTGCCGAGAGATATTGGAGTGATTATTTCTCCGGTTATTTCATCAAATATATAGATTGCCTCCGAGGCTCTGTCACATACCGGATCATTTGACCAAGGTGTGATCTTATACTCTCTGCTATTATATGCCCAGGTAAAACCCGCTCCAGTCTCTGACACAAAGAAGCCGAAGGTTTTATTCGCAATAACATTAATCCATGGTACGGGAGGTTTATTGTTCTCATTCAATATAATCTCATATTCGTTACCATCGGAAGTAAATCCTCCGAAGCCATTGAAGAACTCCAGCTTTTGCTCCGATGCTTTATTTGAAATTACTGTATTTCCATTCTCCAATCGAATACCTCCTTTCATACTTTCCAGTCTTCAACCAGCAAATTCATTTTATCCTTTTGATTCCGAAAGAAGATACCGGTCTTTCTGGTAAACACAACTCTTGCAACAGTAAATAGCAGATCAATCTCGGCCGGAATCATATCATAGGAATGAAGCATAAACAGGCTGGGCTTCTCATTATTGACGTTATAGATTCTAAGTGAACTGGTCAAGTCATTTACCAGATTATCCAGTTCTTGCATATAGCCATGTTTCGCATCACTCAAAATGATCAAATCTACCGCAAGCTGGTTGATTTTCATATATTCAAATGCTTTTAATACATCCTTGATTACACCGGCGTCCTCCAGCGACTCTACCTTAAGCAGCATAATTGGGTTATCACCGGATACCCCAAACCTCCATAAGAAGCTCTGGTTCTTAGAGTTTCTTCGTATATTTTCCTGGGGGCCTCTATAATATCTGGATGGATAGAACAGTGGGCTGATTAAATCCTGGAATGCATTGAGCTGTGGTCTGGAGATTTCCAAGTATTTTAGCTCAATGTCAGTTTGAAGCCGAAACTTTTCGATTAGATCATCAATACGATATTCCATACTTAGCTCTTCTCCGATTTGTATTGCTTCCTCCCGGTTGTTGCACACTCCTGTAATAAAGGCTATGGAAGCAGCTTCTCCTGGTTTTAGAGAAGCATGCATCCGAATACTCATAATCGGATCATTGCAAAAGCCGGCCTGATTCGATAAAGATATACTGTCCATAACCACTTGAGGATCCTCCGGTGAATGGTTTCTTCCGATGAATTTAAAGCGATCATTTTCATACTCCAGCTTTCTTGTTGGCTTCCTGTTACTCTTAACCATATGCATGATATACGGGCTTCCAATACCCTTACTACCACGTCGTTTCGAAAGGAATATCGAATGCTCCTCTAAATACTCGCTTTCAATAAATAATTTATTGAAGGCCGGATGGCTGATCTCTGCAAGATGGGTATCACATACTACCTCGAGGTAGCTGGTTACTTCAAATTCCTTCGTTTCATTTCCGTTATTCGTCAGGGTTACCTTTCGTATTTCCATATTATGGTCCGGCGATAAGCTGACTGTTGTATGGGTTGACACATCCCCATCCACCCTCTTAAACTCAGCCTTATGGGGTGAAAATACAACATGGTATTCCTTAGGCTCTGTTCGTGTCGGATGATAGGTTGTGCTCCACACCCTATTCTGATTTTTATCCTTGATATAGATATAATTACCAGTATTCGCATATTGATCAGCTCTCCAGCGATATAGCATCCATTTTTTATAGATACTGAAGCCATCTCCGTCCGAGGTTATCATCATCGAATATTGATTATTGGATAGGTAGTTTACAACCGGAATTTTGGGAGCTACTCCATTAATATAACGATTGCTATACTCCTCCTCCTTGAAGAGAATTCGACCAATTTTAATGGTATAACCTCTCTTAGCCAGTGATACCAGATAAGAATGACGTTTTTCTTCCAGTAAAACCTCTGCTGCTTTTATAATAGCCTCTGAATGAAATCTTCTCCTCATGATACCCTGGTTCAGATAATTATTTATGGATACCAGAATCATACCCTGATGATGCGCCATATAGGATTTCACAATGCAATAAGGGGTCATTTCAACCGAATCCGGATGGTTGTAATCAATTGCCTCATAAAAGCCATATTCTCCATACATACCAAGTGATGACAGAGTCTTCAGATTCGAATAACACTCCCGTGAAGCATAATCAAGTGCCAGCATGGTTGCATAGGGTGTTACCACCAGGGAATTTCTTCGTACTGGCTGCAGTCGAAGCTTTGGTACCCCAAAAGCTTTATACTGATAATTTGCGTTCAGATCAAACCGGTAATACTGTGATTCAGAGATTCCCCATGGAATATCCACTTCCTTTGCATAATTCATTTGCTGTAGCACTGCTGCCCTGGCTGTATCTGCATATACAGATCCTTCATATTCTTTCATAACGAGATTCGGCATCAAATATTCAAACATCGTCCCGCTCCAGGATACAAAGCAAGGAATCCCTTTAATCATTGTCAACGGTCTTCCAAGCTTCTGCCAGTGTCTTACTGGCACCTCACCCTTTGCAACCGCAAGGAAACTGGTCAATGCAGATTCGGAAGCCATAAGGTCATAACATCCTGTATCCATCACATTGGATGAAACATGATAGCCTATATGAAACATCATTCTATTTTCATTGAAAAGAAAGCGGAAATCCACATTAGCTAGCATACAATCAATTTTTAAGCATAATTCCTGAATACGTGTCATCAGGGAATTTGCTATTTTATTCTCCTTAGCGGATCTTAATGTAGGATAATCTCGGAATTTGATACCATCCATGCTGAAATTCTTTGCTTCCTCAAGCAGCTCCTCCATTGATTGAAGTAAATCCTGCTTTTCATTCTTATGCGTCGCATCTTCTTCCCTCTTCAGCATCTCATAGCTTTCAGAAATGTCCTTTATCAAATCTCCAATGGTGTCATACTGCCCTTTCAGTTCCCGCAGCATTACCTGCTTCTGCATTTCTGCTTTCTGAATTTCGCCATTATACACTCGTATTTTCCGATTCAGTTCGGATATCATATTATCCGTATAGATGGGTTGATCCAGTAGATCGATAAGACCATTCTTCAATGTCAGCACATGTCCAAAGAAATTGCCGCTGTCCACCGTCGATATATAGGAAGGATTAAGTACCTCTAAGGATTTAATATGATACCAATTGTATAGATGTCCTTTCCACTTAGGAAGCTTCTGGACTGTATCCATCAGGTTCTCCGTTAAGGCAACACAACTGCTCACCGTAAGAAAGCCAAAATCTCTTGCTGATAAAATGGACAAAAACTGTAATCCCATATTAGTAGGTGATGTCTTGTAGCTCACTCTTTCCACAAGGGACATCTGATAATTATCGGGGCAGAGCCAGTTGTTTTCCTTGGTGGAGAATTCGTTAAAGAATTTCCAGGTTCGATACGCCGTATCCAGAAGTAGTTCCCTCTCTTCCAATGAAGCTCTTCTTTCATTTTCTTCTTTCGGCTGACTGATTTGAAAGGCAAAATAATAGGCAAATAGCCATAGGAAGCTTATCAGAATGGTGATAATAATTCCCATTGTATTGAGATTAACAAAACAACATATTGCCAGCAGTAATATAGGAGGAATCAGTGAACTCCACATGGTGATAAAGTAGCCCTTTTTCGTATTACTTATGGAGGAATCAACCATCTCCGCTGTATTCCAGCGTAGCAGATTTTTCTTGCTGAAATAGAGTCGATACAGTGTCCTTACCATAGCATCTATGGCAATATAGGCACGATACGGGGTAATAATAAATTCTATGAATGCTCTTTGTATCATAGCTCTGAGTTCTTTCCCAATGTCCCGATAAACTAAAGCAAGCTTAGGTCGTACAAGCTTCTGTATCATGATTGCTATGAGAAATACCAGAGTGTTAAAGATATCGGAGAAGAATACAAATGGTATCCAAAGGTAAAATGCATTGGGTAATATCACAAGATTAATTAATATGAAGAGGATCTTGCTCAATGGTACCATGCTTCGCCTTAGGTTATCAAAAATCTTCCATCTGGATAATGCACTAAGAACTCTTCCTTCAGAATCCTTACCGTGAAACAACCAGGGAAAAAGCTGCCAATCCCCCCGAATCCACCGATGTTCTCTTTTGGCAAAGGAAATCACACTACTTGGGAATGTGTCCATCACATTAGCATAGCTGGAAAATGCAGTTCTTGCATAACAGCTTTCCAATAGATCATGACTTAATACACGATTTTCGGGAATTGCATTATGAAGTAGTGTATGGAAGGCCTTAATATCGTAAATACCCTTCCCGATATAGATTCCTTCATTGAATATATCCTGATAAATATCCGATATTACAGTGGAATAGTGAGCTAACCCTGATTGTCCGCCAAATATTTCGGCAAACCGGCTTCCAGTTTTCCCAACAATATGATTTCGTACAGAAGGCTGAATGATAACATACCCTTCCTTTAGTTTTTTGCTATCAGGGTCCAGTACCGGATGATTTAAGGGATGATCAATCAAACCCACCAGTTTTGAAGCATTATCCCGAATTAAATTCGTATCTGCATCTAAGGTAATTACATACCGGAAAGTTCGTAAGAGCTTTTCATCGCATAGTATTGTAGAAAAGCTTGTTTTCTCTTTTTTCATACCATTCAGCAGATTATTAAATTCCTCCAGCTTGCCTCGTTTTCTCTCCCAACCCATATAACAATTCTCAGAAGGATTCCATTTGCGATGACGAATGAATAGCGCAAAACGCTTCGGTTCTGAAGGATAGAGATCATTTAATTCATTCACTCGTTCCACCAAGGCTTTCTCAATTAGTTTGTCCTCGGGTCGCTCCAGTTCAGAGGAATCAGCGTAATCCAGTAATAAGGCAAAATACAGATTTCTCTGCCGATTAGCCAGATAGTGTTTTTGAAGTCGGTTGTAGTATTCTAATCCTTGATTAGCATTAGAGACAATGACTGGCATGACTATAAAGGTTCTGGCATGATCCGGTATTTCTTTCAGATAATCAAGGGAGGGAATTTTTTTAACTACAATTCGCCGGGTAAAAATGAAATTAGTTATCTCCATTGCGATTCCGGTTAATAATGGCAGACCTGCTAATAGTATCAGAATGTTTATACATACTGCGTATGGCGTAGTTCGAACACCATAGATTGAATATGCAATGCCAATAAGGGTCAATAGAAATAGAAGAAGGACCGTAAAATAAAGGATGCCCATAACATTCCTGGGCCTGCGTAGATTCCCTGGCAGTGGTTTACTTCGTACTATTGCTTTGAGTATGGGGTAGCCCTTTCCAATCAAATAAGTTCCTACATGATGTGAATAAGGAAGTTCTTCATTCCCCTCCTCCGCAAGTTTTAGGCAATCATTTGCAATCTTCTCCTCTTCTACTCTATATCGCATGGAAAGCTTGACAATTACTCCGCGATACATTCCTCTGCTCTCAGAATCCATCTTCGAATAAACACCCGCCGGATCCTTTGACAAAATATGTTCCAGAAAGGAGTATTCATCAAAAAACTGCTCCTCATCAATTTCATTGATTTCTCTTAAGCTTGTAATCAATGCTCGAATATTAGTCTCAAGAAATGCTTCGATTTTACCCTCTTCCAGGAAAATTGTACTCGGCTTTAATTGAGATGTATTACTCCTAAAATGGTACTCCATGTATTTCTGAATTGTAACATCATCAAAGGACATACTCTTTAGCAGGTATATAACATGGGAATGAAATGAGAAATCCCGATTACCGGCCGCATCGGAGGCCTTTAAGAACTCATCTAAATGAAAGCTTTGATTCTCCTCAAGCTTTTCTCTGACGAACTGTTCTGCCTTTGATTTGATATTAATAATTCGTATGATGTCCTCTGCCATCTCTATAATACTTTCAAGTAAGCAAAAACCAAGCATCTCCGGCAAAGCCCATATTTCCTTGTCCGTCAACGGTATCTCTTTTTGATATGCCTTTAGCATAATAGAGATGTTTTCCTCATTAATATGGCCTCCCGATAGAGCAACCATCTTTTTTGCCAATACATAAATTCTAGGGAAACCCCGATATTCTTTGTCCCATAATAGTGGAATAATCGAGTAGCTTGTACCGGAGGTTCTGACCTTCTTAATCTCACGGTACATCATTTGGTAATTATCAAACAGCCAGCGGGCAGCCGGTATTAGTGATATAATATCTGTGGAAATTTTAGAAATATTGTCCCGGATTTTATTAAGCTTTTTATAAGCAGCCTGATTATAATCATCCAGGACAAAGCTATATCGCATCAGTTTTACATTCCTGTGTTCAGAAGCCAAATCCAGCATCTGCTTCTCCCATTCCTTGGGACCTACCACCTCGCCGCTTCCTGCCAGGTGCATTGGGAACTGAATCTTTTTTTTGTAATTACTAAAGCGATAATTAATGAGTATTAGAATAAAGCATACTAATATGATAGATAACAATAAGAATATTATTTCAATCGGAATTGCGATTCCTTCCGTTGCGATCAACAATCAAAACTCCTCCTTATTATGAAGCATTCACTCATACGAGTTTTCATCCCTAAAAGATAGTTTGTCTGTTTTTCTCGCAACTTATTAATAATTTCGCAATATCACTTATTTTGGTTCATTCCGAAGCATAATGTATCGAGTAATCCACAATCCGGTAGCCACTATTCGTAATGCAAAAATAATCCAGAATACCATATGCATTGCCTGTAGATCCGCACCTAAAGCAGTATAGACAGATACACCGACCAGCGGCATTACTGCATTCGATAGTGTAACAAGGACTGTATAAATTGAGATATTCAAGGTTTTGTTCTTATCAGGTATTACCTGAAGAAGACACTGTAGAATATTAAGTGTCGTTGTAGCCATAGCAAAATTACATAAGGTATTCAAAATTAAGAATACCACTTTCCCATATTCGGATGGTATACTGGTAGAGATTATCATGCATATGGGGAATAAGGACAATCCCAGATTGCCGAATATCATTCCGAATCGAACTCCCCACTTCACGTTAATTCGGCTCCAGAAGCCAACCGTCAGGAACTGAACAACAGCTCCTCCTATGCTTACATAACTAAGCCATGCTTCATTTAAACCGATATAATTTACCTGTCCCAGAAAGTACAAGGTCCAATCCATATGCCAGGTTACATAAAAGAAAATAGCTACCCCAATAAATCCAAGAAATCTCTTATTCGATCTCAACTCCGATAAAGCCGCCTTTAAATCCCGAATTCCAATTCTTGAGGATATATGTTCCTTATTATCCGGTATTTTTTTCAGTACAAAGGCCTGAACCATGAGTAGTATCACTGCAGTCCAGAAATAAATCTGATGCACCCACAGCTTATCATTTATGGTTTTTGCTGCCGACAATAAGGCTCCACTTCCAAGAGAAATAATAATTCCTACTAAGAAGGTTAAGCCCGTACGTGCTGTGAGAATCGTGTTTCTTGTATCTGGTTCTACCACATCTGAAAAGTATGCCTGCCACGAGACATTATAGATTGTCATTGGTCCAGTAGATATTGCAAGTAATAATAAAAAAGCTTGCAGCCTATGCAACCCCAGCAATGGTACAAAACCGATTGCTGTATAAAAAGCAGCAACACTTGTCAAAGCAATAATAACCATATTTCTTTTATTTGGCATTCGGTCAGTTAAAATACCACCCGGAATTAATACCAGCATGCCGATTAATTGTGGTAATGTGATTACCAGGCTAAGCTCATAATCGTTTGCACCCAGTCGGGTTGCAAACAGATTGTTATTATTTGCGATAAGATTATTTACTACTGTAATCAGCATACCTTCCAACGAAAAAAGGATAATCTTTCGATTCTTCGGCGCCTTTACCGAATAGCGGATAAATGGAACTAAATCATGGAGTAAATAGTTAGTAATATTCTTCATGTTCAATTCTTAGCAGTGTACCTATATGTACCTGATAAGAGGCCTCCCTCTTCAAAGTATATTGCATTATCAGGTATATTTCATTCGCAATTGCAATGATTTATCCCTTTATGATAAAACAAATCAGTAACAATAATATATAGTATCATAAAAATCTATAATTACAATCCTAAACTTGCTCCATCAATGAGATTCACATATAGGCTCTCTTTTATGCTAATAATAAGAGGCAGTATATATCTGAATTAAATTATTAACATCTTGTCTAAAAATGATTGTGTTTTTTGCCGATTCCTATTATAGTAATAATAAGGGCTGTTTTAGATTCATTTATAATACTGTTCTACTCCCACCAAGTTATACCACAGTATCAATTCGAATTCTAAAACAGCCTTATTCATAAGCTCCAGCTACAAATCAACTTTCGAATACCATATTATTTATTATTTTAGTATAAATTGCATGATCGTCTTATCTTTTCATCAGTTATTGTCAGCATGGAACCCTCTCTATTAAGATGCAAAAACCCTTGTTCCTCCTCCATTATGTCTTCTCATTTGTCCCAAGAGTTTCCGCCATCTTTCGTATTAAAACAATAATACCTTTTATTCCTTCACTAGCTTCTCATAAAATATGTCATTTTTATCATCTTTGACATCATACTATGGATTAAAGAAAATTTTTATCACATATTCGAAATAAAAACTATCAAATCGTCAATTTTGTCACAAAACAATGAGGATACTGCAAACATATTAAATAATTCATTCTGCAGTATCCCCTATTATATCAATTATGGATATGGCTCAAATTTTTTTCTATATTCTTTCGGAAGGCAATGGTTGTATTCTTTAAATACCTTATTGAAATGTGTGTTGTTATGAAAGCCCACTCTGTCCATAATCATTTCTACATTCAAAGTTGTATCACGTAGCATTCCGGCTGCAATCTGCACTCTGATTTTGAGTAAATAGCTTATGATTGTCATACCGGTTACCCTCTTAAATTCCTTTGATAAAGTGGTTCGATTCGTATGAAATTGTTTTGCCAAATCATCAATCTTTATTTTATTATAGTAATTATTATGCAAATAATGTAGTACATTATTCGCTAAGGATGATTGATTCGATTTTTTATTTTCATTCTTATCGGTGCCAAAGGTGCGTTCCACTAAAAATAGTAATTCTAAAAAATAAGACCGGGTTAGGCAAGGCCATGAGTCACTCTGAATAAATAACTGCTCCTTCAAAGAGTTTAGAATTCCCTTCAACCTTAACCCAATATCCACAGTGATATAAGCAGATATATTATATGTATCATTATGTACAATAAACGGTAAGAAAAATTGTCGATCCTGAACGTCCGATGTTGTGAGGCCTTCCGTAGACATTGCATTTTCTAATGTTATTCTGCTATTTATTGCAGAAGGTAAAAAGCATAGAATATGTATTTCGGAACACTCAAAATCGATATTGGTAACAGTATCCCTTTCATTCAAGCACAGTATGGTCAACGGAACAATTGTAATCCTGTTATTATTAATGTATAGGCTTCCATTTCCTGACTCAATGAATACAAGCCGATAACAATCTGCATTCTTCTCGAATAGTACTGCATCGTCATCGTAATAATTAATGGGTGTCACATAATCTGTATAATATTCTATTCCCTTTGTTCCAACTAACATTATTTCCTCCATTCGTATCATTATTTCCAAAGTACTTTATTCTATAGATAACTAACACTTCTAATAGGCTAGTATTTCGTGTCCACTCTCTGTAATCAAGACCGTCACTTCCCATTGTGCCGAATCCTTCCCATCCTTTGTACTTACTGTCCAGCCGTTCTCCCTGCTGATTACCACATCTGCCTTTCCTTGGTTAATCATTGGTTCAATGGTAAATACCATTCCTGGAACCATAAGCATTTCTGTTCCTCTCTTTGTTATATAGCTGACATACGGTTCTTCATGCATCTCATTTCCCACACCATGTCCACCAATTTCTCGAACAACAGAGTATCCATTGGAACGGACATAGTCGTTAATTGCTTGGCCGATATCTCCAAGAAAATTCCATGCTTTTGCCTCTGTTAATCCTTTATCTATGGCATTTCTCGCCACATCAACTAGGCGTTTCCGTTCATCACTGACCTTACCGATGCAAAACATCTTGATGAGTCGGAGTAATAACCATTGACAATCGTTGTAACGTCTACATTGAGGATATCACCTTCCTGTAATATCACCTTACTTGATGGTATCCCATGGCATACTTCACTATTGATGGAGGTGCACACACTTTTGGGAAAACCATCATAGCCAAGGGTCGCCGCTACTCCTCCGAGTTCCTTTGTTTTGCTGGCTACCAGCTCATCGATCTCTTCTGTACTCATTCCCGCCTGTATTTGCTCGGAAACGTAATCTAATATTTTAATATTTACCTTACCACTTTCCCGAATCCCCTCAATTTGTGCTGATGTTTTAATCAGCTCTCTCTTTGGTACGATACAGCCATTCTCCTTATATTTCTGAACTCTTTCATCCAGGT
This sequence comes from Variimorphobacter saccharofermentans, assembly GCF_014174405.1. GTDB lineage: Bacteria > Bacillota > Clostridia > Lachnospirales > Lachnospiraceae > Mobilitalea > Mobilitalea saccharofermentans. The sequence goes on along the minus strand of NZ_JACEGA010000001.1, from coordinate 1,346,733 downwards.
TATAATGGCACATTTTATACTTCTTACCACTGCCGCACCAACACAGATCATTTCTTTCTAATTTTGAATTCATGATAACTCCCCTGAAAAATTACTTCCTTATTTTATGCTTTTTATAATAACAGAAATAATTTCCATTGTCCATTACCCTATATTTATAATTCTCGTATAAAAGTATCAATTTACATTATTTCATAAAGAAGATATAATATAAGATGGAATAAGGATTTGTATTCATCCTGATGTTTTTTGAAAATGACTATAGAATTATAATGGAGGTAGCTTATGGAATTAAGAGAATTTAAGAACTTAAACATCAAAACATCATTGTTAGGCTTTGGTTGTATGCGATTTCCTCTTAATAAAGATGGAGGTATTGATGAAGAACGTTCTAAGAAAATGATAGATACAGCATATCAACAGGGAGTTAATTATTTTGATACTGCTTACACCTACCATGATGGTAAAAGTGAGATTGTTACAGGAAAGATACTGGATCAATATGATCGTAATACATACTATCTGGCTACAAAGCTTCCCCTCTGGCTGGTAAACTCCCTGGAGGATGCTGAGCGTCTTTTCAATGAACAGTTAAAAAAGCTTCATAAGGATTATATTGATTTTTATCTGCTCCATGCTTTTAATCGAGATTCCTTTCAGAAGATGGTAAAGCTTGGTGTAATTGATTTCATGGATCGTCTAAAGGAGGAAGGAAAAATTAGATATATTGGATTTTCTTTCCATGATGATTATGATGTATTTGAAACCATTATTAAACATAGGCACTGGGATTTCTGTCAAATCCAGCTAAACTATATGGATACAGATATCCAGGCCGGACTAAAGGGCTATCAGCTGTCTGAAGAGCTTGGTGTCCCCTTAGTTATAATGGAGCCGGTTAAGGGAGGTTCTCTGGCGAAGCTTCCTGATAACGCTGTAGACTGCTTTAAAACAGTAACCCCCGGTAAGAGTCCAGCTTCCTGGGCATTAAGATGGGTTGGCTCATTACCGAATGTAAAAGTCATCCTCAGCGGAATGTCGGATGAAGAACAGGTTCAGGATAATTTGAACACCTTTAAGCATTTCACACCATTAAGTGAGGAAGAGCAGAAGGCAGTAAAGGAAGTGGCTACCATCCTGAAAAACAGAGTGAGGAACGGTTGTACAGGCTGCAACTATTGTATGCCATGCCCTGCCGGAGTCAATATACCAAGGAACTTCCGCGTATGGAACGAATATGGAAGATATGAGAACAAAGGGGAAGCAAGATGGCTATGGAATTCCTTTGAAGATGACCAAAAGGCAAAGAACTGCGTAGAATGTGGTCAGTGTGAAGAGGCTTGTCCACAAAAGCTGAACATCCGCCAGGATCTGAAAGCGTTACAAGAAGAATTTGATACAATCTGTGCAACAAAATAAAGTATAGAATATCGAGGATATCTCAAAAATCTAAAATGACTTGAGGGATACCCTCGATTTTTATTAACAGAACAACGAGTAAACTTCCTGAATAAACTTTATATCCTCCGGTTCATAATTCCTATTTTTGTTTACATCTAATTCCGCCAGGACTCCCTTCATGCCCTTTATTATATGTTCATCATCCAGGGCATCAAGAAATGCTGTATTAACTCCATATTCCAAATACATACTTCTAATTCTTTGTATTATAAAGTTATTATCCACCATATCTTAATCTCCTTTTTATGCTGTATAACTAATGTTATAGGTGTAGAATGGATATTCTTTGTTGTCCAGTGGAAAAGATTAGTTGTCTGTGTATTCTTCAAGTGAGCTAATGATAATATCCAGAAATTGTAATTCAAGTTCAAGAACACGATTAAGGTTATCTTGAATCTGAGTTTCAGAAATATATCCGGCTACTAGCTTTTTCACTACATTACTTCTAGTTAAAAATAATATTTTACTTTCTTCTTCTAATATTTGTGTGATTTTATTATACGTATCTAAATCAATTATATTTTTGGCAAGCAAATACTGTATTCTATCTCTATTGCAGATACTGCGTTCATACAACAAGTGACTGATCCGAACATCTGACAGCAAATGCTTCAACCCTTCTGGTGTGCAGAAATGTTTTATACAGCCAAGGCCTATTATATATCCAATTTCATATTGAGGTTCATAGTATGAGATATTCTCTTCATCCCGATACTCTTTATATAATTGTAAAAGTCGCTTCGGTAATAGAAAATAATGCTCATAGCAGGGATTATATTGTATAACATAAAAGTTACGATTCTGCATTTTATTTCGATCTGATAGGAAATCCGAATAGGTCATTTGTACCGCTTCCGTTCTACCAAAATTGTAATACAGCATATGTAAGCATTGCTGTTCATCGTCGTATCCATAGATTAGATTCTGATGAAAGAATGCACCATCCTTGTCTGATTTATTTGTATGAATGTTATCATTTAACACTATCTCAACATATCTATTTTTATCGATCTGCTTTTTGGTATATTCCAACAGATTAATACCGCTATTAACTATCTCTGTTTCACTTTTCTTTATATAATCTAATAATAAATTATGTGTGTAAACACTCCAGTTCTTATGTGGGTTGAACATGAAGTCTATAGGCATAATCTTATCCTTGTTGTATTGTATTTGAATATAATTAGAAAATGTCCACTCATATAGCATACTATTACCTAGATTAATCGCAAAACCAATTCTGCAAGACGTATATTCATTCTCTAATTGCTTTATTAATATTTTGCCACTATATTCATCCTTGTTGCTGTATTCGATATAAATATCTTTATCATTTTTCGAAAGTTTCAAGGTAAGTGGTTTTTGCTGATTAGGCATAATTCTATTATGTATATTCGTTTCAGTAGAATAAAATACACCATCGCTTGCAAAGTTGCCCAGGGATATATCATATGAATTCAAATTAAGCATATCGCCGGTATTGCTATCTGTTATGAACAATGTAATAGAACTCCATTTATTTGAATATAGTTGCTTGTTAATACTTAATTCTATTTCATCGAATTGATGACATTCTCTCCAGAAAGCCATATTCATTCCGATATTCCATCGATTCGTAAAAAAAGTAATATTGCCCTCCTTACCAATATGATATTTTAATTGGTCATTTTGAGTCTCCCATGACCATTGGTCATAATTTTTGACGGATATATCTGCTACTGCATCGTTTTCTGAATGACACACTTTATCATCCGTACTGGCAATTGAGAATAAATAACCATGATGTGTATAGGTTCTAATATATGAATCTTCATTTATCGGTAATGTTTTTTTCATTTTCATCATTCCTTATCCGTGTATTTAGCAGTTCATAGTAATTTTATTATGATCAAAAAAGTGAAGTATCTCATGTATTGTCATAAAGGATAGGCTGGATACATTGATATCTTCTGTGCACAGAGCCATTTTATGTTCCGTATCTATATCATAATGAAAAAAGTTTAATTTCTTACTGTCTTCAGACATCAGAACATATTTCATTCCATCAAATACAAATTCACACTGTTTCAATGGAATCCTTAATCCCAGCCCCTTATACTTGATGTAGCTTTCTTTTAATGTCCAATATTCATAAAATAAGTGGCTCTGCTCCTGTTCTCCCTTACTTATAATCGTCTTATACTCGTCTTCTGCAAAATACTTTTTAGCAATCTCAATATGGGCTGTATTCTTCTTTTCCACATCAATACCGATCTCATGCTCGCTCCATCCACATACTACATATCGACCGGAGTGTGAAATATTAAAAAACATCTCATTCTGATTGTTGAAATATGGCTTCCCGTATTTATTTGTAGAAAACTCAATATCCTCATTCATAATATTGGTTCTTTTACAGATTAAATAACGTATCAGTATCTCTCCATAGGCACTCCTTTTTGCATCAGTTTCAAATCTGTATTTTTCTATTTGCTCTCTTTTGCATTTCGATATTATTTGCAATATCCTATTCCACATTGCATTTGTAATGTTTTCATTTATATCAATTATATATATCTCTGCCATAGTAGCCATCCTTCCAATGTAATGAGATATTGATTCATCCTTTAATCCATACCGGGAGATCAGCACACTATATCAAAGCACTGGTCATAACTCATATGTTTCTTCCACATTACAAAGGCTGTAAAAATAACCTTTCTTTTCATACAATTCATCATATGGTCCCTGTTCTATCACTCTGCCGGACTTCATAACAATAATCTCATCATAATGCTTCAAAATATCCTCCATAATCTTATGGGTTACTACAATCAGTGTCATCTGCTCTAGATCACATAAGGATTTCTCAATACTATAAGCAATCTTATTATCCAGAGCAGAGGTAGTTTCATCCAGAAGAATAAAGGAAGATCCACGTAAAATTGCCCTTGCAATGGATACTCTCTGGCGTTCTCCTCCGGATAATTTATTACCTGCCTCGCCAATGGATTCCTCTAAACCATTTGGCAGTCCTTTCACCAGTTCTGACAGTCCGGCAATCTTACAGGCTTCATTAAGTTTATCCTCAGAATAATCCTGATACAGTCCGATATTTTCCTTCAGAGTTCCATCAAACATAAAGACATTCTGCTGAATAAATGTAATTTGCTTATAAATATCCTCTAGCTTCACCTGTTCATATGGCAACCCATCAATCAGAATGTCTCCTGAATCCGGTTTATAATAGCGGAGTAATACTCGTAGCAGTGTAGACTTTCCACTTCCACTCGCTCCTACCAGCGCGTATTTCTTTCCCTTCTCAAATCGAAGATTAACATCTTCCAGTGCCAGCTTCTCCTTGGTATATCCAAAATTCAAATGCTCCAAGGATAACTCATTTTCAAATACAGGAAGTCTGTGGGTAAATGTTTCCTCCGGCTCTTCTTTGGTCAGTTCATGAATCTTTTCTGTGATCGACCCAATGGAATTGATCCGATTAACCAACTGAAGACTTTGTGATAAAGGCCCTGCCAGATTATTCATCAACTGTATCAACGCAATCAGACTTCCTACTGTAATCGTTCCAAGGTATACAAAATACCCTCCCACAATCATCGGCAATACAAACATACAGGTACCAAGGAAATTGGTCAGACTGTTTATTACTCCGCTAACGATGGAAAAATTCTGCTTCTTACGTTCAACGTCCATATTAATGTCATCATACAATTCATTTGCTTTCCATGCGATGTTAAAATTATGAATAACTTCAAATCCCGATAAAAGATCCTTCGTCTTTGCAGTGAGCATCTCCAGTGAGGTAGAATAAACTGCTTTCCTTTTACTCAGTAAACTCCGGAATCTCTGAGGCAAATAAAAGCCAATGATACTTACAATAAAGATTGCTATTGCCAGTTTGTAATTGATATATACAACCGAAACAATCGCCAGTAAAAAGGTAGTTACCTGCCAAATAAAATTAAACACATTCTCTATATAATCCGATTCTATCATTCCGATATCATTCGTAAGTATTGATATGTATTTTGCACTGTTTTCTTCCGAAAAGCTGCGTATGTCCTTACTCAGTATGTGCTGAAAGATATCCTTCTTCAAATATGTCATCGTTTTTCTGATATAAATCGGCTTTATTATTTTTTGCAGAATGTCAATTCCTGTCATACCTAAGATGTAGACAGCATAGATTAGCAAAGCAGTAATAAATCTTTTGAAGCTACCACTTGAGGCAGCATCGATACAATTTGCCAGCATAAATGCCATCATAACATTTAATAACCCCTGAAGTACGCAGATAAATCCTGTCAGGCAAAAAGATAACTTATACTTAAGCAAATATTTTCTCATTCTTTTTCTCCTTACAATCAATTTACTTTTGGTAATTGCGAAACTAGATAATTGTGGCCATTGTGTATACAGTGGATACATATTCCGAAGCAAACCATAGCGGAAGGAGCGGGTTTGCGCAGGAATATGTATCTGCTGTATACACAATTAAGAGTTCTTTAGAGTTTCGCAATTGCCTAATCAATTTACTTTTGAACTATTTGTTAGGATTTTCAATAAATGCTGCCAAAGTACGTATAGTAGGTGTTTCATAAATCTGGACGGATAACATATCTCCATGATAGATTCCCTGTTTTTCTGCTTCTACTTCAAACTGCACTGCCTTAATGGAATCTCCTCCTAATTCAAAGAAATTGTCCTCCACTCCAATATCGTCTCTTTTTAATAGTTCTTTCCATATGTCTAACAATGCTGTTTCTATCGGACTAGAAGGTAAACAATAGGTATTGCTTGTTTTATTCTCAGGTTCCGGCAATTGATCTCTGTCAATTTTCCCATTGGAGGTAAGAGGCAGCTCCTTCAGAAATACATAGGAAGAAGGTATCATATAGCCTGGAAGCTTTTTATTTAATTCCGTACGAATTGCTTCCTCCGATATATCGGCCGCTTTAACAAGGTATGCACACAGGTATCGAACACTTGCCTTATCTAATCGATCAATAATAATCGCATCCTTGATCTGCGGAAGAGAAAGGAGGATATTCTGAATTTCTTCCAGCTCCACTCGAAATCCGCGTATTTTTACCTGAAAATCCTTTCTACCCAAAAATTCGAGATTTCCATCTTTCTTCCACTTTGCAAGGTCACCTGTTTTATACAACTTAGACCCTGGCTTAAATGGATTCTCTATAAATTGTGTCCGGGTCATATCTACGTTGTTCAAATAACCCTTTGCAACGGAAGCACCCCCAATATACATCTCACCTGGAGCATTTACCGGCATAAGTGATCGTTCATCTCCCAACACATAGATCTGAACATTATCGGCCGGTCGGCCAATGGATACTGTAGCTCCCACATCTTCTGGCTGATATTGATATATCATACAACCAACAGTTGCTTCCGTCGGACCATACTCATTATAGATTATAACTCTATTTTGGAATAATTTGCAAATATTATCTGCCAACGAACGCTCCAGACTTTCTCCTCCCACTATAAAAGTATGAATTTTGCTGTCGGATGGAATTGTCCATTCTGTTATCATGCGAAGATGTGCCGGAGTCAATTTAATAATATCCCTCAATAGCACAATATGCATCCTCTAAATTATAAAAATATCCCTCTAGCATATCCATCAGCTGTGATATACTAGGGGGATAGATGTATACTAGATTTCTTAGCACAAACTTGCCAGTATGTAATCACTGGTATAAATCTCTGCTTAATTTACTTCATAAATCTCTTTTCAAATCTCTGAAAGTACTGATTTTACTGTATTCCTATTGCTACAAATTACTCATCCCAGTTGTGATATACTTCCTGTACGTCATCATCCTCGTCAAGTAAGTCAAGAATTCTGTTCATCATCTTGATATCGTTCTCATCCTTTAATTCTACCCATGTCTGAGGAATCATGGAGATATCTGCTTGAGCCATAGGAATTCCCGCTTTCTCAAGGTTTTCTCTTACACTACTAAAATCATCCGGGTCGGTAAGAATCTCGAAGCTGTCTTCCTCTTCCGAAAAATCCTCAGCACCGGCCTCCAATACTACCATCATTAAATCATCGGCCTTCATATCACATTCTTCCTTATCAATGATGATCTGGCCCTTACGGTCAAACATAAAAGATACGCATCCCTGAGTGCCGACATTACCATTACCTTTGGTAAAAGCATTTCTTACATTAGCAGCTGTTCTATTTTTATTATCCGTCAAAGCTTCTACGATTATTGCAATACCGCTGGGACCATAGCCTTCATAAGTAACACTTTCGTAATTAACTGCATTGGCATCTCCAGCCGCTTTCTTAATACTTCTATCGATGGTATCATTGGGCATATTGTTGGCTTTTGCTTTTGCAATAACATCTTTTAAACGGCTATTGGAATTCGGATCTGCTCCGCCCTCCTTTACTGCTACTGCAATTTCACGACCTAGTTTTGTAAATATCTTGCCCTTTACTGCATCGTTTTTTTCTTTTTTATGTTTAATGTTAGCAAACTTTGAATGTCCTGACATATAAATTCTCCTTATCAACTATGTATCATGGTAAATTACCGTAAATATTCTAACATTGTTTTATGTGTTCGGCAAGCATATTTTCTATCAAGCTACGAATTATAACTCTGAAATCTTAAGATGGATAGTAATTCACTACAGAATCAGTAAAACCGATCAATTGTAAACTAAAAGAAACCCGACAAATAGCATTATCCATGATCTGTCAGGTTCTATTACAAGTTCATTTTGCCTTTATACTCTGTGCCATACATTATGAATTACTCTTATTCTCAATGTAATTTTTCTTGCATCAGTCTATTACATATCCGAGTTGATAATCTTACTCAACTTCTCCATCACCGCTACTGTCTCATCCGTCGTACGAATCGCACACATAACGGTATCATCACCGGCAATACAACCCACGATGCTGCTTAACTGAAGGGAATCCAGTGCGGCAGCTACGGCCATCGCCATTCCTGGTACTGTCTTCACTACCATGATATTCTGAGCCATATCCATGGACACGAAACCATCCCGCAGTACACGAGCATATTTCTCAATCATACCTGTCTCTGCTTTTTGAAGCACGATATATTTTTGCTTACCACCATCTACGGCAACCTTAGTCAACTTTAGTTCCCGAATATCTCTGGATACAGTAGCCTGTGTAACATTATAGCCATCCTTCATTAAGCGGTCTGCCAGTTCTTCCTGAGTTTCAATATCATATTTATTAATTAATTCAATTATTTTGCTCTGTCTGCTGATCTTCATATCCACATACCAGCCTTTCTGTTTCATTATAGAGGATCTCTTTCATCTCCGTTATTCTCTAACTTTGACCGCAAAATTTCATAAATACCAGTACGGTTAAGCTTTATCAATTTAGTATAATACTGAGCTTTTTTCATCTCTATCGCATCATCGGTTCCTAATTCAACCACTTTGTTGCCATCAAATGTCACGATTGCTTCTGCCTCCTGAGTTTTCTTACTCTTACCGACTACAATCTTAATCGTATCCTCCGCTGATACCACAATGCTTCTGGGGCTTAAGGAATGAGGACAAATCGGCGTAATAACCATTACTCCAGCCTGCGGTAAGATGATAGGGCCACCTGCTGACAGATTATAGGCAGTAGATCCTGTCGGTGTTGATATAATAACACCGTCTCCACGAAAGTTTTCAACCAATTCATTATTTACATAAATTCCAAGGCTGATGATTCGGGAAAAGCCCTTCCGTGCTATTACCACATCATTCAGTGCATACGTCACGTCATCAAGAGGTTTACGTCCATCACTATACTGAATACTTCCGCAAATCATAATGCGATTTTCTACACGATAATCGTCGCGGAATAATCGATCCAATGCTTCCTGAACATAATTTTCCTCTATTTCAGCTAGAAATCCTAAGGTTCCCAGATTCACACCGAGAATAGGAATATTATGAGCCATCAGATCATTGGCAGTCTGAATAATCGTACCATCGCCACCTAATACAATGGCACAATCGGTATCATCCGGTATCTTCACCTGGGAACATCCCTGCACAGAGGATACACTTGAAAGCATGGCTGAACGTCCTGCCTGTTCAATATAAGCAACAATCTTATTCGTAACCTTAAGTTTTTTATCTTTTTCTTTATTCGTAATTATTAAAAATCGATCCATTCTGATTGCTACTCTCCTCATAAGACAGCTGTCCTGCATACACGAAAAAGTCTACCATAGTATGGTATAAAATTCAAGACTCCAAACTTATAATTAGTATCTTTTTGTAAATATTTATTCGTTTGTATTATATTCCTCATCTAATCCGCGATGAGCATCTTCGGTGACTCTTTCGATTCTATCCGAAGATATGGAGATTCCCGTCATATCCGGTTCAATTTCCATATCACGCTCTGTCTTTTTAAGATATAATAAATATTCAATATTACCCTCCGGTCCTTTAATTGGCGAGTAATCCAAATCCAGACAATGAAAACCAATCGAGGAGGCATAATCACAAACCTTTCTGATCACCTCAACATGAACCTTGCGATCACGAACGACTCCTTTTTTCCCAACCTTCTCTCTCCCTGCTTCAAATTGAGGCTTTATGAGGCAGACGATTTCTCCTCCTCCTATTAACAGCTCCCGGACCGGAAGTAAGACCTTTGTTAATGAAATAAAGGATACATCAATGGATGCAAATTCGATATCGTCCTCAATTTGATCCGGTGTAAGATATCGAATATTAGTCTTTTCCATGGAAATTACCCTTTCATCCTGACGTAGCTTCCAGGCAAGCTGATTCGTACCCACATCCACAGAGTAGACCTTCAATGCACCATTTTGCAGCATACAATCGGTGAACCCGCCTGTAGAAGCACCTACATCCATACAGATTCTGCCCTTTAATAAAAGTCGGTAACGCATCACTGCTTTTTCCAATTTTAATCCGCCACGACTCACATATTTTAAAGGATTTCCTTTTACCTCTATATGAACCTCAGGAGAAAATGTACTTCCTGCTTTATCTTCTCTTTGTCCATCCACAAAGACATTCCCCGACATGATGATTGCCTTTGCTTTCTCTCTGGACTCAGCCAAATTCCTATTTACTAATAAAACATCCAAACGTTCCTTCATAAATTATCCTCACTTAAGTAAATTAAGCTCCTCCCGAATTCGGTTATAAATACTCTCAGCATCCAATCCGAGCTTCTTATGCAACTCACTTACTCCGCCATGCTCTATATATTCGTCCGGAACCGATATATTAATATAGCGAATATTCTTCTTACTTTCACAAAGGTAATCGGCAACCTTCTGACCATATCCGCCGTTCCGTACATTCTCTTCCATTGATACAAGTATTTTATGTTTCTTGGTAAGCTCATCTATTATTTCTATATCGATGGGAGAAGCAAATCGTACATTCACTAAGGACGTGCTTATTCCTTCCTTTTCCAGAGTCTCTGCTACTTCTGCTCCTGTTTTTACCATACTACCGAGAGCTAAGATTGCTATGTCGGAGCCTTGTTTTAACACTTCACTTTTCCCATGGACGATAGGCGCCCGGTACTCACTTAATCCGTCATATGCATCTCCCTTGGGATAACGGACTGCTACTGGGCCATCATAGGAGACAGCGTAGGCAAGCATTTCCTCCAGCTCATAACGGTTTTTGGGTGCCATTACTGTTAAATTCGGTATATGTGATAAGAAGGATAAATCGAAGATCCCCTGATGTGTTTTCCCATCTCTTCCAGTAATTCCGGCACGGTCAATGGCAAATACAACCGGAAGGTTATTGATGCATACATCATGAATAATCTGATCATAGGATCTTTGCATAAAGGTGGAGTAAATCGCTACCACAGGTTTATACCCACCCATAGCCATACCAGCTGCGAAGGTTACTGCATGTTCTTCTGCTATACCCACATCAAAAAAACGATCGGGGTATTGCTTCATGAAATGGGTCAGTCCCGTACCACTTGGCATCGCTGCAGTAATCGCAACCAGTTTATCATTTGACTGAGCCAGACGTAGCATCGTATCTGAGAATACCTTAGTATAGCTATCGACCTTTTCTTTTTTCAACGGCGATCCGCTTACCACATCAAAGGTCTCTACACTATGATATCTGCTTGGATATTTTTCAGCAGGCTTATAGCCCTTCCCTTTTCTTGTCAGAACATGAACAACTACCGCCTTCTTTGCTCTTGAAGCAGCTTCAAACGCGGTTATCATTTGCGATATGTTATGCCCATCAATGGGTCCGATATAGGTTAATCCCATATCCTCAAAGAACATGCTGGGGAGCATAAAGTATTTAATGGCATCCTTAGAACGTTTTAGCTTATCAACAAGAGCCTTCCCCACTCCCGGCATCTGTATAAGGGTATTCTCCATATTTTCTTTAAAACCGGTGTATTTTGAGTTTGTTCTCAGCTTCGCAAGGTAATTTGCCATACCTCCCACATTCTCAGATATGGACATATTATTGTCATTTAAAACAATGATTAAATTGGTCTTTAATCTACCCGCATTATTAATCGCTTCAAATGCCATACCACCGGTCAGTGCACCATCACCTAATACAGCTACAACTTTATTATTCTCCCCATTCAGGTCTCTTGCTTTCACCAGTCCCAGAGCTGCTGATATTGCAGTGGAACTATGACCAGTATCAAAGGAATCACATACACTCTCTTCCCTCTTTGGGAAGCCACTCATTCCATCCATCTGTCGTAATGTAGAAAACAGATTTTTTCTTCCGGTTAATACCTTATGCGTGTATGCTTGATGCCCCACATCCCATATAAGCTTATCCTGTGGCAGATTTAGGAATAAATGTAATGCCATTGTAAGTTCAACTACTCCAAGATTTGAAGCAAGGTGTCCTCCTGTCTGACTTACATTCTGTATTAAAAAATCACGAATTTCTCTCGCTAATTTATCATAATCCTGTGCCTTTATTTTCTTAATATCATTTGCATTATTAATACCATCTAATAATCTTGGCAATCAATACACCTCACTTCATTCCTTAATAAAGGCTCTTATTCTACTAGTTTTCTCTATTAATCAGTTTGATGATTAAAGATTTTAAATATTCATTCTGATAGGGTAATTCCTCAAAGGCATCTACTGCCTGTTTTGAAATCACTTCTACTCGTTCTGAAGCCTTATTCAGATCCATAATTGTAACATAGGTAACTTTCTCATTCTTCTCATCGCTTAAAACCGGTTTTCCTAATACTTCAGGTGTACCGGTGATGTCCAATATATCATCCTTTATTTGAAATGCCAGCCCTATATTGCCAGCAATATATTCGATTTTATTCACTTCTTCATCCGTAGCTCCAGCCAATATCGCCCCAATCATCATGGAAGCCTCCATTAAAGCTCCCGTTTTCAGGCGATACATAAAATCCAACCGTTCCTGTTCCGTTACTCCATGGTACTCTTCCGTATCAATTACCTGTCCCCCAATCATCCCATAGATACCTGCTTTCGCAGCCAGGGTCTGCATTGCCTTAGCAATGCGACGATATGTGGTCAGTTCCTCTGTTGGCGTCGATGCCGTAATCGCATCAAAGGCTTTCAGGGCCGTCTCAAAGGCATAATTTAAGAGACCATCTCCGGCCAGAATACCCAATGCTTCTCCAAACACCACGTGGGTTGTCTTTCTACCTCTTCGATATTCGTCATTATCCATAGCAGGAAGATCATCATGTACCAAGGAATAGGTGTGTATCATCTCAATTGCTGCCATAAAGGGCTTAAGTATATCCATATTTAGCCCGTTAAACATGGAAAAGGTCTCAACCATTAGCATAGGACGTAGGCGTTTTCCACCTGCCAGCAGACTGTAATTCATTGCCTGCATAATTGTTTTCTGATAGCCCTCCTCTTTCGGAATAAATTCCTCAAGTATAGCCTCAATTTCTGATATTTTCTCCTGCATTTCCTGATTAAAGTTCATCCGTTTCGCCACTTTCACTTAATATGATTAATTGCTTCTCCACCTTGTCAATGGAAGCATTACATGCCTTAAGAAGCTTCATTCCCTCTTGATATAGTGAAAATGAATCCTCTAAACTAACCTCCGGTTTCTCAAGTTCCTCTAATATCTGGTTCAGCTTTTCAAATGATTCCTCAAGCTTCATTTCTTTCTTCGCCATAACAACCTCCATCTTCTATTTCACTCATACCACGCTTCTTTTCCAGAACTGTTTCCACTCTTGAGTAAATATCTCCGTCTATCAGCGAAATGGTGATCTGCTCCTTTTCCTTTACCTTCTTAATGCTCTGAACGGGTTTGTTATCCTCTCCCACAATCAAAGCATATCCCTTACTCAGCTTGGATAAAGGAGATAAACCCTCCAGCCTTGATATGTATAGTTCCAGTTTATGTCTTTTTTCCTTAATTCGTTGATTAATACAGTTCTGTAACCGTTGTTCCATATCGATGAGATACTGCCTCTTTTGCTTAATCTGATAGGAGGGGCTTGCATAAAACAGCCGAAATTTCAACTCCCTTATCCGGTTTTGCTGAAGCTGTATTTTCTGTTGAATTTCTCTTGCCAGCTTACGCTTGTAATCATTGATCAACGCTTCGAAGGCAAGGTAATCATTGACTGCCAGCTCTGCGGCAGCCGATGGAGTCGGCGCTCGCAAATCCGATACAAAATCCGCAATGGTCACATCCGTCTCATGTCCAACTGCTGAGATAATGGGCGTATTACATTGATAGATCGCTCGTGCAACAATTTCCTCATTAAATGCCCATAGATCTTCGATGGATCCTCCTCCACGTCCGACAATGATAGTATCCAACCCCAGACGATCCAAGGCAGCAATTCCTTTGGCTACGCTTTCAGCTGAACCAACACCCTGTACCAGTGCCGGATATAAAATCAGCTGGACATATGGATTTCTCCGTTTTGATATATTGATAATATCTTGAATAGCTGCTCCAGTGGAAGCTGTTACGATCCCGATTCTTTTCGGAAAGGAAGGAATCGGTTTCTTATGCTCACGATCAAATAAACCCTCTGCTTCCAGCTGCTTTTTTAGTTTCTCAAAGCGTTCATACAACAGCCCCTGACCGTCTAGCACGATCTCACTGGCATAGAGCTGGTATTTGCCGTCTCTCTCATATACATTAATGCTTCCGAGAGCAATTACACTCTGTCCTTCCTCTAAACGAAATGTCAGACCTCTTCTCTGTCCGGCAAACATTACGCATGACAATTGCCCCTGTGCATCCTTTAATGTAAAATAAATGTGCCCAGAGGTATGATATTTGCAATTGGAGACTTCACCCTTAACATAAATACGGTTTAACATTCGATCCCCAAGAAACATATTCTTTATATATTGATTAATCTCAGTAACCGAATAAGCTTGTCCCATGAAGACCTCCCGACTTACGCCAATTTAGCCAACACCCCATTCACAAAACTGGGGGATTCATCGCCACCAAATGTTTTCGCCATCTCTACTGCTTCATTGATAGCCACCTTAACTGGTACATCCTCGTCGAATTTCATTTCATACACAGCCAGACGTAATATCGTTAAATCCACCTTATTCATTCGGTTTAGCTTCCAGCCACTGGCAGCCTCAGATAAAGTCTGATCGATCTCTTCCAGATGACTTACCACTGTCTGAAAGCGGTTAGTTAGATAGGTATACTCCTCTAGCGACGGTGTTTCTAACTCCGCTATATAGAGCTCCATTTGCTCTGTTAATTCAGTTGCCTCGTGAAAATCCTTACGAAATAGCATAAGGAAAATGTGTTCTCTTATTTCTCTTCTCGTCACTATGAGAATCCTCCTGATTCTATACTTCGCATTTAACATGAACAAACAACCCTTAGGTTATGTTCTAAGGGTTGTTAGGGAATTATTACTCTTTTACAATATTAACTCCGGCTATGCGGATGTTAACCTCTTTTACCTGTAATCCGGTCATATTCTCTATCGCCAGCTTTACCTTTTCCTGAACTAACTTGGCAGTCTCCGGAATTCCATATCCGTAATCCAAGGTCAAAGCCATATCCACCGATACTGCATCCGGATTCACTATAACCTTTACTCCTTTGGATAAGTTCTTCTTTCCGAGCTTGCCGGCAATCTCATTCGTAACATTACCGGAGGTTGCAGCAACACCCTTTACTTCCGTAGCCGCTAAACCTGCTATTGTAGCAACGACCTCATCCGCTATCTGAACTTCTCCAACCTTACCATCCTCATGTATTTTATATGTGTTTCTGATCTCCGGTTCTTTATTCACAATGATTACCTCCTAAGTTCCTATCTTTATTCGGTATTCCCTATACCTTATTTACATTATATAGTATTATACCAAATCTCATAGCTTTTGCAAATATAAATAAAATTATTTCTATTGATCCCTACTATTCTTCTACAACAGCCGGATTAATATGTATGTTTTCCACTGCGAAGCCTGTATTGTCCTTTACTACAGATTCAACAATAGCAAGCTGCTGATCGGTTAGTGTTTTCGCATTTACTACTACATTTACCATGTTATCTACAATGTAAACAATGGATCCGTCGAATCCTTTTGCCCCGAGTAATATCTCAATAGCGGATTCCTTTTCTGAATTGGAGGTTAACTCAATCATTTTCTGAATTGCAGCCTGTTTATCCTCTTTTGAAATATCCGGGCTATCTATAATTTCCTTTAAATCTGCTTTACTCTTAGCTCTTCTTTGCTCGCGATCAAGTCTTGAGGAAATGAAATAACCGGAATCAACAGCTGCATTGGCAAGGACTGCTTCTCCTGGAACGCCTTCTTCTAATTCCAATTCTCCGTTATCGGTTACACTCAGAAGATCTTCGTCAGAAATATCTCCTAATTCATCTGCTGCATCCTCTGTATCCATGGTTTCATCATCCTCATCTGTTGCTTCGTCTGTATCATCCGCTAAGTCTTCGTCCGTATCATCTACAGTAGTATCGTCCGTGGTATCATCCACTGTAGTGTCATCTGTGGTATCATCGGTAGTATCATCCACTGTGGTTCCATCACCTGTTGTGTCACCAGTTGTATCAGTAACCATCTCCAACCCATCCAGCGCAGTGAAATCATCTAAATCTTCCAGGTCAGGATTCGTTGTTTCTACCGCGTTGGGATCATCGGGTTTGTCATTGTTGGTAAAGCTAAGATACCCCGCGATGGCTATCATAATACATAGTGCTGTGATTATGATTTGATTTTTCTTAAATATATTTTTCATTTTAAACCTCCTGATCATTTTGTCTCGCTCCTCATTTTCATTACTTTAACTTTATGCGCGGGTACGTCAAATAATACCTCTGCTGCATCCATAATGTCCATTATTAATTCGGCATTATCACCGCCCTCAGCGATTACAACAACGCCTTCAATCTCAGGTTCAAGTTCTTGGATTATGTAAGGCACTGATTTTCCATCCTCATCTGTATACAACACGGTATTATCCTCCTGTTGGACATTATTATTTGTTCTACTTCCGCCCTCCCTATCAACTTCATTTAAGCTCTCCTGTGTAGAAGGTTTATCCTTTAGCGGGATTTGTTCCTTTGAGGCCTTTAATGTGATCATGACCTCCACCTCACCGATACCGGATACCTTTCTCAGGATGTTTTCCAGCTTATTTTCCATTTCTGTTATATAGGTATTCGTATCATAGCTTGTCGTATTCGTATCATTTTGATTAACCATATTATTTGTCTGAACAATATCTTTTGAAGGTTTTTTTGACTCAAATATACCTGGGAATGATAATAAAATAATTAAAATTCCTGCAACTAACATTATGGCTAATTTTGGTAGGCCTATCTCTTTCAGGGATAATTTTTTCTTTTCCATGTTACCCTCCCTGTATACTAATATTTATATTACCCTGTTCGATATTATAGAAGTCTGAAAGCTTATTTTTTAGATTTATTTCCATCGGGGAAGGTACCTTTTTTATAACCTCCTCCTTCTCCTCATTTAACGAAATCCTTGCAATTTCCACCTTTTCAATCAGAGGAATTCTCCCTTCATATTCTTGTTTCTTTTCCCCTTCCACTGCACTGATATCCATGCTCATTATTTCACCAAATTCTGTACTATTCGGATCTTTATTTATTCTAACCTCAAACCCTTCCAACACAATATTCTCTGACGCTAAAAGTTCATCTACCTGAAGTTCTATTTTTTTTTCGTACTCCGCAAATATGATCTTGCTTTGCTCCTCTTCCATTCGATTTAGGTCATTCTTAAAATCGGATGTCTCAATAGCAAAATCGTTAGATTTTAGAAACAAATCCAATTTGTCCTCCAAATTCATGAATTTCATCAAAGGTGATATCACCACCAGCACTAAAATCATCCCGGATACAATACTTACATATTTTTTATAGCTTTTATTTCCGAGTAGATTCATTATGATGGTATTGAGAATCATGTAAATAACAATATTTTTGATCCAGATATAGATTTCATTCATACAACAAGCTCATCCCTCCCTGGATATATTAACTGATACCACCGGTAGTAACCGCAACTATGGTTATCGTAATGATAAATAACACAGCGCCTACAAACACCGTCTGAAGTAGCATCCCCGCAGATTTTGCCGAGGCGCTGATACATTCAATAAAACGCTTGTCCGATATGGGTTGCAGCGCAGCACATCCTACCTTATATACTACTGTGATCATTAATAGCTTAAGAAATGGAACAGCACAAATAGTTAAGATTACAATTAATCCCGCAACACCGATGGCATTTTTCAACAGTACCCCTGCTCCCAATATCGTTTCTGCCACACCCCCCAGTGCATCTCCTACTCCGGGTAATGCTTCCGAGGCTTTTAGCAGAGTAGATCTCTTTACTTTATCTGCTACTGGAACAATCAATCCTTGAATGGCATTAAACCCGATGACTGCAGCTAGCATGCTTTTTAGTAACCAGCTAATCGCTGAGGAGAATAACTCTGCCAGCTTGGATAGCATGTCCTCTTTGGACAGATTATTCGTCAACATAATGATTAAATAGAAATTAATCATAGGTATCATTATACTTACCATCAAGAAATCAACCAGAGTAATCAACATCAAAGCTGCCTCATAATAGACCAGTGAAGTACCGGAACCAGTATAAAAGCCTACTACCATCAGATAGGTAGGAACCAGTGCCTTCATAAAATCCAATATTGAACCAATGGTCTCAGCCGCAATACGCGAGGCTAGAATAAAAGTACTGATGAGTAAGCTAAACAATAATAAATATGTGATATAATATCCGGTCTCTGAAACATGGTTATTTTTAAATGCCATGGATAGATTAGTAAATAATGCAGCAATCAAAGCTATGGTAATTAGACTCCCAAATGTACCCAGGTTTGCATTAATTTCCCCTTTCACTGAATGAAGCAGTTGATTGCCTAAGGAGGAAATGGTGAATGCTTCTTCACCGCTTATTAATTGATCTACGTAATCATCAAACTGAAATTCATTTCCTTTTCCCATAACATCATTAATGACGTCCTGAATCTCCGTATAATTAATGTCCTCCGGCAGGCTGGCAGACGCCTTCACAGCACTACAGGGTTGTGCGTAAAATATTATTATAATCAGTAGTAGCAGTTTCATGTATTTCTTCGATGATCCCTTACTTCCTTCAGTCATTTGCCACACCTTCATTTCAATCTATAAACACCATTCGTTCTATCTATAATTAATGTATAACATGTTTCCTATTCATTGTGATTCGTTTATTGTACTGTTAGTAGACTATTAATCGTTTCCAACAATGCTAACATGATTGGCATACTGATTGCCAGAATTGTCAGCTTTCCAACTAATTCAATCTGTTCCGCTATAGCCTGATAGCCGGAATCCTTGCATAACGAGGAGGATATTTCCGTAACATAGGTGATTCCGATTATTTTAGTCAGAATCCCTACATATGCCTTATTGATGTGTATGTATCCCTGTAACTGATTGATTGCATCCAGAATCACTTCAAGCTTACTTATTCCCCACAAGAGTATAAAGAAGCAAGCGGCAATGCTGATATATAATGAATACTCTTCTTTCCCTTTTTTAAAAATAATAGCCAGTGTAATAGCTATTATGCCAATTACAGCAATTTGTACCATAACAACCTCCAGCTATATAATATTAAACAACTGCTGAATCGTTACAAACAAATCGGTGATATGGGGTAAGAGCCATAACAAAACCAGTACAAGGCCAGCCAAGCTTGTCAGAAATGCAAGCTCATCCCTCCCCGATTGCTTGAGTATTTGATTTAATATGGAAACCAAGATTCCAACGACTGCAATTCTCAATATAAAATAGATATCCATATTTCCTCCTCATTATTGCGTTATCCAACCGCACATGGTGCTCAATTCATTAAAGCATAATGATTGTTAGAAAAATTCCTGCCATAATTCCCAGGCTATTATAGATATAGGATTTTTCTTTCACCGATTTTGAAAGCTCAGTAAGCTCATCCTCCAATTGTGATATATACAAATCCAAGGTATTTAATTGCATATCCTTGTCCAGATAGCCGAGATTCTCTCCGAATTGAATCAACTGAAGTTTATCCTTTTTGGTTAACGAGGTATCTTTCATTTCATTTCCAACAGCGGCCTTCCATATCTCCGAAAAGGTTTGTCCCGAAAGCTCCTGCAATTTAATACTAACCTTCTCAAAGAATGCATGAAATCTGCCATTGTGTCTTCGAGCCAGCGAGCTGATGGCTTCCGGTAATGGCGTATTGGCATATCGTATATCACCTCTTAGTAGTACAACTAATTTACGAAACTCTCTTAAGTCCTCAATCCTTCCTTTCATTTCACTGCTAAAGAAAAATCCCATACCTGTCGTAGAAGCAATAACAAGGATACATCCAATCACTTTAATCACATACATCATAGTTTGTCCCCCCTTAATCAACACTACCGGCCTATTATCAGCACGAATAAAGCGGTTTACCTTCCGCATCATAAATTGCTTCCAAATGTCCAACTTCCTTGGTGTTACTCAATATAATGTAACGTTCAAATAGTCTTTTATGTACCAGTTCACATAATGTAGGCTTACTCTTGATATCTTCGATCGAGCTGCCATGAACCGTAGCGATTAGTTTACATCCGCAGCCAATCACATAATCAATGGCATCAATCTCTTCCTTTGATCCAATCTCATCCACAGCAATAATCTGCGGTGACATGGAACGAATTAACATAAGCATTCCTTTTGCCTTGGGACAACAATCCAGGATGTCCGTCCGGATTCCCAGCTCGTTCTGTGGTGTCCCCATATAGCAGGCACCAATTTCTGAGCGTTCATCAACTACTCCTACTGACATTCCGGCAAATTTACTGTTTCCGTTGGAAAGCTGCCGGATGATATCCCGAAGCATGGTGGTCTTTCCACAACGGGGAGGCGAGATGATCAGGGTATGGTATATTCCCTGTCTATGATTCACTAATATGTACGGAATTACGGCATCGGCACACCCCTTGACCTGATGGGCAAGTCTTATATTAATGAAGGAAATATGTTTCATTCCTTTAATAACATCATCTTCGATAATTATTTTCCCTGCGATCCCAATTCTATGGCCACCGCTGATCGTAATAAATCCTTGCTTGATCTCTTCCTCAAACGCATATAAAGAATAATTACTTATGTACTCCATGGTTTCCCGGATTTCATTCTTCGTGATAGTAACGCCTTTGGATGGATTGTCCGTTAATCTCGCATCCTCCGTTACAAAGAATTCCTGATTACCATAGATAATTAGAAGCGGCGCATTCATACGAAGCCTGATCTCCTGAAGCTTATCATAATCGATAATTAGTTTGCCAAGTATCGTTCTAAGCTTTAGTGAAAATATCTTTATTAGATCGTCTTTCGTATTCATGCAACGATATACCTCCTTCCTTGTCCTAAGCTTAACCGATACGCTTATCCATCTTCTGCTTAAAACAATATATTCCCTTTACAAGAAAATATTCCGATTCCCATCAAGAAATGAATTGCAAAATTCTAGCAGGTATATTATTCTGTTAAATAAGCCGGAGGGCTATTGATATATCATCTTGAACTCAAGATATGAATAATAGTACGAAATAATAAACAGTATAAAGCGTACATAAAAAGACACTTATATAAATTATGAAATCAGAGGTAAGAATATGAGATACGGATTAATCGGTGAAAAATTAGGTCACAGTTATTCAAAAATCATTCATGAAAAGCTAATGAACATTTCCTATGAGCTCATTCCGCTAAGCAGGGAGGAATTTCATCCTTTTATGAGTGAGAAGAGCTTTGATGCTATTAATGTAACCATTCCTTATAAGCAGGATGTCATCCCTTATCTGGATGAGTTATCTCCCCTGGCCAATGAAATCGGGGCTGTTAATACCATTGTTAACCAATCCGGCAAACTGACCGGATATAATACGGATTTCTATGGATTTGAGTACATGCTACTCCATAATCACATTGAAATTCAGGGTAAAAAATGTATGATTCTTGGAAATGGCGGGACCTCTAAGACTGTCCGGGCAGCGCTAAAACACCTTGGGGCTTCCGAAATCTATGTAGTAAGCAGAAAGAGTTCACCGAACACCATATCCTATGAAGACTGTTATGAGAAACACAATGATGCAGAAGTGATTGTAAATACCACTCCTCTCGGTATGTATCCGAATGTCGATGACTCTCCCATTGATCTTAGTCCCTTTCAGAAATGTGAGGCAGCGGTTGATGTAATATTCAATCCACTTAAGACCAAATTTACACTTCAAGCCGAAGCACTCGGAATTAAATCCGTTAATGGACTGGAAATGCTTGTCGCCCAGGCGAAGCAGGCCGAGGAGTTCTTTCATAACATACATATTGAGGATGCAAGAATTGATGAGATTTATCTGGAATTGTATGAATCATTATCAAACGCTTCTCTCTAGATATAATTATAAAGTATAAAATCAGGGTGTTCTCCGAGTCAATTTGCTCAGAAAACACCCTGACTGTAATCCTGCTACATTAGAGCTTAGTTTGATAGCTTCCTCCGCATTACTGCCATAGCTAATACAGCCTGGTAAATGAGGAAAATATACTCCAAAACCTCCGTCATCTGAAGGTTCTAAAACAACTAAATATGTAATAACCACAGATAATCAATATGAAATAGAATTTGCTAACATGATCGCTGTTGACAATAAGCGATAATATTTATAAATATCATGCCACTCAGAATTAATATAAAATAACGCAAAACATTGAAAACGCTCGTTTCCATAGTTTTGCGTTATTAGAATTTGATGTTTATACTCTCTTCATATATTCGCCGGTTCTGGTATCAATGCTGATGATATCGCCCTGCTCTACGAATAATGGAACATATACAGTAGCACCGGTCTCAACAACTGCAGGCTTAGTAGCACCAGTTGCCGTATCACCCTTAAATCCAGGCTCGGTATCGGTAACTGCCAACTCTACAAATAACGGAGGTTCAATAGCAAAAACCTGTCCATTATGAGAAAGCATCTTAACCATCTCGTTCTCCTTAACAAACTCAAGAGAATCACCAATCGCATCCTTTGTCATGGCAATCTGCTCATAGTTCTCAACGTTCATGAAGTGGAACAAATCACCATCGCTGTATAAGTACTGCATATCACTTCTATCAATACGTGCAAGTGGAAATTTTTCTGTAGGACGGAAGGTCTTCTCAACAACTCCACCGTTCTTAATATTCTTTAATTTAGTTCTAACAAATGCTGCGCCTTTTCCGGGTTTAACGTGCTGAAATTCGATGATCTGATATATGTTATTTTCCATTTCAACTGTTATGCCGTTTCTAAAATCGCCTGCTGAAACCATACTATAAATTCCTCCTTAGATTGACTACTCTTTAGTCTATAATAACCTGACATTTTTTGCAACAGTTTTTTTTTGGACCCTTTATAATTCGATTAAGGACTTATCAGAATGTGTGAAGTTCTCACAGCCGCTTGCTGTTACTACAACCAGGTCCTCTATCCGAACACCGCCATACCCTTTAATATAGATACCGGGTTCCACTGTCTCTGTCATCCCTGCTTCGATGATCGCCTCCTCTGAAGGAGAAAGCCTTGGATTCTCGTGAATGTGAAGTCCAACGCTATGCCCTAAGCCATGTCCAAAGCATCCCTCATATCCTGCATTGTATATGATATCCCTGGCAACTTTATCGATTTCCTTACCCTGATAACCGGCTTTTATAAAATCAAGGGCTGCCTGTTGCGCTTCCAGAACCAGGTTATATATGTTTTTCTGCTTCTCCGTAGCCTTCCCGATTACAATGGTTCGTGTCATATCCGAACAATAACCCTCATACACACACCCAAAATCCATGGTAACAAAATCGCTTGTTTCAAGCTTTTTTGATGTTGGTACTGCATGAGGCATGGAAGAATTGATGCCGGATGCTACAATAGCAGGAAAGCTCAATGCTCTTGCACCATTTAGTTTAAGAAGATATTCAATTCTAGCCGCTAATTCCAGCTCCGTTATTCCCGGCTTAATATAGTTAAGAATCTCCGAGAACACACGATCACCGATTGCTTCCGCTTCCTTAATATATTCCAGTTCTTTCGGAGTTTTAATGCGACGCATATTACTGATCTCAGCGCCAAGAGGCACCAGCTCATCCAGCTTTAAAGTATCCCTGAGCCTACTATAATCTGCATAAAGCAAATCCTCTGCCTCAAATCCCAAGCGCTTTACTCCATCTGTAGCCAGAATGTCATTAATGGACTGTGAATACCCGTCGTTACCTATGGTAATGATCTCGTACCCCTCAGCCTCCATCTCTGCTTGAATCGTATAGCGAAAATCAGTAATCACTGAATGTCTTTTTTCTGAAATATATACATATCCAGTTGCACCCTCAAATCCACTGATATAGCGCATATTATCGCCGTTGGATATCAGGATGGCATCCAGCTCCTTCTCTTGTATTAACTTCTGTATTCTCTTATAGTTATCCATAATATACCTGTCTTTCTTCTTATACTCTGTTATAGTATACATACTGTCATTGTTCATATTATCTTTCATTTTATAATTTAGTTATGCCCTGTTTTTCGAGTTTGTAGTAGCTAATTTTTATGCTTTTGTAAGCATTTTTACAATTGCATCAACCGCTAATAGATAGCCCTCAAGTCCGAGTCCCACTATTTGACCATTGCATACAGCAGCCGTAACGGAGGTATGTCGGAATTCTTCTCTTTGGTGAATATTAGTAATATGTACTTCGATCTTTGGTATGGTGATGGACGCTAATGCGTCACGAATTGCATAACTATAATGGGTATAAGCACCGGGGTTAATAATGATACCATCCACTTTATCAAAGTATGCTTTCTGTATTCGATCAATGATACTCCCTTCACAATTACTTTGAAAGGTCTCAATCTCTACCTTCTTTTCCTTTGCTTTTGCTTCCAGCATTAATAATAAATCCTCGTAGCTCTGAGTTCCATATAACCCCTTTTCCCGAATTCCAAGAAAATTGATATTCGGCCCGTTTATTACTAGTAGCTTCATCTTAACCTCCTTATTTGCTGATTTGCTTTAAATACGCTTCCATAATCAAAAGCGCGATCTCATCAACCGATTTGTCATCCGTTGCAATAATTTTGTGAGCTGTTCTTTCGTAGATTGGTGTCCTGACTGCCAGCATCGACTCTACCTTTTGGTTAATATCCCCGCCTCGTAGTAAAGGTCTGGTCGTATCTCTGTTAATTCGTTTTATAATGGTTTGCTTTGAAGCTTTTAAGAATACTACATACCCCATCTTTCTCAGAAGGCTGGCATTTTGCTCTCTAAGCGGCAGACCTCCGCCGGTAGACAGCACCGTATGTTCCAGATTATCGTTGAGTTCCATCAATAATTCAGTCTCCAGATTACGAAAATACTCTTCTCCTCTGGTCGCAAAAATATGATTTATGGTATCACCGGCTTTCCTCTCCAGAAGCTGATCCGTATCACGGAAGTGATAAGTCAGACGCTTTGACAAGCATTCGCCAACACTCGTTTTACCAGAGCCCATATAGCCGATCAGTATTACATTGTGTTTTCTATTTTCCTTCATGCTATTCCTCTCCTGTAATCCATCCTGTTAACCTTCCATCGCATGGTGTACTGTTCTATTAAAAGCTTCTATTCCTGCTTTATTTTCCCTTTTGCAACATCTCTTCGATAAAAATAAAGTACGATACGTTCCAGCTTTCGTTTCAAAACGATCTGGATTTCCTCCTTAGGATGAATCGGCTTAACCAGATAAGTCATCATACCAATCCGATTTGCACCAAAGACATCCGTAAATAACTGATCCCCTACAAAGACCGTATTATGAATACTTGTACCCATGATCTCTACGGCTTTAATGTAATTCTTCCTTGATGGTTTATTGGCCTTGTGAATGTAATTCGTTCCGATGTCTTTATTAAAACGCTTCACTCTCTCATCGCTATTATTTGAAATAAGACAGGTTTGAAATCCAATCTTTTTAAGTCTTGCAAATAATTCCACTGCCCGCTCCGTGGCATCAGCTCCATGCTCCACTAATGTGTTATCTATATCAAATAAGATACCACGATACCCTTCCTGATATAATTTCTCATAATTGATGGTATAGGAGCTGTCCGCCAATCTCTTAGGATAAAACTTTCGAAACATATTAATCTCCTTTTTCCTACTGCTAATATAATCTATGCTGATTATTCTATACTGATTTCATTATCCTAATCAGATTTATTATAGCAAGCGAAAGAATATAGTACAAGAAAAATATAACAGTTCCTTACTTACTAGCGTTCTGTGTGAGTACTCAACTTTGGTTTTATTCCCGTTTCCCAATTTTATTATATATACGATTCATACTTATAAAAACTGTTTCTAATTTTTAGTTATGGAAAGTATACTTGACATTTATAATGTAAGGTGCTACAATTAAATGGAAAGTTAGCTTTACATCAAGGAGGTTCATGGTGAAAAATCGATTAGAAGAATTTAGGAAAGAAAGAGGAATAAAGCAGGAAGAACTGGCGGCTGTTCTTGAGGTGTCCCGACAAACCATAGGTTCCTTGGAAAACGGACGTTATAATCCGTCCATATTATTAGCATTTAAGATATCCCGGTATTTTGGTATGCCTATTGAAGAAATTTTTATCTATGAGGAGGAGAATGAAAATGAAGAATAAGAAGGTCGGTAGTTATATTGTTGTCACATTAATCGGAATTGCAATCCTTGTCTTTGGTGCTATCATGGGGAAAGCGAACAGGGATGCGCAGGGTATCCTTCAGACTTACCCCTATATCTGTATTGGAATTGGTTCCGGAATCTTCGGACATGGCTTAAGCATCGTATTTACTTTATTATCATTAAAGAATAATCCTGAAAAAGCAAAAGAATATGAAATCAATGAAAAGGATGAGCGTCTCAATACGATACGTGATAAAGCTAAGGCGAAAGCGTATGACATTATGGTCGTGGTATTGGGTATATTCATCCTGACATTAGCATTAATGAATGTGGATCTGACTATTATTCTAGCGATTATCGCAGTATATCTGTTTGTCGTGTTGACAAATATATATTTTATTGGAAAGTATAATAAGGAAATGTAAATCTATAAAGGCTGATGTAAAGTACATTTACAGGAATAATGAATTACCATAATCCCTGCTGATTTACTTACATCAGCCTTTATAATTTGATCGATAATTATCTCTATTTCATGACTATAACATTATTTTATTAATAGCATCTATCTTTTACTCACAATTTTGATCATGCGTTCATCCAACACCTTAGAGTCCTTATCTACCAGAGGAAAGGACATCAATTTATAAGTCCAAGCGCATCTTCCAATATTATATTCCAATAATAAATCGCATATATCCTCATGCCAACGAAGATTACTCTCAAACGGTGCATAATCAATCACACCATATTCTCCACAATAAATCGTAGCGTTTCGATCCTTCATAAATTCCACTGCCGGCTGGAGGTATTTGCGAAGGGTCTCTTTATCGATATGATCTTCAAAGTCATATGCTCTCTGGAAGCAATCCGATTTACTAATATACTTCTGATACTCCTCGTTCCCCGATGGATAGGGAATGACAAAATCACATTCCTTCATAAGAGACTCCCATCCTGCCTTTTGATGAGTAAAAAGATGCGGCTCATAAAAATGGAAGGTATATACAATATTCTCATCATCAATCGAATCCAACTCACGAAGCGTATTGACACTGTTATAATTATTTCCACCTATTATAATTACCCGGTTCTTATCTATGCTTCGAATTGCATCTACTGCTCTTTTACTTAATCGATTCCAACGATCGGAGTTGGGTTCAACAATTTCATTCAAGAGCTCAAATACAACATTTTTACCATAGTGTCTGTATCTCTCAGCAAATGCTTTCCATAATGAAAGGAAGCGGTTTTGCAATGTTTCATCCTCAAATAAACGATTCTCGTTCAATGAAAATGCAGCATATCCAGCTGTCTTATGCAAATCCAATATAATATTCAGGTGGTATGTTTCACACCATTTTATACAATTGTCAATATAAGCAAATCCCTCTTCTTTATATTGAAAAGGAGTTTGATCATCCTCGATTACATTATAATCGATAGGTAATCTGACGTGATCCAATCCCCAGGATGCTATTTGCTTAATGTCTTCTTCGGTTATAAAATGATCAAAATGTTCTTTCACCCCATTACGAAATTGTGATATCCAGCCTCCCAAGTTCACACCTGTTTGAAAGCCCTGCATAGTATTTCCCATAATTTATCCTCCCTTAATGTAATAGAACTTATACTCTCTACTTATCCAGTATATTACATTCTAATCAGCTTACAATGGAATATGCATTATAAGAAATGCAATATCTTATAAAGAAATGGCTTAACCATGCAGTCTTTAGGCCAGACTATCACCACAGATCAGGCAAATAAGCTAGTCATTCAGCTCTGAAGTACAATGAGGACATTTTTTTGCATTCTTATTGATATCGGATAAGCAAAATGGGCATTGCTTAGTTGTCGGTTCTGCTGCTGGTTCCGGCTTCTTTAATTTATTGATCCATCGAACCATTAGGAATACAACAAATGCCATGATGACAAAGTTGATTATCCCCGATATAAATAATCCATAATTAACTGTGGGAGCACCGGCATCCTTTGCTGCCTGAAGTGTAGCATATGAATTCCCGTCCAGAGCAAAAAACCAGTCCTCAAAGTTGATATTCTGTGTAATCAGTGATAGAAGCGGCATGATGATATCATTAACCAGAGAATTCACAATCCCACTGAAGGCCCCGCCGATAATGATACCTACCGCTAAATCTATCATATTACCTCTCAATGCAAATTTCTTAAATTCCTTTAACATAAATACACCTCCAATTATTTTATATTCAACAGTACAATAGTAACACTAATTAGTATGGTGGTCACTTTTTTATCCGAAATCTGTTCTTAATATGTATCATCAACTCCTTAGCAAATACTCGCTCATCAAATTTCCTCAATCCCTTATAATTAATAATTAGACAGAGCAAAGTACCAACCTCTGCAATTGATATATACACATCCTTAAGATCAAAAATGAAAAACCCTTTCAACCATATATAATCCAGACTCCCATTCCATACCAGTTTATCAATGAGAGAGCATAAACTCCCAGCAATTAACGGGATAAAGATAACCTTCACAAACCGGCTTTCTCGATACCTGGTATTTATAAAATCAAATAATATTAATATAAGAATTACCATTCCCACATTAAAGATAACATGAGATGCGAATCCAATATCAGCATTTATAAGGGAATTAAACCAGGAGTATTTGGTATTCCGGTACGGGGAAAACGCAATAAAATTACCTAACAGATCAAATTGCTTGTCCATACAACTATATTGAATATAGAGCTTAATCCCCTGATCTGCCATAATCAATATAAGAATAAAAAGGAGTGTTATTCGTTTCTTTCTCCTTGTAGTCTTTCCCATCAATTAAATCTTTCTCCTTTACTATTAACATTTCAAATCAAGTTTAATCATATGCAAAAAAACAAGATCCGTAATATTAAATAACATCTACTCATTATTGTAATACTAAATTTTCTCCATATCCAACATTACTTTAATAATCAATCCTTAATAAAACATTCCTGGAACAAAATCAATTAGCGCATGTGCCACTATCGCGGATAAAATATTGTTATCTCTGGTATATAAATAAACCAAATAAATATGAATAGCGCAGGTCAGTAGCAGATGCACTGAATCCTGAATAATAAAATCAAGTAACGGTTTATCCGCTCTTACCATCTGAAAAGGAATATGGGATAGAGCAAACAATACTCCAACCGTTATAATTGACAACCATTTTGATTTAATCAGACCCTGTATCCTGGTCTGTATAAATCCACGATAGCTTATCTCTTCAACCAAAGCAATCTCAATAAAAAAGTAAAGGAACAGCCATATCATATTCTCCACAGGGATAAACTTCTTATTATTTAGTATCGCATAATGGAAGGAGGGTGCCACTAAGGGAATAGAAAATAATATCCCCAGTGCAATGGATTTGGCAATCTTAGTCCCTTTTATCCCGATGCTATCCCATTTCTGTTTTTTAAGGAGCATCATTATGAAAACCGGTAAAAGCATGATTATTGTAACTGGTATGTAATAAATATTCTGAACGAATTGCTCATTCATTTTAGGAAAAGCCCGATACATATTGCTCATCAAATCAGTCTTAAAGGATACCACTCCAAATACGTACAGGATTACCATTAGATATAAATAATAACCAATTGCAAATAAACCATCTATATAATTATAGCCTTGAACGCTATCATCAAACTCCATATTAAGAATTCTGTTTCTCTCTATCATAAACGACATATCCTCCTTATATGTAACACATTTTACCATTGTTTCCCTTGTATCTGCAATGAAAATATGCGCGAAAGGTGCTGTTGCTTAAATATATGCAGGGACTATGACTTACCATAATGCACTGTTGGAAGAACTTGTTGCTGTATTATATATGAATCAGACGAATATTTATAGTTCGTATGCGAATATAAATGTTCGGCTGAGACATATAAAATCAGTAACATGTACTTCCGTCTGTGTGTGAGGTAAGTCATAGTTCCCTGTAAAATATATTTACGCAACAGCACCTTTCATAGAATTAGTTACATAATTAATATTCGGACATCATTTCATCCTTCACTCATCTGTAAAATGCTTTACATATACTGCACAATCGTAAATTGTACCATCCTTGCGGGTCCCGACGCGGGGTTCCAGTCTGCTAAATTGCATTCCTGCTTTCTGCATTACTTTGCCGGATGCCACATTCAGTACATCATGCTTAGCCATGATACGCTGATATTCAATATCGAAAAACAGATAATGCATAACAGCCAGTAGTGCTTCCGTCATGATGCCTCTATTCCAATAGGATTTTCCAAGACAGTACCCTACTTCACATGTCCTTGATGACTCATCTGAAAGCTCCACACTGATGGATCCAATTGGCTGATTTATACTTTTTAGCACAATTGCCCATACATAATAATCCTTGAATTCGTAATTAATCAGATAATCTCTTATCCGCTTTTTTGATACCTCAACATCCTTATGTGGTCCCCAAGATAAGTACTTACAAACCTCAGGATCTCCTGCCCAGTTACGATACATATCTTCTGCATCATCACTTTCAAATCTGCGAAGTAATAAACGAACCGTCTCTATGGATTTCGTCCCGATATGATGCATAATCATTTCCACATCCCTTCAGAAAATGATTATACAAGGATCAAACTAAATATACCGATTATTTACTATTTACATGGATTATTATTTTCTTAACTCTATTCCATGCTTGCCTAACACTGCAAGTAATTCATCCACCATAGTGGAAATCTCCTGGCCTTCCAGAGTTCTTTCCATCGATACAAATTCAAAACGTACCGTTAAACTTTTCTTGCCTGGAAGGAGCTTCTCATCCTCAAAGATGTCTACCAAATGGAAACTCTTCAGGAATTGACAGGAATATTCACTCACATACTCCACAATGTTCTCATAACGGAGTGTCTTATCCACAAGCAGGCTAAGATCAATGGTTACACCGGGATACTTGGAAACCTCTGCATAACGTAATGGTTCTGCTGCCACGGTCTCCATTGTCTCAATATCAATCTCAGCAAATGCGACATTAAGCTTTTTATCAATCCTATTCTTAATTCTCGGATTCAGTACTGAGAAATAGCCAATCTCCTTACCCTGAAGAAGAACTGCAGCACTGTTTACTGGATGAACATAATTATACTTTGCCAGTTCCTCTTTTCCAGTAAAGGTAGGTATTACATTCTTGATGGCCTGCATCAGCTGCTCAAGGATTTCCTTACATTTAAAATAAACCTCTTTATCACTTAACTTTTTACTTGCGATTACAATACCAAGGCGTTTACGCTCATTACATAATCCATCGGAACGAAGGCCATCCGCCACACGGCCAATTTCATACATTCTCATCTCTGGAGAGGCATCCGCATTCTTCGCTACAAATCCTAGCAGGCTTGGAATCATGGTAGAGCGGATGGTATCATTCTCAGCTGTAACCGAGTTAATAATTCGGATATTAGGCTCTGTAATAATGCCAAGCTCCTTATTCATTTTACTTTCATACCAGATATAACTGTGTACCTCGTTCATGGCATAGCGTTCAGTGAGCATCTGTTTAATGCGATATTCATTTTCCCTCTCTACACTATGACGAACCGGAGTAAGAAAACTCTTTGTTGATTTAATAGTAAAGTTGTCATAACCATAAATTCTTGTAATTTCCTCAATGATGTCTGCCTTCATGGTAACGTCCTTGGTAGCACGCCAGCTAGGCACAATCACACGAAATACATCCTGCTTACGTGTCACCTTAAAACCAAGAGCAATTAGGGTCTCCTCAATCTGATCAGAGGAGATATCAATACCGGTATACTTATCAACGAACGCTTTATCAAAATCAATTGTAATCGTATCATACTTCTTTACATAGCAGTCGGTAAGGGATGAGGTCACCTTAACCTCCGGGTCGATATCCATCAATAGCTTTAAGAAACGCTCAATAGCTGGAATCGTAAGCTCCGGATCCAGTGTCTTCTCATATCTGGAGCTCGCATCGGTACGTAATCCCAAACGAGTTGCTGATTTACGCACGCTGGTAGCATCAAAGTTGGCAGACTCAAGAAGAAGAGAAGTTGTATCATCTGTAATTTCTGAGAGCTCTCCTCCCATGATACCGGCAATCGCAACCGGCTCCTTTTCATCACAGATTAACAAGGTATCTGTATCAACCGTTCTTTCAACACCGTCCAGTGTTTTAAAGTCCACAATCTCCGGATATGTTTTCACGCGGATTTTCGATACCTTTCCATGATCAAATGCATGCATGGGCTGCCCCAGCTCCATCATCAAATAATTTGTTAAGTCAGCAAGTAAATTGATCGGTCTCATTCCACAGTAGGTAAGACGAATTCTCATATTTATAGGAGATTTCTTCTTTGTTACATTGGATACGGTAATACAGCTGTAACGGAAAGCCTTTTCCGTATCCTCCACTTTAACATCAATTTCCGGCAGATCTTTATATACACTGGTATTCACCACATCGAGTGGTTTTAATGGTCTCTTCGTCAATACAGAGATTTCTCTTGCGATTCCGTAGTGTCCCCAGAGATCCGGTCGGTTCGTCAGGGATTTGTTATCCACTTCAAAAATCGTATCCTCCAGCTGCATAAAGGTCTTAATATCAGTACCCAGTGGATAGATGTCATCCAATATCATCAGACCGGAATGGTCGTCGCTGATTCCTAATTCTTTCTCAGAGCAGCACATACCATGACTGATTTCACCGGCTATTTTTGCTTCCTTTATCTCCAAATCTCCTACCTGGCCACCCAGTGTTGCAAAAGGAACTACTGCGCCGACAAATACATTGGGTGCACCGCAGACACAATCAACTATCTCACTTCCTATGTCCACCTTAACCAGATGAAGCTTTTTTGAATTGGGATGATCGTTAATTTCGACTATTTTACCAACTACAACTCCCCTGATATTTTTTCCGTATTCGTATATATCTTCTACCTCTGCGGTTGATAATGTAAAATGATTAATTAAATCCTTCAAATTTATACCGGAAAGGTCTGTAAATTCATTGATCCAATTCATTGAAATATACATTCTTTGTTTCCTCCAATCTGTTGCCGATCATGGCATTTATATTAGTACAACGATGTTATCGTATTCATGGCTTTTCCCACAATAATAGGGTGGATTATAAAGTAAATTGCTTTAACTGCTTTAAGTTACCGCTGTTGAACAGACGAATGTCCTTAATATTGTATTTCATCATCGCCAGACGAGTAAGTCCCAGACCAAATGCAAATCCGGTATATTTATCCGGGTCAATCCCACCAAGACGAAGTACATTCGGATGAATCATTCCACAGGGTAACAGCTCAAGCCAGCCTGACTGCTTACAGGTTGGACAGCCTACACCGCCACAGATAGCACAGTTTATATCAAGTTCAAATCCTGGCTCCACAAACGGGAAGAAACCAGGTCTTAGTCGAACCTTTACCTCACGTTCAAATACCTCAGTTAATAATACCTTCATAAAGTAAATCAGATTCGATATGGAGATGTCATCTCCAATCATCATACCCTCCAACTGGAAGAAGGTATTCTCATGACTTGCATCAATATTCTCATTACGGAAGCATCTGCCTGGGAAAAGAACCTTGAGTGGCTCACCCGGCTTTGGAGCACCGTATTTTCTCATAATCGTATTCTGTGCTGCAGAGGTATGTGTTTTCAGCACCTGACCATTCTCCAGATAATAGGTGTCCTGCATATCTCTGGCCGGATGGTTCTTCGGTATATTAACTCCTTCAAAGTTATTAAACTCCGTCTGAATCTCAAGACCATCTTCTATAATAAAGCCCATTGTTATAAAGATATTTTCAATCTGTCTCTGAACAATTGTAATAGGATGCAGTGTTCCTACGGGCTTTTCAGAAGGAATAGAATAATCATAGCGCTCAGCACTTTCAATTTCTTTCTGATATTCTTTCTCTTCCATCAGCTTCTGATATTCGACAATTGCTTTCTCGCATTCCGCCTTCAGTATATTTACCTGCATACCTGCTGTTTTCTTCGCTTCTGCATCCAGATTACGAAGGTTTTTTAACTCCTCTGTTACGAGCCCCTTCTTTCCGAGAAAGGACACTCTAATCCGCTCCAGTTCCTCTTTCGAGCTGGCTGCATTTAATTCTTCGTTGAATTGGGCTTTGATACGTTCCAGATTTTCTAGCATGTTCATTCCTCCTATAATAAAATTTATTCATGTGATTTCTTTAGATTATTCGTATATTTTTACCGTATAGAAAATTCTCCGAATTTCCTATACAATAAAAAAAGCTTCCGTCACAAAGGGACGAAAGCATCGTGGTACCACCCAGATTTAAGCTTAAAAGTAAGCTCCTCTAACAGTTATAACGGAACTGATCCGGCCTCTCTTCTATTATTCCAATGGATTAACTCAATTGAATAATATCTTAAAGGCAACTCCGGTGCCGAACTTCGTGATCTATCTGAACCCTGAATATGCTCTCAGCCGGTGGCACATTCTCTCTGGCGGGAAAATACATCCTACTACATTCACCTTCAACGTTGTTATCATTTTCTCCTATCTTAATCGACTCTATTCGTATTGTCAAGACTCAAATACATTTTTCCTCAAAGTAAGCTCGGATATAACTGCTTAAACAATCATACTCTGGCATGGCAGAGGCATCGGAACGCTTGCATAGATGCCCGATTTATGGTAAAATCAACGAGGTTCTAGTTGTCAGCTTTAATTACAAAAACCTTTTCGTGAGGTTTATGCAAAGGAGTATAGAACATGCAAAAATATGATGTCATTATCATTGGTGCAGGTCCTTCTGGAATTTTCTGTGCCTATGAATTAATCAAGGAAAATAAAGATTTAAAAATACTAATGGTGGAAAAGGGAAGACCCATTGAAAAGAGAATGTGTCCAAAGAGAACCACAAAACAGTGCGTCGGTTGTCAACCCTGTGCCATAACTACCGGCTTCGCGGGAGCCGGAGCATTTTCTGACGGAAAGCTTTCCCTTTCTCCTGATGTGGGCGGTAATCTTCCTGATATTCTGGGTTACGATAAGGCTGTAGAGCTGATTAAGGAATCAGATGATATCTATCTGAAATTCGGTGCTGATACCAATGTCTACGGTGTGGACAAAGAAGCCGAAATACGGGAAATCAGAAGACGTGCTATTACTGCGAATTTAAAATTGATTGAATGTCCCATCCGTCATCTTGGTACGGAAGAAGGATATAAGATATATACCCGGTTGCAGGAGCACCTGCTTGCTTCCGGTGTTGAGATGCTATTCAATACCATGGTACAGGATATCCTCATTGAAAACCAGAAAGCAAAAGGAATCGTAACCACAAATGGGGATACCTATTATGCCAATGAAATAGTAGCCGCTATCGGTCGTGAGGGTTCTGACTGGTTCAGTCAGATTTGTATGGAGCATGGAATTGAAACCAAGGTTGGTACTGTGGATATCGGTGTTCGGGTAGAGGTACGTGACGAAGTGATGGAATTCCTGAATAAGAACCTTTATGAAGCAAAGCTGGTATACTATACCCCTACCTTTGATGACAAGGTTCGCACCTTCTGTACGAATCCCTCAGGTGAAGTAGCTACGGAATATTATGAGAATAACTTAGCCGTAGTAAACGGCCATGCGTATAAATCCAAGGATTACAAGACAAACAACACCAATTTTGCAATTCTTGTATCAAAGAATTTTACAAAGCCTTTTAAAACACCTATTGAATATGGTAAGCATATTGCCCAATTAAGTAATATGCTTTGTGGTGGACGTATCCTGGTTCAGACCTTTGGTGATTTTCAAAGAGGAAGAAGAACGACAGAAGAAAGATTATGTCGTAACAACCTGATCCCTACACTAAAGGATGCTATTCCCGGTGATTTATCACTGGTATTTCCACATCGTATTATGGTGGATATTAAAGAAATGATTCTTGCTCTGGATAAAGTAACGCCGGGTATAGCAAGTGATGAAACTCTTCTATACGGTGTAGAAGTGAAATTCTATTCCAATAAGGTAGTAGTGAATAAAGATTTTGAGACCAGCGTGGAGGGTCTTCGTGCTATCGGAGATGGAGCTGCCGTAACTCGTGGCTTACAACAGGCTTCTGCTAATGGAATCAGTGTTGCAAGAAGTATATTGGCGAAAATGAAGTAATAGTATATATGATGTTATAGTATTCTTGCCGTCGTGTAACTAAGATAATAAGCGCTTGTTGGTTCATGGATCAGCTTATATTGAATCCCTTGTACCGACAAGCGCTTATTTATGAATTACAGGCTTTAAAGGAAGTCTCACATTGTGATGTGTCAGACCTTTTAACGTGATCATTTCAACTATTATTTTATAAACATTGCATCTCCAAAACTAAAGAACCGATACCGCTCCTTAACTGCTACCTCATAAGCAGCCATGATATGATCTCTTCCTGCTAACGCAGATACCAGCATCATAAGGGTTGATTCCGGTAGATGGAAGTTCGTTATGAGGGCATCCAATACCTTAAAGCGATATCCTGGATAAATAAATATGGAAGTATCATCACTTCCCGCATGCACAATCCCTTGTTCATCCGCAGCAGATTCTATCGTTCTACAGCTTGTGGTTCCAACACAGATCACTCGGCCGCCATTTTGCTTCGTCGTATTTATAATATCTGCAGCTTCTTCGGTTATCTGATAGGCTTCCGAATGCATATGATGTTCCTGAATATTCTCTACCTTAACCGGCCGGAATGTCCCAAGTCCCACATGTAGAGTTACATTCGCAATGGGAATTCCCATTGCCTTTATTTCATCAAGTAGCTCTTTGGTAAAATGAAGCCCTGCCGTAGGAGCGGCTGCGGATCCCTCATATTTTGCATATACAGTCTGATACCGGTTTTTGTCCTCCAATTGATGAGTGATATAAGGAGGTAGAGGCATCTCACCAAGCTGGTCCAATATTTCTTCGAAAATACCTTTATAGGTGAACCTTACCAGACGATTCCCTTCTTCTACTGTATCGATGATTTCACCGACCAACAAGCCGTCTCCAAAGCTGATCTTTGTGCCTGGTTTTGCTTTTTTACCTGGTTTTACCAGCGTCTCCCAAATATCATTTTCCCTTCGTTTTAATAGCAGAAGTTCAATTTTCGCTCCCGGAACCTCCATGACTGACACTTGGTTTTCATGTATCTTCTCACCAATCAGCCTTGCTGGAATAACCTTAGTGTTATTTACAACCAGACAATCTCCTTTTTTCAGATACTGAGTTATGTTTCGAAATATTCTATGTTCAATTTCACCCGTCCTTTTATCCAGAACCAGTAACCTGGATCCAGAACGATCTGATAAAGGATCCTGCGCAATTAACTCTTCCGGTAAATCATAATAAAAATCCTGTGTCTTCATGCAGTCCTCCTAACAATGTACTTCTCAACTTATATCATACCTATTCGTCATACTTTTATAATTCAATTCATTTTCACAGATATTACAATTATAGCCCTCACTTGTGAAAAAATCCATCCCTACTTTTATAAATTGGACAGAGCTTTTACTGGCGATATACAGGGAATTTCCTTTTCGTTAAAAAACCCACCATCGTTGCATTCTGCTCTGATGGTGGGTAGCTAAAATACTTATTATTATTTATCCATTGGTAGCGTTATATAACAAAGAATTTATTCGTAAGGAATATAACCAATATCTTCTTTTACAAAGTCGGGAATCTGACCAAGCTTGAATTTTGCATTATATACTCCTTCGTTACCAAATTCATCTACTTTGTAAGATATCGCTACATTCATCTCTTCCTCCGCACTTAATAGTCCATATTGCTTCCACCTGTAATCTTCTGATATTATATGATTTAAAATTTCCTCAATTTCATTTTTATCAGTATAGATTACCGGTTCCTCGTCCT
Organism: Variimorphobacter saccharofermentans; assembly: GCF_014174405.1. Classification (GTDB taxonomy): domain Bacteria; phylum Bacillota; class Clostridia; order Lachnospirales; family Lachnospiraceae; genus Mobilitalea; species Mobilitalea saccharofermentans. Next base: position 1,308,028 of record NZ_JACEGA010000001.1, on the reverse strand, counting down.
TAACGGAATATGCTGTTTCTTTGGGATATCCCGCAGCATCTTCTATAACTTCCATCTGATAATAGGTTATACTAATTTGCTTTACATTGCTCGAATCAATCTGCTTCGTTGCATCAAATCCACGTTTCTGCAATATATCAATCGTTTTGGCAAAGGAAGGGTATACAAGGTATTCCAGCTGTTTATCATTGTAGAAGAACGATAAGGTAGCCACCGGCTCCTGTTCAGCAATTTCATCCAAAGTCAATTGACTTAAATCCTCCTTATAAGCTCTTATCAGCTCTCTCTCATCTTCTTCACTCAACATAAATTCCTTCGAATTCAACATACTGGAGCAATAGCCCAGCTGTAGCTCTTCTTCCTTAAATTCATAGATTGGATAATGCGCTTTTTTATATTCTTGATCAGCAAAAATATCTCTCAGTTTATTATATCCTTCATCAAGAGGAATAAAATATCTACGATAAACCTCCTTGCCCGAATGATAGGTGTACTTTATATAATAGTTTATATAATTCGTTTCATAAGGACCATAATAACCATAATATCCGTTACGAAGATTCGATAAACTATGATTATCATGTTCCCTTATTCCCATCTCAGCTAATTCATATACCTTATCAAAATCTGTAATTTCCATATTTTTTAATTGATATGTAATATAGTCCATATAATATGCATATTTATCACCAGCATTTTCATCAAAATACCGAAGCTGATCATCAATACCCATTATGGCAATACTCATAGTGCTTACCTTATCCTTCTTCGGTATAAAGCTGTCATACTTAAATAAATCGAACTGAAACACACAGGTAATAATTCCGACAGCCAGTGCACATAAAAGAATATGCTTTTTATTCTTAAAAGCACTTCGTATATCAAAATCATAGATGATTTCCGTAGCTGCGTAGGTTATTATCAAGGAAAAGATAAGTCCAAATATCAACCATCCGGTAGAATGGAAATTCGAGATATTCCGGAATAAGACACCTCCTCCAAGAGAAAATGGAATTACCATAAGGAATTTTATAATTGCTTTTGATGCTTGGAATGCCATTGCCTTTCCCGCTGCTTCCGAAGGACGGTACTTGTATAGCAGTAGTGCTCCTATCACAAGTAACACACTGATTAGAATCGCAATTCCGATCATAATTATATCCTGAGTACCACATCCATCTGCAAGCCTGGTTTCTGCCTTGTAATAATATCCAACAGGTGACAGATAGATTAAAAAATCACTGGCAAAGTCATTACCTGCATAATAGCTGACAAAAAAGTTTCTAAAATATGTATCACGAATTAAATGCAAGATCACTCCATAGGAAAGTAATACACCTGATCCCAGACAACTTACAATAAAATTACCTGTTAACATTACTGCAATTATTACAACAGTATAAATGAAAAGAAAGAAAACAGTGTTAAAACCAAGTGCCGCCAGTGCCGAGGTAAATACCTCTGTACTCATATATCCGTTAATCTGAATAATAATCAGGCTAATCGCAAGATTGAAAACATAAGGTATTAAATAGATCAATACCCCATTCAAATAGTAAATACTGAACAGGCATTCCTTACGCACCGGAATACTATGATAAAAATCCACCTGCTTTTTCGAATGCAGATAGAAGAACCCACTTAATCCACAGACACAAGCGCCAATAATAGTCAATAATATTAATAATTCCGAGCGAACACCGATTGTCCTTATAATATCCTCATATATGTAACTGATATCGTCCATCGGATGATAATTCTCAACGCTGATCGCTATAAATATGGGAAGTGCAAGAAAAAATCCAAGCATTGATATTATCACAGTCCATAGTCGTCTCTTCATATCTTCTTTTTGCAGGTTAAAAAATAAGCTTCTTGACATCATAGCCTACCACCTCCGTTTCACTTATAAAGATTTCTTCTAATGTCAGTGGAAGTATCTCCGAAAATACTGGATTACTCATTCGTATTCGATCATGAATTTCTTCTTCCGTTCCTCTTGCTGTAATGGTATACAGCGAGCCTCTTTGGTCAATCTTAAGGACTTCTGTTCCTTCAAAGATGCTATTGATATCCACTTCATTCTGGAATACACACTGTACCTTATGAATACTTAGTTTCATGTCATATAAATCCTTCGAAAGCAAGATTCCACCTCTATGAAGAAGGCCAACATGATCGCAAATATCCTCCAGCTCTCTTAGATTATGTGAAGCAATAATGGCTGTCATATTACGTTCGGACATTTCCTTTGCAAATATACTTTTTACTGCCTGCCTCATAACAGGATCCAGACCATCAAAGGTCTCGTCACAGAATATATATTTTGTATTCGCGCAAATTCCGCAAATGACAGAAAGCTGTTTCTTCATCCCCTTTGAGAAAGTATTAATCTTACGATTTTCATCCAAATCAAATTGCTTCATCATAGATGTAAATCGTCCGCTGTCAAAATCCGGGTATACCACACTATAGTATTTCTTCATATCTTTGGGGGTTGCATTCGCAAAGAAATACTGATCATCTGAGATATAAAAGAATAATTTCTTCGCATCAATATTCTCGTAAACCTCCATACCATCTATTTTTATGGTCCCGCTATCTTGTCTTAATATACCACATAGCATACGAATGATAGTGCTTTTTCCAGCCCCATTGGTACCGACAAGACCAAATACATTGCCTTCTCTGATCATTACACTGACCTGATCAACAGCTTTAATCTTATCAAATTGTTTGCATAGATTAACTGCCTCAATCATCGACTCTATCCTCCTTATACCCTTCCGCTATTTTATGAATTAATTCGTCCTCCTTTATTCCAATTCCTCTGGCTTCTTTAACCAGCTTTAATATACTTCGAAAGATTTCTTCCCTTTTCTCTTTCTTAAGATGTTCATTGGCTGCAATAAAATTACCTCTTCCCTTAATTGAATATATAAATCCTTGTCGTTCCAATTCTGTATAGGCTCTTTGGATTGTATTGGGATTGATCGATAATTCCATCGCCAGATTCCGGACAGAAGGCAGCTGTGTATCTACCTCTAGCGCTCCTTTTAATATCAGATCCTGAAAACGTGCTACAATTTGCTCATAAATTGGTCTGCTGTCTTTGTAGTCTAATATTATCAAATGCTTCTCCTTTCCCAATAAATAATGGACGATAAAACCAATCCAATGGTTGACATCCGAATTATTGTTTGTATTATCTGTACTAATTGTCTTAGTACAGTCATTATACATGATGATCAAACTTCTGTCAATCAGTTTTTACTAAATAGGAAATTCTGAGAAATTTTCTGTTCGATAAAAATAGACACAATCCCTTCATAGGATTGTGTCTACTATAGGTTTTATTCTTATAATACCTAATAGATCTGACTTATTATTGTCAAGAATCAATCAAAATATACTGTTTTTCCTGTTCTTGCTGAATCATAGATTGCTTCCAGCAATCTCGTTACAACCAATGCCTGCTCCGGTTTTACAACTAGCTCTTTTCCTTCTGTAATCGCCTCGTAAAATGCTTTCTGCTCTAAATCCGGCTCACTTTCATTCTTACCCTCGAAAAAGGCAACACCGCCACTGCCTAAGTCTGGTTTCTCCACGCATTGCTTATTATATTGAACTCGATTAATACGTAGTCCATCCTTCATATCTGCTCCGGCCTTGGTACCGCAGAGACTCGTTTTTGCTTCATCCACTTCAAGAGTATTCAATGCCCAGGAAGCCTCCAGATGAATCGTTGCACCATTTTTCATTTTGATAAAACCAAAGGCAGAGTCTTCTACCGTAAATTGCTCCGGGTCCCACTCACCAAAGGCATTACCCTGCTCTTTCTGGTCCGCCAATTTGCGGTACACGGAACCTGTTACTGATTCCGGCTCATAATTATCCATCATCCAAAGAGTCAAATCCAGTGCATGTGTTCCGATATCAATTAACGGTCCGCCTCCCTGCTCTTCTTCGTTCAGGAATACACCCCAGGTCGGAACGGCACGTCTTCTTACCGCATGCGCTCTTGCGTAATAAATCTCACCCAGGTCTCCGTTATCACACGCACGTTTTAAGTATATGGAATCTGCACGGTACCGATTCTGATATCCGATGTTTAACAGCTTTCCGGTTTCTTTTGCAGTCTCCAGCATTCTTCTTCCATCCTCATAGGATTTCGCCATAGGCTTCTCACACATAACATGCATGCCTGCTTTCATTGCAGCTATTGATATCTCCGCATGGGATTTGTTCGGTGTCAGTACGTATACTGCCTCAAGCTCATTCTCCTTTAACAAGTCTCTATAATCCGTATATACTTTGGAGTTTTCTGTACCATACTGCTTCTTTGCTTCCTCAGCACGCTCCTTCTTAATATCACAAAACGCAAGAATTTCAAAGTTCCCATTTCGTTGAATTGCGGGCAGATGCTTACCATTCGCAATACCACCACAACCAACTATACCAATTTTAACCTTTCTCATAATATCCTCCATTCTATCCCTTCGTTTACCAATTCAAACTTCTTAAGTATTCCCTGCTCAGTCTCATATCTTCCATCGCTGAATGACCCGAATGCTCATCCTGCTCTACGATGATCCATTCTGCTCCAATCTCGATAGAAGTCTCCAATAAAGAGGAGATATCCTGTACACCTTGTCCCAATGCACGGAATTCAAAAGGATCCGCTCCGTTATAATCCTTGAGATGAACAACGGGGCAACGATTAGCATATTGTTTCATATATGCTGTAGGCTCTACACCGGAGTACTTAACCCAGCAAGTATCAATCTCCGCCTTCAACACCTGCTCTGGAAATTGCCCGTAAATAAAATCAAGTACATAAGAGCCATCCTTCGTACGAGCGAATTCAAAATCATGATTATGATAAAGCAGTGTGATGCCAAACTTATTACATTCCTCAGCTATAACCGGAACATCCTTTAAAAACTGATCAAATGCTTCGGTACCATAACGCTTTTCCTCTACCAGATACGGAATAACCAGATACCGGCATCCGATAATCCGATACTTCTCTACAGTACCCTTCAGATCATTTTTCAACTCCTCATAGGGAACATGTGCTGAGATCGGAATTAATCCGATACCCTCAAGCATTTCCTTGATTTTCTCAGGCGTATAGCCATAAAGACCAGCTAATTCCACGCCATCATACCCCATATTTTTAATATCCGTCATGGTTTTTAAGAAATTCTTTTCCGCATCCTCACGGATGGAATAAACTTGTACTCCTACGGGTAATCTCTTCATAATCCTATCCTTTCTTAAGTTACACTGACATATAAATTGTCAATGATAATGAATTGAACCAACATATTATGTTACCGTATCTATTACACATAATTTACTCAAATGATATTACTTCATGACGCTTGGCCGATTCAAAAACAGCCTCCATCAGTCTCATGACACGCATTACCTCAGGTAACCTGACTTTAGGCTCTTCTGTTCCATCCATTACCTTTATCACATTACGGTAAAAGTCACGGATGTCACTCTTCACCTTTGGTAACTCCTCAGTAAATATGGTATCCTCTCTTCTTGGTGCCATCGTTTTCGTCAGACCGGCTGCAGTACGTACAGGTACTACATCCTTCTCATTCTTCCCTGAAGCACGGACAATTCTTCCTCTGAGATCCCAATCTTCAATAATGGCAGAACCATTTTGTCCAAGAATATACCATCGCGGCAGAGATATAAAATTACTTGTTCCTACCTCAACCAGCACCTCAAGTCCTGTTTCAAAGCGTAAGATAGCAGTAAAGCCATCATCCACCATTTGATTGGTGACATTCGTTACTGTTGCATATACCTTCTTCAACTTAACGGTTCCCATCATCAATAATATCTGATCCAGTAAATGAACTCCCCAGTCTAATACCATACCGCCGCCATGAGCCTTTTCCTGTCTCCAGTCACCGGGAATTCCTCTTGAACCATGTACTCTGGATTCTATGCGGAAAACTTCTCCCAATCGCTGTTCCTGATATATTTTTTGAATTGTAAGGAAATCTTCATCCCAACGTCTGTTTTGATGTACCGTGAAAAGCCGTTTGGTCTTCTTTGCCACATCAATCATTTCCTGTAAGTCCGCACTGGATAAAGTTACAGGCTTTTCACTCACTACGTGCTTTCCGGACTGCATAGCCTGAATCGCAATTGGCTTATGAAGGTCGTTAGGAGTTGCAATTAATACCAGATCAATCTGCGGATCCTGAAGAAGCTCCTCCAAACTCTGATATGAGTGAACACCGCATTCCTTTGCATATCGAACTCGTTCTTCATCAATATCATATATTCCTGCTACACTGATACCTTCGATGGTTTCTAAAGTCTCTCTATGCCAGTTACCCATACCTCCAAAACCAACGATACCGATTTTATATTTCTTTTGTTCCATATTAATCTCCATTCTGTCGATAACCCTTATGTCTTGATTTATGCCCAGAACATGCTTCCTCTATCTTCGTATAACAGTACATTCTTAAGAAAGCTTACGGCTTTTAGTAAACCTTCTCTACCTGACATTAGGCTATCTTCATGCTCAATGCTGATTGCATAATCATATCCTGCCAGTCTCAGCTCGGATATAATACCCTTCCAGAATTCCTCTCCATGTCCATATCCTACAGTTCTGAAGATCCAGGAACGGCTAATCTCATTTCCGTAATGGGCTGTATCAAGTACTCCGTTCACGGCTGTATTATAAGTATCTACCTTCGTATCCTTAGCATGGAAGTGGAAGATTGCTCCTGCCTTTCCCAATTCCCGAATACTTGCGCACGGATCCATTCCCTGCCAGATCAGATGACTAGGATCAAAATTCGCTCCAATTTCAGGGCCTACTGCCTCCCTCAGTCGAAGTAAGGTACTTGTATTATATACACAGAAGCCTGGATGAAGCTCTAGTGCAATCTTATGAATGCCATGCTCCTTAGCAAAGGCTACTTTCTTTTTCCAATAAGGAATAAGGACTTCATTCCATTGATAGTCAAGTATCGCTGAGAAATCATCCGGCCATGGGCATGTTACCCAGTTAGGTGTCTTGTCCTCCGGACTTCCTCCCGGACATCCAGAGAATGTATTCACCACCGGAACTCCAAGTTTTTCAGCAAGTAATATCGCTTTAGTTAAATCCTCGTCGAACTTGTCCGCAATTTCCTTAACCGGATGAACCATATTTCCATGACTGCTCAATGCACTAATTTCTAAATTATTCTTAGCAAGTATTGCCTTAAAATTCTCTAATTTACCTTCATCGGATAATAACTCATTTGGATCACAGTGTGCCCTTCCTGGATAGCCACCGCACCCGATTTCCACCATTTGAACACCGTTCTTTGATAGAAATTCACATGCATTCTCAAAGGACATATCACCCAATACTACTGTAAACGTACCTAATTTCATTTTATTACCTCCTCGTAAACGAATCTTTCCCATGCTGACCAGCAATTTATAGGGAAATCATAGTATGGAATTCCGTTACTGCTTTATAGCATCATAATATAATTCTCACTTGAAAATAGCTATGGATTTCTTGCTGATAATACATACATTCTTGCTATTAACTACTCCATGTCTTTGAAGGTGCATATCCATACATTTTTCGAAACAGCCGTCCAAAATTATTATAGTCCTGAAAGCCGACCGTAGCCGCTACCTCAGCTATGGTCATTTCCTTTTGCTCCAATAGATGGTGAGCTTTCTTCAACCGTACCTCATTAATATAACTCAAAGGACTTTGCCCTATGCTTTCTTTAAACAAATGGCAAAATCGATACTCACTTAAATGTATTAGCTCCGCCAGTGTTCCTATCGTAATCGGATCTGTATAATTATTTTCAATATACTGTAACACCGTATTCAATCTTGTCAGGTTCTGTATACGCTTACTGTTTTCTCTGTTCGAGAGATTCTCCACAACATAATTTCTTAACAGGTACGTAATCAGTTCATATATTTTGCCACGCAAAGCCATCTTATACCCCAATTGCTTCTCCATGTCCTCCCGATACATGGATTGTAGCAATTCATTAATCACAGAATCGTCCGTAATAATGGTCTGGAAAATCGCATTGAAATTAGCTGTCTCCTTCGAAAATGCATCCATTTCAAAAATAAGAACCAAGGAGTCACAAACCTTCGTATAACTTATCCCCTCATGTAATTCACTACTATTAATTATTACTAAGCTTCCTTCCTTTACCTCAAAAGGCTTTTGATTACACTTAATGACTCCCCGTCCCTCCATAAAATAGTGAATTTCTATATGCTCATGCCAGTGAGGCGTGAAATAAACTCCTGGTTTACGTATTTGATTCTGAAACATCTGTACCGGGAATTCTTCATCATTGATTATTTTCTTCTCATATAAATTAATATCATGCATGGTATGTTCTCCTTCCCAGACACTACTGTGACTACGGGTTTATTATACTTATCTTATGATTAGGGTTTTGAGACCCTGATCATATATTCTAATACTTCCAGTTTCATTCACTACTCTTTTCTTCATTGTATCAAACCGCTTCGGTGTATTCAACCATATAGCAGAATGAAGCTTAAGGTTTATATAACAAAATGCAGCCATCTGTTCATAATAATAAATGAGTCTACTGTTCATAATAATAAATGAGTCTACTGTTCATATCCTAAGTGAAGCTTCCTGATATTGTAGGAAAAGGGACTATTGTAAAATATATTTGCAGTGTATAGTGATAATATATCATCACTGTAAATATATTCTACAATAGTCCCTGAATAACGAAATTTAATTTAAGAGAGAACTTACTATATGATAGCTGAACTAAAATAACAGGTCGGATTTTTTCTTAAGTAACTTAGCTCCGTTCAAAATTAATAAAATCCCAGATACAACACCGGCTACAATTAACAGTATTCCCATTACCAGATTCCATACTCCTACTGATTTCATCGTTGTATAGATTTTTTCCATCATATTCAAATCCCTCCTTTACTGTTATTCTTAACTTAATCCATCCAGATTATTCCTGTACTCCATACTGCTCATAATAAGCATCAATGGATGCCTTCAAAGCATCATCAATAACAATTCTTCCTTTATATGGATTATTATACAGATGCTCTACTACTTCCTTCATAGTAACAATGGCTGTCGTAGCTATATGATAATTATCTTCGATTTCAGATAAGGCACTCTTGGTTCCTTGTCCCCGTTCCATTCTATCCACTGATACAACCAGACCAAGAACCTTTACATCTCCCTGTGCTGCCAGAATTGGCATTGTCTCACCGATGGATGTTCCTGCTGTAGTCACATCTTCGATTATTACAACCCGGTCACCATCAGAAATTGGTGATCCTAATAAAATTCCTGTATCTCCATGATCCTTCACTTCTTTACGGTTAGAACAATACTTTATATCTTTCTGATAGAATTCACTGATTGCCATCGTTGTTGCCACACTGAGAGGGATTCCCTTATATGCCGGACCAAACAGTACATCAAAGTCCAGACCATATTGATCATGGATTGCTTTGGCATAATATTCACCCAGCTTTCTCAATTGTGTTCCTGTACGATAGAAGCCTGTGTTTACAAAGAAAGGGGTTTTGCGTCCACTCTTCGTAGTGAAATCTCCGAATTTTAACACCCCACAATCAACCATAAACTCAATAAATTCCTTCTTATATTGTTCCATAACTATCTCCATTCTATGTGTATTTATCGGTAATTATATCATAAACGCGTACAAACATAAAGCAAGTTTCCAGTTAATGTTACTTGACACATCCGATTAATTCATTAATATCTTCCACCTGATACTTCTTCATGTATGCCTCAATTCCCTCAACGATCTGAGTTGTGGCTGTCGGATTCACAAAATTCGCTGTACCTACTGCTATCATTGATGCTCCCGCCATGATAAATTCCAGTGCATCCTCTGCATTTGCGATTCCTCCCATTCCGATAATAGGAAGCTTCACTGCATTCGCTACCTGATATACCATACGTACTGCAATGGGTTTTACTGCCGGTCCTGATAATCCACCGGTCCTGTTCGCCAGTAAAAAGGATCGGCGATGAATATCAATCTTCATACCTGTTAGGGTATTAATTAAGGATAATGCATCCGCACCACCTGCCTGTGCCGCCTTCGCAGTTTCTGTTATATCGGTTACATTAGGACTTAGCTTCATGATAATCGGCTGCTTTGCCCTCTTTTTTAACTCATGGGTAATTGCCTCTACACATTTGGGATCTTGTCCAAATGCTATTCCGCCTTCCTTCACGTTTGGACAGGAAATATTGATTTCAAGGAGGTCTACATCGCAATCAGACAGGCGTTCTACTACTTCGCAATATTCCTCCGTTGTTTTACCCACAACATTTACGATAATTTTCGTATCGTATTTTCTTAAGAAGGGAATATCCCTTTTTATAAACACATCCACTCCCGGGTTTTGAAGTCCTATGGCATTCAGCATTCCACCATAAGTCTCTGCCACTCTGGGGGTCGGATTACCGGGCCAGGGCACACTTGATACTCCCTTTGTCGTAACTGCTCCTAGCTTTGACAAGTCAACATACTCGCTATATTCCATTCCAGAGCCAAAGGTACCGGATGCTGTTGTTACCGGATTCTTAAATTCTATTCCTGCGATCGTTACGCTTGTATTCATAGCTCCACCTCTTCCGCATAAAATACCGGGCCATCCTTGCAGATGCGCTTATTATTAACATTACTGTGATGATCCACTTCCTTCGATTTACATACACAACCGAGACATGCACCTATACCACAAGCCATTCGCTCCTCTAAGGATAACTGTGCCTTAATTCCCTGCTCTGCTGCATATCCCTTAATCCCTTTTAACATCGGTGTGGGACCACAAGCATAAATGATATCTGCATGCAAACCATTTGTCCGAATAGCATCCAGTACATTTCCTTTTGTACCTTTGCTTCCGTCCTCGGTGGAAATATATACCGATCCATAGGTTTCAAATTCCTTATCCAAAAAAGTTACATCACGATATCCAAGAACGATTTGCTTCTCACAGGATAATTGCTTAGCCAGCTCCAGCATGGGAGGTATTCCAATTCCACCACCTATCAGTAATGCTTTTTTCCCCTCCAGCGTAAATCCGTTTCCTAAGGGTCCCATTACCGTAATCCGGTCGGATGCCTGGAGCATAGAAAACTCCTCCGTTCCTTTCCCCGCTATTCGGTAAACCAGACGAAGTGCTCCCTGCTTTTTGTTAATCTCACAGATACTGATCGGTCTTGGAAGAAGCCTGCTGCCATCGGAGCAATACATCGATATGAACTGACCCGGCTTAGCCGTAGAAGCCATCTCCGGCTCCTTAATCCACATACTGTATATATCCGTAGCAATCCGTAAATTCTCACATACTACAGCTTCCTTCTTTAATGCAACTGACATATCTATTCTCCTTAATATTCTTATAAACCATTCATTATTCAATACTGAAATGACAAGTTTCTCAGTATATTCTTATGAAATGAGTTTTGCTTTTTGTTATCGTCTTACATTATATAAAACATAGCCAATAATTACAAGAAAATCATAATTTTTCTTTTATCAGTTTATACTATAAGTAGAAGACAGGAGGTATTACCTCTTTACTCACCAGCTCTGAAAGGTAAATATTTTTCGCACTAATTATATTAAGAAATTTAAGGCTTTTGGCTGCTAGATATGATAAAATAGTAAAAACTTTTTCACAAAGGAGAATTTTTATCATGTCTAGAGCTTCTAGAAGAGAAATTAAAAAAGCATTTCAGAAAGATATCGTTGAATTTTTAAAAGTTCAGAAGCATTTTCTGCCAGATTTAATCAAAGAGTTAAGTGCGGTAAGGGATCCAAGACATACATCTTATACCGATTATGACATTGAAGAGATTTTATATACCGTTATCATGAAAAATGTATGTACCATATCTTCTATGCAGGATATGACTGATAAGTTTAATACCGAGGAATGTGCGCATAATCTTTGTCTGATCCTTGGAAAAGAGGAAAAAGAATATCTTCCTCATTATGTGACTATCAATGAATGTCTGGAGAAGCTTGATCCAGAAGAACTACAGAAATTCAGAAAGCACATAATTAAAAAGTTACTTAGAAAGAGGAGTTTTGAGCACGCAAGATTTCTGGGTGAATATTGGATGGTAATAGTCGATGCAACACAGTTGTTCTGTTTTAATGAAAAAATAGATGAACACTGTTTAAGAAAAACTATTAATAAAGGAACCAAAGATGAAAAAACCTACTATTATCATAATGTATTAGAAGCTAAGATTGTATTAGGAGACAACCTGATTATCAGCATTGCTACAGAGTTTATTGAAAATGAAAATGAAGATGTTGAAAAACAGGATTGTGAAAGAAAAGCCTTTAAAAGACTGGCAAAAAGGCTGAAGAAAGACTACCCAAGATTACCGATTTGCATACTTGGTGACAGTCTGTATGCTTGTGAACCGGTATTTCAAATCTGTAAAGATAATAGATGGGGATATCTTCTCCGATTTAAAGATGGAAGCATCCCTTCTCTTGCAAAAGAGTATCAAACCATCGTTGGAATGGGTGAAAATGAAGAAAAGATTATAAAAGAAGAGAAAACACATAAAAGGAAAGCTCGCGAGAGTGTTAAGCATGAGATGAAATGGGTATCAGAGCTTTACTATGAGGGTCATAATCTCACAGTAATGGAACTAAAGATAGAGAAAGATGGTGAACCGGAAGGAAGCTTTCAATGGATCACCGGGTTGCCAATCAGAGGAAAGACAGCCTGGGAGTTTGCACAGACCGGAAGGAAACGCTGGAAGATTGAAAATGAGGGATTTAACATCCAGAAAAACCATCGTTATGATATAGAGCATGCAAACAGCCTTAATTATAATGCTATGAAGAACCATTATTTGCTGACACAGATAGCAGATGTACTGTTACAGCTTTATGAAAATGGAATAAAAGGATTAAGAGAAATAAAAAGAACAATAAAAAATATATCTTCCGATTTGCTAGCAAGCTTTGGTCGGCAACTAACAAGAGAAGATATATCCTATACAGAGAAACGCACATCACTAAGCATTTCTTGATAGGAACAGTATACCAAAGGAAGTGATATCTGAAAAGAGTAAATTTAAAAGAAAATAAATCCACAGATATATGAGATTAGAAAATAAGTCTAAGTATACGATGTGGATAACTTACCTGAGAGTTCATAAAACAGAGGATAGATATCCACAATTACTGTTTTAGGTGAATTTAGACATACTTAAAGAAGTTTACCTTTCAGAGCTGTTTACTCACCTTCTTTCTTGACACAATCCGACAGATTATGATATATTTACCTTCAAAAGCGAAAAACTCATGCTCATCGAGTATATAAATATAATAATAAAATAGGAAGGAAACAAGACATTATGGCTAATACGAATCCAATCGTTACTATCGAAATGGAACAGGGAGATGTGTTTAAGATTGAATTGTATCCGGAGATTGCTCCGAACACTGTGAACAATTTTATCTCCCTTGTGAAGAAGAATTTTTATGATGGTTTGAAATTTCATCGTATCATTCGTGGATTTATGATTCAGGGAGGAGATCCGGAGGGAACCGGAATGGGTGGCCCCGGCTATTCCATCAAAGGAGAATTTTCATATAACCACTTCGAGAACAACCTAAAACACACTGCCGGTGTTATCTCCATGGCGAGATCTCAACGTCCTGATTCTGCAGGATCCCAGTTTTTTATTATGCATAAGGACTCCCCTCACCTGGACGGTTCCTATGCCGCTTTCGGTAAAGTGATTGAGGGTATGGAAGTTGTTAATAAGATAGCCGAAGTAAAGACGGATTACTCCGATGCTCCACTAGAACCACAAATTATGAAAAAGGTGACCGTGGATACTTTCGGTGTTGAGTATAACGAGCCAGAGACTCTATAAAAGCACCAGTTAAACTCATAAATAAGGGGCTACAGCAAACTGTATCACAGGGATTATGCTTACCATAGTCCTTGTTGATTCAATTACTGTAGCCCTTCTTTGTTAAATATACTATACCAAATACTAGTTAAGATATAAGCTATCAGATGTTCTGTCAAAGCTCTCTACATCTGTAATAATCTATGCTTTAGCTGCTACCCAGGCCTGCTTTAAGTCCTCTCTCATATCAATGACTGCCTGTCTTGAGGCATCCGCATAGGCTTGGGATCCAAATTTCTCATAAGCCTTCAGCTTATAGGCTGCGATAATGCCTCTGGAGGAATTCACAATTGCGCCAAGTCCATCCTTATTAAAATAAGGGACTAAGTCCTCTGCTTTTCCTCCCTGTGCGCCGTATCCCGGAACAAGTATATAAGCCTTGGGCATTAACTCACGCAATATCTTTCCCATCTTCGGATAAGTAGCACCCACTACAGCTCCCACGTAGCTGTATGTACCACCCATATGCATCTCGCCCCATTCAGCCACTTTCTTTCCAACTAGTTCATAGAGCGGTGTATCGCCAACCAATTGATCCTGAAAATCTCCGCTGGATGGATTGGAGGTCTTTACAAGAATGAATACTCCCTTCTTCTCTTCCTTACATACCTCTAGGAATGGAAGTACACTATCCCCACCCATATAAGGGTTTAATGTGACAAAATCCTCATCGAAGCCCCGGAAGGTGTTTTCTCCAATGGTTACCTTACCAAGATGTCCGGTAGCATATGCAGCTGAAGTGGAACCAATATCCCCACGTTTAATATCGCCGATTACTACCAGGCCTTTTTCTTTACAGTAATCCACTGTTTTCTTGAACGTCTTCATCCCCTCTATACCAAATTGCTCATACATTGCAATCTGAGGCTTTACAGCCGGGATTAAATCATAAGTAGCATCCACAATTCCTTTGTTGAATTGCCATATTGCTTCTGCCGCTCCTTCCAGATTCTCTCCCTTTTCGTCGAACGCCTTTTTCAGAATGTGCTGAGGCACATAATCAAGCATTGGATCAAGTCCGACAACAATTGGTGCATCTGTCTGTTCAATTTTCTGGATTAATTTGTTAATCATTTTCCGTCCATCCCTTTCTTCCTATTGTTCTGCTTTGATCATTCTTTTCAGTATATTTCGCTTAACTCACATTCTCAGAACGATACACCATTCTTCCCGCTACAAAGGTATATTCAATCCGACCCGTGACTTTCCGTCCATGAAATGGGGTATTCTTTCCCTTAGAGAAGAACTGCTTCTTGTCAATGGTATATTCTGCATTCGGATCCGCAATTACCAAATCTGCTACATAGCCCTCACCGATACAGCCTTTGTCAATACCAAGGATTTTAGCAGGGTTGCTACTCATCTTCTCTACCATTTGCTTTATCGTTAAATATCCCTGCTTTACCAATTCTGTATAAGTTAATGCAAATGCTGTTTCAGATCCCACAATACCAAATGGGGCTTCTGCAAAGGATTTTGATTTTTCCTCTTCCGAATGTGGTGCATGATCCGTTGAAATGACATCAAGTATATTATTTCTTAAGGCTTCCTTTAAAGCCTCAACATCGTCACGTGACCTTATGGGCGGATTCATTTTATAGTTTGTATCCGCTGATAGAATGTCCTCGTCCGATAAGGTAAAGTGATGCGGACATACTTCCCCGGTCACCTTAAGGCCATCTTTTTTCGCAAGAGCTAACATGGCGACGCTATCCTTAGTTGAACAATGACATAAGTGAAGTGTTGCACCTGTTTCCTTCGCAAGTAATATATCTCTCGCTGTAATGATATCTTCTACCGCATTGCATATCCCCGGAAGTTGAAATTCCTCCGATTTTTTTCCTTGGTTGATGACACCCTTGCCTACCAGGCTTTTATCTTCACAGTGTGCAAAAATCAGAAGATGATTATTCGCTGCCTGCCTCATTGCTTCTGCATATAATGCAGTGTCCATAACAGACTTACCATCCTCACTGAGTGCGACACAGCCTGCCTCTTTTAGTTTTTTCACATTTACCAGTTCTTTTCCGTCCTGTCCCAATGTTACAGAGCCCACCGGAAGGATATGAACCACTGCCTCTTCCTGAGCCTTTTTCAATAGGAGTTTAACCATATCTGAACTATCAATAACCGGTTTCGTATTGGGCATAGGGCAGATTGTAGTATATCCTCCAGCCGCAGCGGCTTTCGATCCAGTCGCAATCGTCTCCTTATACTCATATCCGGGTTCCCGAAGATGGACATGTAGATCGATGAAGCCAGGCATAACATACTTGTCTTTAGCATCAATCAGGGTAAACCTGACTCCCTTCTTGTCCGCTTCCTGTTGAATTTCATCGCTGTCAATCTCCTTCTTTACAGCTCGAATGATTTCACCCTCCAGAAGAAGGTCGTAACACCCTTCCCGATCGGATGCAGGATCAATTACATATCCATTCTTGATTAATGTCAACATATCATTACTCCTTAGTTTCATTCTTTCCTTTTATTCGGATGTCACCAGAGCTATTTCTAACTCGTTAAACCTGTCCCAGCAGATAATTAATAAATTGTTGAGCGGTTCTTCCTGATCTGCCTCCATGGGACAGCTCCCATTTATTCGCCTCCGCACATAGCTCATCATCCGTTAAGGTAATTAAGTCATGCCGTCTCGCCAATTCCTTAACGATTGTCAGGAATTCTTTCTGTGCCGGTGCAGAATAATTAATGGTAATACCAAATCTGGCTACTAAGGACAGCTTTTCCTGAACGGTATCGGATCGATGGATTTCATCTGTCTTTTCCATATCAGAGCGATCGTTCCAGGTCTCACGGATAAGATGCCTGCGATTCGAGGTCGCATATATTAATACATTATCCGGCTTTGTTTCCAGTCCGCCCTCAATAACCGCTTTTAGATATTTGTATTCAATTTCGAATTCTTCAAAAGACAAATCATCCATATATATAATAAATTTGTAATTACGATTTTTAATGCGAGCAATCACAGCGGATAAATCAACAAACTGATGCTTGTAAATCTCTATCATCCGCAAGCCGTCACGATAATACTCGTTCAGTATGGCTTTTACAGAAGTGGATTTTCCCGTTCCACTGTCACCGAATAATAGTACATTATTTGCTTTTTTACCCTCTACGAACGCTTTCGTATTATCAATAAGCTTCTTCTTCTGAATTTCATAGCCTACCAGATCAGAAAGCATAACCTCCTGTGTGTTGGTGATTGGAAAAATCATTAGCTGATCGTTCTCACGATTGATTCGAAATGCTTTATTTAAGCCGAACATTCCTACACCGTATTCGCGATAGAAATTTGTAACACACTGAAAGACTTCCTCTTCGTCCTTCGCCTGCTCAATCTGCTTACTAAGCATCTGAACCTTCTCGCTTACATTTCGATTATAACGGCTGCTACTTTTCTCAATTGCCTGATAATTGCTGATAACCGAAAAGCAATTGATACCCAAGGCTTCCTCTAAAGGTTTAAAATCATAGTCAAACAATGCTTTAAATATCTTGAAATCATTTTTAGCAAACTGGTTCACCGAACCGTCTGTTGCACCGACTTTCTCACAGGTCAGGCTAAAGGGATTCTCTGCATTAGCCAACAGGTATGCCAGATAATTATGCCAAAGATTATGATTGAAGCCATAATCCGTAGCCAACACCAGCAGATGATTAATAAAGGAGAATATTCGTGAGGTTATGGCCTCTTTATTAAATATATCTTCCTCAACATTGCTCGCTATGCTGTCATACTCCTTAATGATATCTGCCAGATCAAATAACAGGCAGGGCTTCCCAAGCTCTTTATAAATGACTAACTTTGATATTAATCGGTACATGCTGTTCCTTCTTTCCTATATTATACTACCCTTATCTTATGTCCTAATAGATCCCATTCTCTATACTCAATGACGAAATGATTACCGTTACATTCTTTCCGGTGCATCAAAGCCAAGTAAATCGATACAGGTTAGTAACTGCTCCTGCACTAAGGTAATCAGTGTGATCCAAGATGCCTGTTTCTCTTCGTCTTCTTCCGATATGATTTTATTATCATGGTAGAAGCTGTTAAATGCATTGGCCAGATCATAAATATAGGAACAAATTCGATGCGGCGCCATCTCGGTATATGCAGTAGCTATCATCTCATTAAATTTAGTAAGCTCCAGCATCAGTGCACGTTCCGATTCAGATCCTGCTGCCAGGATTATGCTCTGGGATGGAAGTCCCTTCTTCAGTTCCGCATATTTGGCAAGTATGGACTTGATTCTTACAATCGTATACAGGATATAAGGTCCTGTATCTCCTTCAAAGGCAGTAAAGCGGTCCACATCAAAGATATAATCCTTAGATACCTGATTGGATAGATCTCCATACTTTAATGCTGCAAGTCCTACCTTTTTTGCAACCTGTACTGCTTCTTCCTCCGTCATGCTCCGGTTTTCCATAATCTTACGGTATACCTCATCATTGACATTCTTGATCAGATTCTCAAGGCGCATAACACCGCCTTCTCTTGTCTTGAAAGGCTTTCCATCCTTACCATTCATTGTACCGAAGCCAATAAAGTTAAGCTTTGTGTCCTCCTTAACCAGCTTGGTCTTTTTCGCACAACGGAATACCGTCTCAAAGTACAACTCCTGACGTTTATCGGTAATATATATAATCTGATCCGGTGAGAAAAGCTTCATTCGTTCCACAATAGTGGCCAAATCGGTTGTATTATATAAGGTTGCTCCATCGGATTTTAATATCATACAAGGAGGGATTTCCTTCGTATCAGTGTCTTCCTTTACATCTACGACCAATGCTCCTTCACTGATTCTTGCATAATTGTTATCCTTGAAATACTGGATCATCTCCGGTATATAAGGCTGTGCATCACTTTCCTTCTTCCACAGATCAAAGGATACATTCAAGGTCTCATATATTTTCATCAGGTCAGTAACCGAAACCTCCAGCATATGGTTCCAGATGGCGGTATATCCGCGATGTCCGTTCTGAAGTAAATATGTGATCTGCTTTGCCTCTTCTCGAAATTCCGGATTACTTTTTGAATATTCACTGGCAGCAGGATATATCTCTTCTAATTCTGATATTGTAAACGGAGCTTCCTTAGGATAATCTCCTGTATAATCCTCATTAAAGTATACAAGCTCCGGTTTTCTCCTTTTCAGTTCAGCAATAACCAATCCCATCTGGGTTCCCCAGTCTCCTAAATGAGCGTCACCAATGACTTTATTTCCAAAAAATCTTAAGATACGCTTAAGACTTTCTCCGATTACAGCGGAACGCATATGACCTACATGAAGAGGCTTTGCAATATTTGGACCACCATAATCAATAATAATGGTTCGGGGGTTATTCTCATTCTCACAGCCGAATTTCTCTGACTTCTTCATCTCGTTTAAGTAATTGGCTAGAAATTCATCACTTAGGGTAATATTAATAAATCCCGGCATGATTACTGTTACCTCTTTAAATATCGAATTCGATTTTAAGCTTTCCACTACTGGCTGTGCTATATTAATTGGCGCAGTTTTGTATTGTTTCGCTGCTGCAAGTGCGCCATTACATTGATATTGACATAAATCAGGGCGATTTGACAGTGTTACCATACCATATTTCTCATCATACCCGAACTTAGCAAAAGATTGCTTCACTTCTTCAGAAATTAACTCGATTATTGTTTTCATATCTTGCTCCAATCCGCCGCCTGCTACGGCTTAATATAACAAATAAGACTCCTTTGAATTACTGATTGTTTCAGACTTTCGTCCATAGCAGTATCCTATCCAAATTCATCTTAACTCAAACATTACTTTATCATAGATCATCTTCATTGTCATCATCTAACATAAAAATTTCCTTTTTCACCACTTGTGACAACCCAGATCCTATATATCGCAGATTGAGAACAAAAACAATTACATCTCATAGACTGCTTTCGTATATTATATATAAACTTTACCAAAGGACTCCCATATGTTGGAATCCCGTATGTGAAATATAACAAAAAAATGTAATATTTTAAAATAAAGGCTGTTATTTTTTTGAATTATGTAGTATATTAATTTATATATAAACATTCAATTATGAGAATTTTGTGTACATAATGTATCGGGGGTACAAGAGTCGGATTTTCTCGTTATTATGAATGCTCGGAGATAATCTTGAATTACGAAAGGAGAAATAACATGTTCGGGCTTTATTTTGGAAATTACTTAGTAGAAAAGAATAAAATTTCTCAAGCACAATTTGAAGATGTTATGATGCAACAGCAAAAAACAAGAGTAAAGTTAGGCTTAATCGCTGTGGCAGAGAAATTGTTAACAACCAAACAAGCAGAGGAGATTAACGATATCCAAAGAAAGATGGACAGACGCTTCGGTGATATTGCCATTGAAAAAGGCTATCTTCTCGCAGAGGAGGTTACACATCTCCTGAATATGCAAGGCAATCCGTACCTGCAATTCGTTCAAGTACTTACCGAAAATAATATACTCACCATACAGGAAATCGAGAGCTATCTGGAAGAGTATAGAAAAGATAACAACTTCTCAGCATGTGATATTGATGCCTTAAAATCTGGTGATATTGATCGTATTATTCCCGTTTTTGTTGATGTTAACATTCCCTTCAGTGGTGAATGCATCAGTTTGACTATTCGTAATATTGTTCGGTTTATTAATAATAATATTGTTCTTAAAAAGGCATATACTGTGAATGAATATTCTTTTGGTTCTCTATCCTATCAGAACATGGTTGGTGATCAACAGATTTTTGTTGGTTTTGCCAGCAAAGAAAAAGAATTATTAAATATTGCCAGTCCATTTGCGAAAGAGGAATTTACCGATTTGGATGAAGATGCATTTGATGCCGTATGTGAATTTATTAACTGTACCAATGGTTTATATGCTTCTAAGTTAAGTCACGAGGACATACATATTGATATGACTCCTCCTCTATTTTCCAATAAGAAAAAGATTTCTTCAAAGGGAGAAATTCATGTTGTTCCGGTTATTATAAATGGTGAACAAACGGACTTACTCGTAGCAGTAAACAGCCCGGTAAGTATTAATTAGGAGGGAACTAGAATGGCAAGAATTCTATTAGTAGATGATTCAAAAACATCAAGGAAAATATTGAGAGGTATTTTAGAAGAGAACGGTCATGAAATTATTGGCGAAGCCATTAATGGAGAAGATGGTGTTGCCAAATATAAGGAATTGAAGCCGGATATCACAACAATGGATATTACAATGCCAGTATTGGATGGTCTCGAGGCTTTAAGACAAATCGTGGAATTTGATAAAAGCGCAAAAGTGATTATGGTTACTGCTGCTGGTCAGAAAACTAAAATGGTTGATGCTGTGAAGTATGGTGCGGCTGAGTTTCTTGCAAAGCCTTTTGAAGCCACTCAGATTATTCAAATAATCAATAAAGTAATAGAAAGCTAAGAATATAACATCAAAAACGGTAGAAAATACTTTACGAACTTTTTGTCGACATGAATTGAGGTTATCGATGATAGCGTATGCTTACATCGATAACCTCTTTCTGATACTCCAATCTTTCCACCCATATAAGGATATTGCATTTTACCGATCAGGGATAATAATGGCAGCGATAAAATATGCGAGAACACCAAACCCTGTGAAGCCAAAGATCACCCATAATAAACGAACTACAGTAGGATCAATATTGATATACTCTGCAACTCCTGCGCATACTCCGCAAAGCATACGATTAGTGTTAGAACGATACAGTTTTTTTGGTTCCATAAAACTCCTCCTTTAATGAAATGATATTTCTATATTACCAATTCCACATTCTAATTCAATATTATTATCTGCATTGTTATTTGAAATTCTTTTTCCTATACTGTGATACTGATCTCCATCAATGCGGATACTACCTATTCCGGCATCGATATCATAGGAATAATCCTCTTCCTCTCCATCCAATTCCAGTTTAACATTTCCCACATTACAGTTGATATAATTATCACCGTAAATTGCACCATTGATCTCTACACTACCAACACCACAGTCAATGGAAACATCCTTCGCATCTAAATGTTTAATATTCATATGGCCGGTACCAATATTAAATCTTGTTTTTTCTGATATTACGAGTTCGTCCACAATTAATTCACCCGCATCAACCTGGAGCTCTCCGCGCTTTGCGTTAATAGCACCAACCGTTAGCATTCCTGCGCCTACACTCAGTTTACACTCCTCTACCGTATAATTCCTTGGAACAGTAATCGTAATATCGGGGGTAAAATCATCCCAATGTACCAAGCCACGTAAGGAAAATCTACCATTAAAAAGACGTAATTTATTTTCTGCATTGTCCTTGATGAACCATGTCCCGTCGCTTACATAGGATTCAAAATCATCATATGGCAAATTGCTTGCTTTAATGGAAAATGTGTCCCCTTCCATTATATTAATCTCTCCAAATTCTATGTCCAAATCAATACTGGATATGTTATCATAACTTTCATTAATCGAAAATGTTGGTATGTCATCAAAATTGCCTGTAGTGATAGCAATAATAATGATACCGATACCGAATATAAGCGCAATTAATGCTATACTTAACCAAACCTTTGCAAATGCTTTCATGCCGCCACACTCCTATTCCTAAAGGGTAATCTACAAATCTCTACAATTCCTTTGAACATAGCCGGTATCACGGTTTTGCAAAGAGCTGTGCAAGCTATGGTGAATAGCATACCCAAACCAAGTACGACTAATCCAAATCCACAAAGCAGGAATCCAAGTATAGGAATACTCATCTGCACCAGTCCGGCAATAAAAAGTCCTACTCCAATCACCATCATGACAACTCCTGCTATACCAAAGCCAAATACGATACCGAATAATGCCGCTATCAAACCAAACATGGTACCTAAAACCGGTAAGATGATCGGTGACGCAAGAATACATAGGATAATGACGAGTCCTATATTGGTATTTCGGATCTTCTGATCATTGCGGTTTGCCTCACCATTCGTTTGCTTTTGTTCATTCTGTGTAAAGCCGGAGCTTGCTTCACGATTACCGGAATTCCCCTCCGAAGTCTGTTTCTGCTCGGATGCCTTTTGAGCAGCTCCGATAATCTCAAATTTATCATCCTTATATACGGTGTCCTGATAGCCTTTCTCCGTAAAATACCCCCGATTATCACGATCACTATTATCCGAATTCAGATCAGCTTTGATCAATGCAGCTACTCGCTTTGGAGAACCTAGTTCTTTCATAATCTCTTCTTCATGCTCTTCCCCTGCATCCTCGAAATAACCATTATAATAATTCAAAGCCTCTTCTCTTTCTTCCAAAGGGATATCCATCAATAAGCTTTCGAGTTCTTGCATGAATTCTGGCTTTGTCATCTATTTCACTCCTTCAAAAATATAATTTATTTTCTTATAATAACTTTCCCACTCTTCACAATAAAGCCTAAGTTGTACCTTACCTTTATCCGTAATCTTATAATATCTGCGGTTTCTGCCTCCAAACTCTAAATCATATACTTCCAAGCAATCTTCCTTTTGGAGTCTTCTAAGCACCGGATATAAGGTTGATTCTGAAATCTCGATAGCCTGACGGACATCCTGGGTGATCTTATATCCATAGGTTCCTTCCGGTTCCTTTGAAACTACAGCTAGTACAATTGCATCAAGCAATGCTGAACCGGTATTAAATACCATATAATGCACTCCTTTCTGAATACCTTTATTATATAATATATATTATGCTATGATATTGTTTTGATGATAATACTATATATCATATAATATTATATGTCAATATTTTTTTATTAATTTTTTTGATATCCTGTATCGTATATTTGCACTAATACATAACGCAAATCTTAATTATATATTTTCATAAAATAATGTATTAAGAAAATCATCGCAATGAAAAAGAAAAAAGTGCATATCAATTTACGACATGCACTTTTAGCAATTTCACTTTCTATCTGATATCCATTTCTACATATTCCAATATGCACTGGGCTGTTGATAGTCGATTCCTTTTTCCATCAGGTTCTTTCGGATTGATTTATTAAGATTCTGCTTCAATTGATTAGCTATTGCTTCGGTAAAATCACTGTAAATCTGCTGCCCTCTCCCAATTTACTTTCTACGGATACCCGACCTCCATGTGCCTCAACTATTGATTTAACGATTGTTAGACCGATTCCTGATCCTCCGGTTAATCGGTTGCGGGATTTGTCAGCACGATAAAATCGTTCAAAGATATAGGGCAATTCTTCAGAAGGGATTCCTATTCCAT
Organism: Variimorphobacter saccharofermentans; assembly: GCF_014174405.1. Taxonomy (GTDB): domain Bacteria; phylum Bacillota; class Clostridia; order Lachnospirales; family Lachnospiraceae; genus Mobilitalea; species Mobilitalea saccharofermentans. The sequence continues at coordinate 1,283,695 of NZ_JACEGA010000001.1, read as the reverse complement.
TATCTTCCATATAAAATCCAGTGATCTCCGTGGTTTCAAAGAGTTCAATCTGAACATGGCACTTCTTACCGGCATACTTAACCGCATTCATAAATAGATTTACAACTACCTGCTGAATACGATCTCGGTCAGCATAAGCTGCAGTATGGGGTCCTCTGATATCAACTGTGACCTGTTTCTCTTCTGTTCCTTTATCAAATGTATTCACCACTTTATCAATCACCGAGTACAAATCCACTTCTTCTTTCTCTAATTTTAAATTCTCGCTTTCTATCTTCGCCAAATGTTCCAAATTGCCTACCAGCTTTCCAATATGCAATGCTTCATCAAAACAGCTTTGAAGACGTTCAGGCGTTGCTTCCCACACTCCCTCCATCATTGCTTCAATATAGGACTGCAATATGGTTATCGGGGTTCGTAATTCATGTGCCACATCCTCTGTAAGCTGCTTCCGTAGCTTTTCTAATGTCTCCAAGGAAGATGCCAGATGGTTCACCGATTCCACTAATAATTTCAGCTCTTTCGTTCTACTATCTTCTTCTAATCGAATGGTATAATTACCGTCTGCAATTAGTTTTGTAGCTTCCACTGTTTTAAGAATTGGTCTGGAGATTCTTTTGGCCAGAAAATGTGCGACCAGTAGTGATGCCACCAGTGAAAAGCCTCCCACACCGAGTAAAACAATATTCAGGGAGCGTAGGAAACGGAAGTCATTATCATTTAGATAAAACGGTCCAAAATAACTAATACTCACGGTACCTATCCTCTGTCCACTATTGATCAGGGGATACTCCGTTGCATAAAATTCACCATCCAGCTGAGGATACTCTATTCTCATTCGGGTAGATATCTCATCCATGATCTGATGACAGAGTCTCATATCATGAGCTTGAGCATCCCATAGTATCTCACCCTCTTTGTTATATACCTTAATAATATAGCCCTCATAAAGCGAGAACATCCCGATTGCATGGACATAATCCGTGTTCCACTGGTTGGTATCTAAGGTATATTGTTGACTGATGCTGGATGTGATTACCTGCGCCTTCAATTCCTGCTGCCTTCCAAGATAGGCTGTAAATTGCTGATTAATAAATACATTCGAAAGAAAGCTGATGATTGCTATGGTAAATAAAACAATAAACAGGAGGGAGGAAGACAATTTTGCCTTTATGCTTCGCATATGATTACTCACCTCCAAATTTGTAGCCTACTCCATGAATTGTTTTAACATATACCGGTTCTCTGGGATCTGTTTCAATCTTTTGCCTCAGGTTCTTAATATGGGTATCGATTGTTCTATCGTACCCATCAAAGTCAATTCCAAATGCTGCTTCAATCAATTCCTCTCTGGTAAATACCTTATTGGGATACCCCATTAACGTAGATAAAATACGGAACTCATTGGGTGTCAGCTTCACTTCCTGTGATTGCTTCATAACACTGCGTCTTTCAAAATCTATTATTAAATCTCCGTCTTGGAAGGAGCCATTCCTTAACAATGGCTCTATATCATCTGCAGATCTGCGTAGAACCGCTTCTATTCTCGCATATAGTGCATTCAGACGGAAAGGCTTCGTAATATAATCATCCGCTCCAATTCCTAAGCCATTGAGTATATCCCCTTCATCTGATTTGGCTGTTAACATAATAATCGGAACTCTGGATTTTTTACGCAGTAATTTACATACTTCTTCCCCCGAGATTTCAGGTAGCATAAGATCTAATATCACCAATACAATAGGTTCCTGTTCAAACAGTTCAAGTGCCATTCTTCCATCCTTCGCCGGAATCACAATAAAATCCTTGCTTTCCAGAAAGGATTTTATTACATCTCTTATCTTCTCTTCATCTTCTACTACCAGTATCTTTTTCTTCTGAGTAATCATATTACCTCCCACCAGGATTCTGAATTCGCACTTCTCCAAGCTTATTTCCACCGTTCAAATATAACAGATGCCTCCATAAGAAAATCCTTTGAAATAGTGATTGTATCCTCATTTACACTCTTATATTCATCAGTAATCGGAACAGGGTTACAGCCCCCTCTGGTTACTTCTATATCATCCATACGAAATCGGTTGCCACAATTCTGGCATATCAGGGATTCGCCCTCCTGCTTATAATATCCTCTTCCTGAGTTAAAGCACACCTGACAGGTATTAAAAGCCGTACGTATTGAACCGTCCGATGCCTTCACAGCAATAACCTCCAGCTTTGTTCCGTTTATTTCTGCCGGATAAAATGTGGCTGTTTCTGTTACATCCTTAACTGATATTATAATATCATTATCTTTTACTTCCGTAATCCCCTTCGACTGACTGCTGGAGGAACTCTTTGTCTCATCCGGTTTTATCATAAATGCTGCAATAATAACTGCTGTAACTGCTAGTGCAATAAATGTGATTTTCTTAGCATTAATGGTATATCTGTTATTCCTTTTACTCATCCTTCATTCTCCTTCTACTATCGTACATGATTATAAGTTATATGTCAAAATGTGACTGATAAATATAGAGCTTATTACTTGTTTTGATTTCTTTCGTTTACTTCATTCAGATCATCTACTATGGTAATCTTGCTCCGAATCATTCCCATCCAACAACTAAAAGGAACAATACCGGATTCCTCCGGAGTAAATTCAATCAGATTATCCCCCTCTTTTAGTCCAACCTGAAGATTATATTTTGGTACAATAATTGCGTTATTACAGCCATTGACATCCCTTGCTTCTGCCTGAATAATCCATTTAACTGGAATACCCTTTTGAACGGTAATTGGTTCATATCGTCCGGAGGCCAGTCCGGTTGTTACAATCTGAACATTCCCATCAATTCTGGCAATATTACTCGATGCTTCCTGCTCGGTGGAAATTGGTATGGTCGGAAAGGTAAAACCGGATAAGGCGATCCCACTGTTGAACATGAACACTCCAAGTACTAGTACAAGAACAGCACTTGCTGTCATCATTTTTCCAGTATACTTTTTATTCAGTACGGAACTTAATACTCCAAATGTAAACATCAGTGGAACCGTTCCAACACTAAACAGGAACATGGACAAGGCTCCCCTGACTGGGCTTCCCGTTGACAAAGCATATATCTGCATTGCCTGTAACGGACCACAGGGCATTAAACCATTCAATACACCAATGATGAACGGACTACTGACACCCCTTTTCGCATATATCAATTTAGCAACAGCTTTAGGCATTCTCGGACTGAATTTACGAAGCCAGGGAACTGCATTCAGCATGTTGAGTCCCATGATCAACATAAAGGCACCTGCAATTATTTGCACAATCCCCTTCATTGCTCCAGAAAAGCTGATTACCGATCCAAGTGCTCCAACGATACCGCCAATCACTGTATAGGATATAATTCTTCCAATATTATATAGGAAACTCGGCTTCAACGAAGAAAACCGATTATCTCGTTCATTTCCTTCCTTATTACTTGTGACGCATTGTGACAGACAAATACCTCCACACATTGCCACACAGTGAACTGACGTTAATAATCCAATTAGAAATAGCATTCCATAGCCCATTCCCTCCCTGGCTACGGGGAAAAGATTTATTATATTCCATAATCCAAAACGCTTTATTACAATATAAACAGCCAGTATAATTAACAATATTCCTATCGTATTTGTAATATCATAACCATTTTCAGCCTTCTGTGGTACCTTCTCCTGTATCATATAATCGTGTAATGCTAACACTTCTTTAATTTTTCTGAGATCTGTTCTATTCTTATCGTAGGTTATAACCACTACTCCTTTGGAATAGCTGGCTATTACACTCTTCACACCCTCTAAGGCGGACAACTCATGCTCAATAACATTTTCACAATGAGCACAAGTCATATTTTCAACCGTCAATGTCTTTGTTATTATACTCGATGTCATGAAAAAGCCATTCCTTTCTGAAGATCTACACACATCAGAGAATGCTCTCCGATGCCGGTACGGTTTAACTATGGGTATCATAACAATAGGATGTGAAGATATTATGTAGAGGGAATGGTGATCTTATAAAGAATGAGACACCAACAAAAAAGCTGCAAAAATCAGTAAACTAATAACTGATTTCAGCAGCTTTTATAAGCATTATTTATTTCATTTCTTACTTTCTATTCTACCAGATGCCCTGAGCCAACATAGCATTTGCAACCTTCTCAAATCCTGCAATATTCGCACCTACAACATAGTTGCCTTCTGCATTGTATCTTTTTGCAGCATCGTCCAGGTTGTGGAAGATATTAACCATGATTTGCTTTAACTTTGAGTCTACTTCCTCAAAGGTCCAGCTTAAACGTTCACTGTTCTGTGTCATTTCCAGAGCAGAGGTAGCAACACCACCAGCGTTTGCAGCTTTACCCGGTGCAAACATTACTCCGTTCTTCTGTAAGTACTCTGTTGCATCTAAAGTAGTAGGCATGTTAGCACCTTCGGCAACAGCGATACAGCCGTTTGCCACCAATACCTTTGCATCCTCAAGAAGTAATTCGTTCTGTGTAGCGCAAGGAAGTGCTACGTCACATTTTACTGTCCATACGCCTCTTCCTTCATGATATTCGGAATTCGGTCTGTATTTCTTGTATTCTGTTAATCTTTCACGCTTAACTTCCTTGATTTCTTTAAGAGCTTCTACATCAATACCATCCGGATCATAAACCCAACCGTTAGAATCGCTACAGGTTACGCATTTCGCACCAAGCTGATGAGCCTTCTGTATTGCATAAATTGCAACATTACCTGATCCAGATACTGTAACAATCTTACCTTTGATATCCTTACCATTGCATTTTAACATTTCTTCTGTTAAGTATAATAAACCATAACCAGTTGCTTCTGTTCTAGCCAAGGAACCACCAAAGGTTAATCCCTTACCGGTTAATACACCTTCATAGGAGCCAGTGATCTTCTTATATTGACCATACATATAACCAATTTCTCTAGCTCCGGTACCGATATCACCAGCAGGCACGTCAACATCAGCACCAATGTATTTATATAATTCGGTGATAAAGCTGGTGCAGAAAGCTAATACTTCTCTGTCTGATTTGCCCTTAGGATCGAAGTCAGAACCTCCCTTACCACCACCAATTGGAAGACCTGTTAAGGAGTTTTTAAATATCTGCTCGAAGCCCAAGAACTTAATAATTCCAAGGTTTACGGAAGGATGTAAGCGTAATCCGCCCTTATAAGGTCCAATCGCATTGTTGAACTGTACACGATAACCGGTATTCACTTGTACATTACCATTATCATCTACCCACGGTACTCTGAACTTAATCTGTCTATCCGGTTCAACAAGTCTTTCAAGAAGTCCTTCCTTTCTGAATTTTTCTTCATTTGCATCAACAACTGCACGTAAGGATTCCAGTACTTCCTTAACAGCTTGATGGAACTCCGGCTCAGCCGGGTTTTTCTTAACAACCAATTCAATTACTTCATCAACATATCCCATTTTTTTATCTCCTTTATTATAAAACAAAACAATTTTTACCAATTTAAACAATAAAAAAGAGCGCAATAAAAAAGTCAAATGCGCCCTTGTATTTGATTTTTTAATAATATCAGAAATATGTCATAATTGCAAGTATTTTTTTACATATATTCTATAAGATATCCAGCTAGGCCGAATTTGATACTATGGAATTCTTTCCATGATGAAAAATATATCCAATTCCAGCGTTTTGTGATATAATGCTTGAATAAACAAGCAGGCAAAATATGTAGAATAAGAAATATCATCTGCTTATTATCAAAATTTAACCTATTGATATAGAGAGGTAAGGAGAACTATATGGCCTTAGATGGAGTTGTAATAGCAAATTTAGTAAAGGAATTGCAGGACACCCTGCTCGGAGGAAGAATCAGTAAGATTGCCCAGCCTGAGAAAGACGAATTGCTCCTGACAATAAAGGGGCAGTCCCGGGAGCAATATAAATTACTGCTTTCAGCCGGAGCTGGTCTCCCGCTTATTTATTTAACCGAACAATCAAAGCCAAGTCCGATGGCCGCACCGAACTTTTGCATGCTACTTCGGAAGCATCTTAATGGTGCTAAGATTCTTGAAATCTCACAACCGGGTCTGGAACGCATCGTAAATTTCAAGCTGGAACACCTGGACGAGCTGGGTGATCTGCAAGTGAAATATCTCATTGTTGAGTTAATGGGAAAGCACAGTAATATTATATTCTGTGATGAGAACCTGGTAATACTGGACAGTATTAAGCGTATTAATCAATTCGTGAGTTCTGTTCGTGAGGTATTGCCCGGAAGAGATTACTTTATTCCGGCTACTACTGAAAAGTATGACCCACTTACGATTACTTATGAGGTTTTCCAATCTACGGTTCTTAAAAAGCCCCTTCCGATTGGTAAAGCACTCTATAATACATTAACCGGAATTAGTCCCCTCATCGCCAATGAGCTCTGTTGCCGTGCTTCCCTTGACGCAGAGGAACCCACGGAAGCTCTCAGCGAAGTGGCAGGACTACACCTATACAAAACATTGGAACGCCTGATTGAAGACATTAAAGACGGCATGTTCTACCCGAATATTGTTTCACTAAATGGTACCCCTGTGGAATTCTCAAGTGTGACGCTGACTTGTTATAAAAGTCATGAGGTGCAAACCTTCTCTTCCATCTCATCACTTCTTGAGGCATATTATGCTGCTAAGAACTCTGTTGCAAGAATCCGGCAAAAGTCGGCTGATTTAAGAAAGGTAGTGTCCAATGCCATAGACCGTGCCGCTAAAAAATACGATTTACAACGGAAGCAATTAAAGGATACGGAAAAGAAGGATAAATACAAGGTATACGGAGAACTGATTACAGCCTACGGTTATGAATGTGAACCGGGCGCTAAGGTTCTCACTGCACTCAACTATTATGATAACAAGGAGATCAATATTCCACTTGATCCAACCATGTCCGCCATGGAAAACGCAAAGCAATACTTTGAAAAGTATAATAAGCTAAAACGTACCTTCGATGCATTAAGTACTCAGATACAGGAAACCCAGGATGAGCTTACTCATTTGGAATCCATAAAAAATGCATTGGATATTGCCACTGATGAAAATGACTTAGCAGAACTTAAGCGGGAGCTTACGGAGTTCGGATATGTGAAACGGAAATTTGTCAGTGGTAATCGGCAATTAGAAAAGAAATCATCCACTAAGAAGTCAAACGGAAAGAGCAAGCCGCTTCATTATATCTCTTCTGATGGTTACCACATGTATGTTGGTAAGAACAATTTTCAGAACGATGAACTAACCTTCCAGTTTGCAGATGGCGGTGACTGGTGGTTCCATGCCAAGAAGACGGCGGGCTCCCATGTTATCGTGAAGGCTGGCGGTTCAGAGCTTCCTGACCGAACCTTCGAAGAGGCTGCCAGACTCGCAGCTTATTACTCCAGTGCAAGAGATGCCGAGAAGGTTGAAGTTGATTATACTCTGAAGAAGAATATTAAGAAACCAAGCGGAGGAAAGCCTGGCTTTGTTGTGTATTATACCAACTACTCCTTACTCTCTCCCACGGACATTACAGGAATAACCCAGGTGCAATAATATAAGAGTGGAGTAAGTCTAATCCATTCACTCTTCAGTAAGTGCTAGTGCTGCGCACACTGACTGATCAATTACAATATGCAGCACAGAAAGAGGGAATGCTATGATATTGGCTGATTATCATGTTCATTCTGTTTTTTCAACAGATTCGAATACCCCAATGGAACATATGATAGAGAAGGCACTCCAGCTGGGTCTTAAGAGGCTATGCTTTACCGATCACATGGACTATGATTATCCTAATCCAAGTGAATTTATCTTCGATCCTGAAGTTTATTTCGACCAGATTCAACTCTTAAGGGAACGTTATAAAGATAAAATAGAAGTACTTGCCGGAATAGAATTAGGCTTACAGCCTCATTTATCGGAACGTCTCAGCAATTTGACCAGGCAATATTCCTTTGATTTTATCATTGGTTCCTCCCATGTGGTAGATCATTGGGACCCATACTACCCTGAGTATTGGGAAAATCGTTCTAATGAAGATGGGATACGAAGATATTTTGAATCAATTATTGAGAATTGTAAGGCTTATCAAGGTTTCCATGTATACGGTCATCTTGATTATATTATCCGATATGTTCCGACTACAACCAGCAAAAGCGCATCCTATTCCTACTCCGATTATGCTGAACTGCTGGATGAGGTTTTAAAAACAATTATTTCTTATGGAAAAGGAATTGAGATTAACACAGCAGGACTAAAGTATGGTCTGGATTATGCACACCCGATACCTGATGTGTTGAAGCGTTACAAAGAGTTGGGTGGCGAACTGATAACCATTGGCTCCGATGCTCATAAGCCCGAGCATCTGTGTTATGATTTTCACGTCATTCCGTCTTATCTGAAAGAGTTAGGATTTCAATATTACGCCAACTTCGTAGAAGGGAAGCCGGTTTTCGAAAAACTTTCATAAATTCCATAATAATTCAGGGTTTGTAAGCTGCAAGTGATCCAATAAGGATCACTTGCAGCTTACAAACCCTGTTCTATCTCTCATGAAACCTGATGATATCATTGATACCTCGATTCAGTTATCTTATTTTCTTATACCGCTTATCGAATGATGGTTCCGCCTCCGACAACATAATCTCCCTGATAGAATACTACCGCCTGTCCTGGAGTGATTGCTCGTTGCGGCTCATCAAAGGTACACAGAAGCTCATCCTCTGCGGTCTTCTTAATCTTACAAGGTGCGCCCTTATGGCTGTACCGTATCTTTGCTTCTACTTCCATTTCTCCATCCAAATCTTCTATTGCCATAAAATTCAAACGATTCGCTTTGAGGCTATCGGAAAATACCTCGTTTGAATTTCCGATTACAACCTCATTGGTCTCAGGTCGAAGCTCTAGTACGAATACGGGTTGTCCCATAGCAAGACCCAGGCCCTTTCTTTGACCCACCGTATAGTGAACCAAGCCCCGATGTCTTCCAATGATCTCTCCTGCAGTATTAATATAATTACCTGGTTCAAAGCCGGTTACCGAGGGGTTCGCACCGAATTTTGAATCTGTATTCTTATTATCTGCTGTTTTCTCATTTTCTAAAAGATAATTTGAGATAAATTCGGCATAATTATTATCTGATACAAAACAAATCTCTTGACTATCAGGCTTGTTCGCCACAGGCAGCTTTAACTCATTTGCGATAGCTCTGATTTCGTCCTTTGAGTACTCACCTACCGGCATTAAGGTATGGGCGAGTTGATACTGCGTCAGATTATATAAAGCATAGGTCTGATCCTTAGCCTGTGTTACTGATTTTTTAATGGCATATCTGCCATTTGGCAGCTTTGCGATGCTCGCGTAATGACCCGTCGCAATATAGGAAGCTCCAATATCTAGGGATCTCTTTAATAATGCTTCCCATTTCACATAGCGGTTACAGGCAATACAAGGATTTGGCGTTCTAGCCTGAAGATATTCCGATACAAAATAATCGATAACATCTCTTCGAAATTCCTGCTTGAAATTCATAACATAATACGGAATATCCAGTACAGAAGCAACCCGTCTGGCATCCTCAACCGCTGAAAGTCCACAACAGCCTCCGTTTTCTTCCATCTTGCAGACATCCTCATCCTGCCATATCTGCATGGTAACTCCGATTACATCATATCCCTGTTCTTTTAAAAGGTATGCTGCTACAGAGGAATCCACTCCACCAGACATCCCTACTACTACTTTTTCCATATTAACCTCCAGGCATGATTACCCGTTATCTGTCTTTCTTACATGTCTAGTTAATATTCAATCTGTTCTTCTCCTTCATGAATATCTGACTTTGGCTTCTCTAATCCTTCTATCTGTATTCCCTTCTTCTCAGCATAATCCCAGAGTGCTGCATGAATCGCTTCTTCTGCTAATAAGGAGCAGTGAACCTTTACCGGAGGCAAGCCATCAAGTGCTTCCATTACTGCTTTATTGGTAACCTTTAATGCCTCATTAACACTTTTACCTTTCACAAGCTCTGTAGCCATACTGCTGGTAGCAACTGCTGCGCCACAACCAAAGGTTTTAAATTTCACATCATTGATAATACCATTGTCATCTATATCTAAATAGATACGCATGATATCTCCACATTTTGCGTTTCCAACTGTACCAACGCCACTGGCATTTTCTATTTCACCAACATTTCTTGGGTTAGTAAAATGATCCATTACTTTCTGTGTATACATTGTAAATCCTCCATTCTTTTTACAACCGTTTATCCTTAAGTTTCTATCTCTTTTTAATAAAATCCTCATAAAGCGGAGACATTTTACGAAGTTTATCTACAATCTCCTTAATCTTATCCACTGTATAATTAATCTCTTCCTCCGTATTCTCCTCGCTCAGAGTTAATCGTAAGGATCCATGGGCGATCTCATGAGGGAGTCCGATGGCTAATAATACATGGGAAGGATCTAAGGAACCGGAAGTACATGCGGATCCACTGGAAGCACATATCCTGTTCATATCCAGCATGATTAGCAAGGATTCTCCTTCTATAAATTGAAAACTAAAGTTCACATTATTCGGAAGTCTCTTGACCTTATCTCCATTTACCCGAACGAATGGAACCTCCTCTAATACTCGTTTCATCAGTAAATTGCGTAGTTTGATTTCTTTTTCCGTCCGTTCTTTCATTGTTGCCATAGCTAATTCTACCGCTTTACCAAATCCTACGATACCTGGTACATTTTCCGTTCCTGCTCTTCTTTGTCGTTCCTGTCCACCACCATGAATCAGTGAACGGATTTTAATTCCCTTTCTGATATAAAGGAAACCAATTCCCTTAGGGCCGTTCAGCTTATGCGCACTTGCACTCAGCATATCAATACCTAAATCATTCACATTGATATCCAAATGTCCAAATGCTTGTACGGCGTCTGTATGAAATGGAATCTTGTGCTTTTTGGCAATTTCTCCGATTTCCTTAATCGGTTGAATGGTACCAATCTCATTATTAGCAAACATAACGGATATTAGTATTGTAGTGGGGCGTATCGCCTTCTCTAATTGATCCAGTTTAATAATTCCGTTCTCATCTACATCAACATAGGTCACTTCTACGCCATGCTTTTCCAAGTATTCACATGTATGAAGGATTGCATGATGCTCAATTTTTGAAGTTATGATATGATTTCCCTTGTCTGCATATGCATCTACCGCTGCCTTTAGTGCCCAATTATCCGATTCTGAACCACCGGCTGTAAAGTAAATTTCTGAAATATCAGCTCCAAGTGCATTTGCAATGATTTTTCTTGCTTCATCAACAGCCTTTTTATTTTGGTTTGCAAATTCATATACACTGGATGGATTCCCATATAATTCAGTAAAGTAAGGAAGCATTGCTTCCACAACCTCCGGCCTGGTTTTCGTCGTTGCTGCATTATCTAGGTATATTTTATTCTCCATGTTGTCATCTCCTTATCTATGTTATAAACCACATGTTTGCTTTGCTTTAGTGTCGGTGGTGCTTGCTTCGGCCTGAACTCTTTTACTTTCAGCCACCAGTTCGGAAAGTTTTATTCCATCTACTGCATCATTTATACTATCACTAATACGCTTCCATACATATTTTGTTACACAGGAATCAGAGTTACGACAGCTGTTATCTCCAACAATCTCGGAGCAATCCACCGGATTCAAATCCCCTTCTAATGCTCTGAGAATATCACCTACTGAAATATCTTCAGCCGGTAATGCCAGCATATATCCACCCTGAGCGCCCCGAACGCTTTTCACGATTCCATCCTTTTTCAGCTTCGCTATTAATTGCTCCAGGTAGTTCATCGATATTCCCTGGCGCTCAGCAATCTGACTTAACGCTACAGTGTCTTCATCAGCATGCACAGCCAGATCTACTGCTGCTCGTAATCCATATCTTCCCTTTGTAGATAATTTCATACCACATTCACCTCGAATTCTTTACCAATCATAAGGCTCTTTACTATAAAATATTTTTACATTTATTATCTTAATTCTTACAAATTTAATTCCTATTAATTCAATTCCTATTAAATTAATTCCTATTAATTCACTTGGATTTAAATATATCACTATCTGTTTTTCCTGTCAATTGTTTTTTTACATAAAAAATTCCTATACCTCTTTCTATTTATTAGACTATTTGTAGATAACTGTAAGAATAATTCCATTTCTCTGTAACATAAGTTCTTCGCTCTGCAAATATATATGAATAAAAAGCTTTTAAGGAATCTCTATGAGCAAAAAGGTGTTAACCGTACAAGAAATTAGTCGAATGAATCGAATCAATATACTAAAAGGAACCATAATTCTAACCATGGCTGGATTTATTACCCGCTTTATTGGTTTCTTTTATCGTATTTTTTTATCTAACGCCATGGATGCGGAACTACTTGGTATCTATCAATTGATATTTCCGGTATATACCATATGCTTCACAATCTATGCAACCGGCATTCAAACCTCGATTTCCAGATTAGTTTCTGCCGAACTGGCAAAACGCAATCCAAAGAATGCTACAAGAATTCTACGAATCGGTCTGGTTCTTTCTGTCTCAATGGCAATTGTGTTATCCTTACTTGTATATGTGAAAGCCGATTTCATTGCGAGACATTTTTTATTGGAAATGCGAAGCAGCGATTCCCTTAAGATATTAGCCCTTGTATTTCCCTTCTGCGCTATTACTTCCTGTACCAATGGATATTATTACGGACTAAAAAAAGCCGGCGTACCGGCTTCCACTCAACTACTAGAGCAGATTATTCGTGTCCTGATCGTATATCTGGTTGCTCTTAAACTGGGGGAAGGTAATATTAAGATTACCTGTGAACTGGCAGTACTCGGTATTGTAATTGGTGAAATTGCTTCTTGTTTATACAATTTATTTTCCTTATTTATCACAAAATCGCCCTCAGAATTAATACTGAACGGTCCGGACCCCAATGCTGTCACAACAGCACGTAAACAAATTATAAAGAGTCTGCTAAATCTGGCAGTCCCACTATCCGCAAACCGGCTGCTTATAAGCCTGCTGCATAGCATAGAGTCCATCATGATTCCCACCTTGCTCCGAAGATATGGACTCAGCACCCAGGATTCCTTAATTACCTTTGGTATCCTAAATGGTATGTCCATTCCCTTTATCATGTTTCCGACCGCAATTACCAATGCTCTGGCAGTTCTGCTTCTTCCAACAATATCGGAGGCTCAAGCCGTAAATAATGATAAACTGATAGGCAAGACTACCACTGTCTCGATAAAGTACAGCCTGATCATCGGTATTATAAGCACCGGAGTATTTATTCTATTTGGCAGAGATCTTGGCAATGCGGTGTTTCATAACGATTCAGCCGGACATTATTTAATGATTCTTGCATGGCTCTGCCCATTTATATACCTGACTACTACCTTGGGAAGTATTATCAACGGACTAGGAAAGGCTCATATTACCTTTTTTAATTCTGTCGTAGGTACTCTATGCAAAATTCTATTAATTATTTTTTTAATCCCAGCTAAGGGCATCAACGGTTATCTGATATCTCTTCTGATCGGGCAGTTAATTATAACCACTTTGGATATCGCTGCTGTAATGAAGAACATTTCTTTCAACCTGGATTCTGTTAACTCTCTTGTCAAGCCAGGGCTGGTGGTTGCTTTATCTGGCTTTCTTCTCAAGGAAAGCTATGATTACGTAAAAAAGATGACGAAACTAAAGGAAGTAGTATTATTACTAATCTTCTGCTTCTTGTTGTGCGTCATCAGTGTTGGTTTATTAATTATCACCGGAGGCGTGTCCAAAAAGGATCTCAAGTAGTCGGTGTGTAAAGCATAAAATTATTCTTTCCCTGCTCTTTCACACGATACAGTGCTTGATCGGCACGATCCATTAATTGCTCATAATGAAGTCCGGCTTCCGGATATATGGCAATACCAATGCTACCTGAGATTGGTATTGTTTTCATATTAGAAACATAGGTCGTATCCAGAGCATTCCTTAGTATCTCAGCGCGATACATAACATCTTCAATGTCTTTGATGTTTCCTGAAAATACTACGAACTCATCTCCGCCAATTCGGCCTATTATCTCTCCTTCGGAAAAAATAGACTTAATCTTACTTATAACAAAGCTTAAAACTTTATCACCCTGCAAATGTCCGTATGTGTCATTGATGCTTTTAAAATTATCAAAGTCAATAAACATCAGCATGTGTTTGCCGTTTTTATTGCCAGATATGAATTTATCAATCTTTTTGATGGTAACTTCTTTGTTATATACTCCGGTTAGCGGATCTCTGGTTGCCTTGAACTCTAAAGCTTCCAATTCCCTTTTCTGAGCATCTACATTAACCAGCTTACCAATCACTCGGATTGGTCTCTTATCGTCATCGAAAATAGTTTTTCCCATAAGCTGGCACCATATAAATTCACCAAGACGGTCTTTCATACGAAATTCAGCCTCTATGATACTCTTTCCCTCGGCTAGTTCCTGGCACAGCTCCAGAAAAATACCCCAGTCATCAGGATGTATAATATCCCTTCGCATAGTGTAGTTCTTAATAAAATCTGGTTGATTCGTACTAATACCGAATAAGTCTTTCATTCTCTCGTTATAGATCATCTCATCATTGCGGATATGATACTCAAAAAGAACATCCTTTGAGAGCTCTGCTGCAATTCGATAGCGCTCTCCCTCCAGGAGGATAAGCTCCTGCATCTGCTTTTGTTCTGTAATATCTACCAATACAACCGATATGGTATGCTTTCCATCATGTCCCGTCGTACTGCTACCATACATCAATCCATATAGTATGGCTCCACTCTTGGTAATCATACGAATCTCACATCGTATCATTTCATTGGACAGTTGTTCCCTTATGTTACGATAAAAGTATTTATCTTTGACATCAACATATTGGGACAAGGTTACCGTTTTCTTCGATACATCCTCGGCTTCATCATAGCCAAGCAATTCATAGAAGCCCTTACTGGCATAAATAATTCTACAATCATCCTCAAGAATGAAATGAACCAATCCTGCACGAATATTATTTGTGATTTTATTTAATTCTACCGTTGCTCGTGTAGTCTCTTTCCTGCTTTTCAAACGGTTATATAGATTAAATGTCAAAATAATAATACAGGCACTAATAATGATAATTATCAATGTCAAAAAAACGATCGAATAATTATTTAGAATTTCAATCAGTTTCATAATATGCCCCCCAGCCTATACACTGATATAAGCAACAAAGTGATAAACCGTTCTATATTACTTCCCAATACCAGGTTGTACAACAATATATGGACATATGGTACAGGAAGGAAGAGATACAGCTCCGTTATATTATCAAAAAAAGGTCTAATGAAATCAGTGTGTCTTTATTATTATACTATAATAAAGACAGGGAAATCAATTTCAATTTACATTTATTTGATTCATTGTCTTCTTCGTCACAAAAGGGCTTCGCCACTTAATACAAAAAATGATGTAATTATTGCTACCGACGGAGACAAAGAAATATTAACCAGTGAAGGAATCACGATTTTAGCATCATTAAATCTTAACGAAGTTGATGAAAAAGATATTGATATTTTTATATTAACTGGGGAGCGAAATTGATAAATCAAAAAATAAAAACTTACTTGTAAAATTAGTTAGAAGTATACATGAGCACAAGAAGATTTTAGCAGGTATTTGTACTGGCTGTGATATAATAATACTTCACTTAAGCAATAGTAGTCTGATTATTTTGATTGTATGATGATATAATCCAGGTTACATGTCCCTCCGTCATCTGGATCTCTACGAAATGCTATTTTATTATCTCCTGCCTTTAATTGCAACGTCATATATACTTTACTTACCGTCATCCAGTTTGCTGTCCTATATAACATGACCTGCTGCACATCTACTCCATTCACATATACGCTTAATGTCTTATCATTTTCACTTGCATTGGCATATTGTAAGACTACGGTATATTCTCCATTCATAGGGATGTTTACATCAAAGCTAGTTTCTGCTCCTTCGTTACCATAACCGCATACAAAGTAATCACCAGAATAGCCTGGTAAGTCATTCGCTACAAATGCACCTCCGCTTAATTGTGCATCCTCTGCTTCTATCTTTATATCAACAAGTGGATTTACTTCTATATAGTCTATGTTGCAACAGCCTCCATCTTCCAGATCACGTCGTAAAGAAATAGTATTAATACCTTCCTTCAATTCGATAATCTCGTAACAATCTGCCCATTGATTCCATGCAGACATTTTTGCAAATATTGTCTGTTTCACATCAACACCGTTTACATAGATACTTAAACTTTTATCAGAACCACTTGCATTCGCATATCGAATACATAAACGATACAGTCCCGCGCTTGTTGCTTTGACTGTAAACTCCGTGTCTGCACCATCATTTCCGTAACCACATACAAATCCACTTCCTGAATACCCCTCATGATCGTAGGCTTTACGTGCACCTCCGGTTAATGTTGCAGCCTCTGCCTCATATCTCGTCTCCACAATGACTTTTTCCTTCGTTGTAAACGTTAATTCCTCAGAGCAGGATGTATTACCCTCTGCATCCTTACTAATGATTCGATAGTAATACGTTGTACCCGGTGTTAAGTCTGTTATTCTCACTGAGTGCTGAGTCGTAATTATCTTATTTTGATCAGTTACATATCCATAATAGGAAGTTTCTCCATATTCTATATAAGAATAGCTGTTTTCATCGGTACTCCAGTTAACCTCTATTTCTTCCTCAGAAACTATATTCGTTGTAATTTCGGTGATAGCAGGAGCTTTGTAATCCTTAATACTCGTATCAATCGCGATAAAATCAATATTACAGCAACCTCCATCATCAGGATCTCTTACCAACGATACTATATTTTCACCTGCATTTAAATGAATTATCTCTTCTTTATCAACCCAACGCCTCCAGCTGGACTGCTTTGGCAGAAATGTCTGTTGTACGTCAGTTCCGTTCACATAAATACTTAAGCTTTTTTCAGCTTCGCTCGCATTGGCATATCGAATAAATATTTTATAATCCGCGGCTACCGGTACATTTACTTTGAAGGAAACTTTGGCTCCATCATTTCCAAAACCACATACAAATCCATCACCTGAATAGTTATTAAATTCTCTTGATATTCGTGCTCCATTTTCTAATAGACCTGCTTCCGCTTCGTAGATCACTGTATTGGCAGGTTTTTCAGGCGTTATGAAATCTGTCGTAAAGGCGAAAACATCCGATATGCCCTGCACCCCATTATTATCCGTACTAACGATTCTGAAATAATACACGGTATCCGGTTTTAAATTCGTCAACTTCTGCGAAAATTCTTTTTTGTATTCTCCTGTGTAAGAAGTTGATTGACCAAATAGATCTGATGTACCATACTCAATTTTGGATTTTGTTATTCGATTCGTATTCCATGTTATAGTTGCTTCATTGGTTGTGACTGCCTCAACTTTAATATTTGAAATAACAGGCAGATTCTTTGATATCGGTAAGTCACATTCATAAGCTCCAATGTCAGGCTGTCCAATCATACCTTCCACTACGATTTCTCTTCCATCTAATTCATTCGATAAATCGATACTCGATAATGCGGTTCCGGAATTAACTAGTTTACTATTCGGTGATAACTTTAAGAAGTTTGGACTACTAGGATCCAGACTCAGAAAGTCATTAGCCGTAACCTGAACTTCTGGCTGTAGTGTACTATTCCATGAATTGGTGTATTGTTTCGTATAATTTTCAACCTCTTGATTAATCGTTTTGATGCCAATTTCAGGAATATCAAATACATTAGGATAGGACAGACAATTGATTGCTGTATTATAATTCTTATATAGATTATAGTTAGGCAAGTTATCATAAGCCGTACAATTAATAAGTATATTTCCTATTCCACCATTTGTCGAAAAACCATCGCGCGTATTTTTATAGGAGATGCATTGAATCACTATATTATATGGTCCATTCCCTAACTTGAAGCCATTCCCATCTCCTAAGAATTTGCCATACTTCGACTGCCATGGAACCAATGACGCACGAATGCTACACCCATTCGATGTACCGTTCTCATAGGCAACACATTTTCGAAACTCATTATATCCACCATTATAAGTATCATAACCATCATCGGAGTTATTATAGGCAACACATTCAATTAATGTATTACTTTTCCCGATCAGGCCAAAGCCATCCCCATGTTCTCCCGGATTATCATATCCCGTATCATTGGGTAAACCTTGAAAATCAAAATTATAGCTCGATACGCAACGGATGAATGTATTGTTATATCCATCAATATAAAATCCCTTACCATTATGGTTACTGGATTCGATATCTATATATGTATTATCATGTGCTGTTTCATGATCATGAATTCCATGGCTTGGACCATTTATTACTGAAAAACCTTTGAAAATATTGTAAGCACATCGAATAGTGAGTTGATGTGCAAGGGCTCCATATGCCGCTCGGTTACATTCACGATCTGATCCGTCAATTATTACTTTTTCATTCTGATAGCACTCCCAAGTTATAGGCTTACCACTTTCTCCACTAATTGTTATTTCCGGAGCCTCATGATATACCCCTTCCCTAAGATATACCGTATCTCCTGGTTTCACAAGTTTTGCTACCTTGCCGATTGTCTTAAACGGAGTGTCGATCGAAGTTCCTTTATTTTTCTCATCATCGGAACCATTAGGAGACACATAATACGTAACTGGTTTATGATCGGATGTTACACTTGTTTCTGAAGCATACACTTCTTCTGCTTTTACGAATGCAAAGAATAAGTATACTAAGCCGAAAATAAACAAGAACTTTGCATGAAGCTTAAATAATCGATTTCTCATTTCATTATTTTTCATTCTTAATCCCCTTTCGACAAAATATGGTTTATTTTGACAGTTCTATATTACCAAAGCCAATTAGTTGAGTCAATTAATGAATTATACCTAGATTGGTTTCTAAACGATAACAAAGATACTGCCAAACCACTGAACCGATTTGGCAGTATCTTCTTCCTGTCTAGAGTATTCATTGTCTAAACGATTATAAGTAATACTATTTTACTTCTACTTTTATTTTCTTTTCTATATTACCAGCTCTGGCTATGATATAACCTGTTCCGATTGACTTTGCCACTGCTTTACCGGTGTTTTTATTAATGGTTATTGTGGCCTTATTGGAGGTGAAAAACGTGATATCCTTTGTATCCACTCCATAACCTTCTGCCTTAAAGGTATAGGATTTTCCTTTCAACAATGCGTCTGTACTCTTGGTCAGTTTTATATATGCCTCTTTAACTGTAATCGTTGTCTTAAAGCTTTTCTTTATTCCGCCAACCGTAACCTGTGTTGTAATAGTTGTTTTCCCAACCTTCCTCGCCTTGATTTTCCCGGCGGAGGTAACGGTTGCCACTTTTGGATTGCTGGACTTATAAGTAATGACAATTTGAGAGCGATCCTCTTCTGTAATCTCTTTCAGATAATCCGGAAGCTCCGGCTTTAGGTTCATGCTTTTATTTTTCGTTCCTCCAATATAGAGAGTCCCTTTATCCGTACTGATTGCAATCTGCTCTACTGCTTTCTCATACATAGGCACTTTGCTAAATACCATAACATAATCAGAGGCATGTGTGAAATTGCATTGTACCGAACCATTCTCATTTACCTTCGCTATGTATTGTAGCTCCAGTTGCCCTGTTGACATATTATAATAGAACAGTTGTACATATTGCCCTGCGTTCTTCTTATCCATATTGATGGTAAGTACTGCATCAAATCCAAAACTGCCATTATGGGACAGGCTAATATTTCGATAAATCTGTTCTTTCGCTACCTCATTGATAAGCTTCTCCGGTATGACCTCTGTATCCACTGTTACGCCCAAGTTAATATCCTTCAGGTTATCATCCGTGATACTCTGCCCATTAATGCTCCAAGAGATTCCCTCTCCCAATTCAAAAACAACGGTGAGATCCTTTCCTTTGATGGTGTCAAAAACATCCTTCGGTACAATCAAGGCACCGTTCATATCAATCGTTACCGTATCACCGGTCTGAGACTGTCTGATCAGCTCCTTGATTGCTTCCCAACCGGATTTATTGCTGTCATCTTTGATGATCGGCGTTCCAGCATCAGGTTTTGTAGTATCTATTTTAGTAGAACCACCTGGGCTGCCTCCAATACTTCCATCGTAACGAGGCACCTCTTTTAAAACTACCTCCAATTGCACTGCCCATTGAGCCGGTTGCAGTTATATCTCCTCCACTAATTCTTATGGTTCCACCTTCAACAGGATATCCAGAACCAATTCCAGCTGCATATAATCCACCGTTTGCAGCAATTGTGCCACCATATATTTCTATTGTATCAACAGTTCCATATGGTGCGCCGCCGATACCTGCAGCAAAATTCCCAGCAGTAGCGGTAACAATTCCACTTTTTATTTTGATTATACCTGCATTATTCATGTATGCGCCACCAATACCTGCATAGTACATAGCACCATTACAAATTAAGGAACCCTCTCCTTCAATGATAAGTGTAGCGGTACCTGCAACCTCAATACCACAACCGCTATTATTAGATATTAGTTGATTTACTGTGTTTTCTTGTAATGTTAATGTTAATTGTGCTCCATCTCTAACTGCAATTGGTGAGTTGCTATTTAAGCTTATTCGTACACCTGCAAGTGTAAGTTTCGCATTTGCATTGTTAGCAATTATGATAGAAGTATTAGTATCGAATATTTCCGTATCCGAATTAGTATTAAAAATAGTAAGATCCGCTCCATTTTTTATTACTACTTCCGCTCCATTATAAGTATAATTTATACCTTCAATTCCGCCTAGGATAGTGAAACTCCCCTCCACACTACTTGACACAATTTCTTGTAAGCTCTGTAGTTGTGCAAAATTCTGTAATAATGGTAATTCTTCTGTAATCTCATTTGTAACATTTTCAGTGTAGCCTTCATCATTTTTGGTGCTATTTTCTGATTGTTCTGTCGAAGGAGCAGAATTACTGTTGTTAAGATTGATGTCATTAAAATTGCTGTTATCAGGATTGCTGGGATCAGTATTATTGTTATTAGGATTAATAGAATTAACTTCATTATCATATGTTGCATCATTATTTGTTTGATTTTCATCACTTATGGTTTCGTGACTACTTTCAGCATTACTTTCATTATAGAACTCCTGCGAATCTTCTGCTGCATACACTGGTATTGGCAATATAGTAAAAACGAAAGCAATACATACAATAATACTAATAATTTGCTTCTTCATACTATTTACACCTCCTATTTTCATATAAATTTGACAGATTATTCTCCATCTCAATTTCAATTACTCTTGCTACTAAAATTTTCGTGATTTTTTATTAGCTTTTTTAGAATTAATCTTTTAAACTTTTCACTCCTCAAATTTCCTATTAATTTCTTATGAGAATCACTTGCAAACGCACACTTATCAATTTACTATACAATAACCTTCGTTAATGCCCGATTATTTTGAAACAATTATAGATACATTTTATAACATTTTTTTATTGTAAACATCTATAAAACAGACCACACTGTCCGTTACAGTTCAGCTGTCATTAAGAAGTATTGCAGCTTGCCGTAAGTTTAAATAGTAAGGTGTATTAGAATGCCTGAGCTTTTGGATGAATTATCAGCGACGATTAAAAAAAGGATTTTAATTTACTCAATACGTATTTTAGCGAAGCTTAAAAATAAGTAAGCATACATAATAATTAAGGAGAGGACAACTACTGCCTCTCCTTTTTTAACTATTCATCATTATTAGCAGGGTCTTTTACCACATCTTACTTTACTCCAATGCTTCTCTTAATTTACTCCCATTTCACTCCAATTACTTAAGTATATGTAGGATTTTGCATCAATTTATAACACTATAGAATATTCCAATAAATCGCTGCAAAGCTTATAAATGCGGTGTTTCCAAGCTTTTCTTTACAACTCGTAAGGAGTAACTTGGTATACGTAGTAATTCAACCAATTTGTATACATTGCATTCGCATGGGCTCTCCATACCAAATTCGGTCGGGATTCCGGCTGGTTTTCTGGATAATAGTTCTTGGGTAAAGCAATATCCAATCCTTTGGCAATATCTCGCTTATATTCTTTATCCAGGGAAATACGGTCGTACTCAGGATGACCCATTACAAATATCATCTTTTCATTCTGATCAATTACGATAAATACACCTGCTTCATCCGATTCCGCCAGGATAGAAAGCTCACTGCATTGTAATATGTCTTCCCGGTCCACTGTTGTATAACGGGAATGGGGTGCATAAAAGACATCATCAAAGCCTCTTACAAAGGGAACTCTTCTTTTCAACACCCTATGTTCAAAGATGCCAAACATTTTTTTATCAAGTATTTTTTTCTTAATTCCATAATGATAATATAATCCTGCCTGAGCTCCCCAGCAAATATGGAGTGTTGAGATTACATTGGCTTTTGACCATTCCATAATTTTCACAAGCTCATCCCAGTAGGTTACTTCCTCGAATTCCATTAACTCGACCGGCGCACCTGTAATAATCAGTCCATCAAACTTGCGGTTTTTCACATCCTCATAGGTAAGGTAAAACTGGTCCAAATGGCTTGTAGGTGTATGTGTTCCAACATAGGATCCTGTTGTCAAGAATGTGATATCCACCTGCAACGGTGTATTCGACAGACTACGAAGCAACTGAACCTCAGTATCCTCCTTTATTGGCATCAGGTTTAGGATGGCTATTTGTAAAGGTCGGATGTCCTGGTGCATCGCTCTAGTTTCATCCATTATGAATATATTCTCGTCCTCGAGGATTCTTTTAGCAGGTAAATCGCTTTGAACTTTAATCGGCATTTTTCATCACCATCTCTTAGTCATTAATAATAGTACCTATCATATCATGAAAAAAACAATAAATCAATCAACAATCTGGAAATAATATCAACTTGCTGTAAATACAAAATATCCTGAATAGGTTGATTATATTGTATGAGGCAATTACTTATTCACTGATTTTTTTCAACATATCTTCTTCGCTCAAAACCGGAATACCTAACTCCTGAGCCTTTGTCAGTTTACTTCCAGCATTCTCACCGGTGATTACGAATGTAGTTTTCTTCGATACACTTCCTGCAACCTTACCTCCATGTTGTTTCACCAATTCTTCCATCTCGCTTCTTCCCATACTGGGTAAAGTACCTGTGATCACAAAGGTTTGTCCGGCAAAGCGCTGATCTGCTATGGAATCCTGTGAGGAATAGAAGTTCATTCCTGCCTGTTCTAAACGTTCCAATATGTTTTTATTTACTTCAGAGGAAAAGAATTCTACGATAGCTCTGGCACTGATGTCACCCACATCATTGATAGCAACCAGCTCCTCATAGGTAGCATTCATCAGATCATGCATTGATCGAAAATGCTTCTTCAGCTCCGCTCCAGCCTGCTTTCCAATATTCTTAATACCAAGTCCTGTAATTAAACGGTCTAGATCGTTGGATTTGCTATCCTCGATTGCCTTAAGCAGCTTATCCGTATTTTTTTCTTTTCCAATTAGTCCTTTTTCAATCAGTTCATCTCGATAGTTCTTAAGATAGTAGATATCTGCAATGTCTTTGATATATCCTTCTTTTATTAAGACTTCAATATAGGCTTCACCAAAACCTTTGATATCCATTGCATTACGCCCCACAAAGTTGATAATGTGCTGGCTTAGCTGTGCAGGGCAATTCAAATTCGTACATCTGGTATCCGCTGTATTTTCATCACGAATAGTTGCTGCTCCACAGCTGGGACAGGTGGATGATATATGGTAAGGAACGGTTCCTTCCGGACGTTTTGATTTTACCACTGATAATACTTCGGGAATGATCTCTCCCGCTTTTCTTACGATTATCGTATCACCTATTCTAACATCAAGTTCATTAATACGGTCCTGGTTATGCAAGGTAGCACGTTCTACGTTCGTACCGCACAGTCGAATTGGTTCGAATATGGCAGTTGGAGTTATTCTGCCTGTTCTCCCAACCGATAATCTGATTTCTTTAACAACTGTCTCCTTTTCTTCCGGTGGATATTTATAAGCGATTGCCCACTTGGGTACCTTCGAGGTGGTTCCAAAGTATTCACGGTCCTCCAGATTATCAACCTTTACGACTGCTCCATCGATATCATAGGGTAAATTGCCACGGGATTCACCGATTTCACAAATTGCTTCCCACACCTCATCAGCCGACCGGCATAATCGATATCCTTCGATCACCTTAATTCCTTGGTTCTTTAACCATTCCAGGCTTTCTGAATGTGTTCGGAAGGTAATACCACTAACGTCCTGTACATTGAATACAAAGAGTGAGAGCTTACGCTCCTTAACCACCTCCGGATCCAGTTGTCGAAGTGTCCCCGCTGAGCAATTTCTAGGATTCGCAAAAAGCTTCTTCCCCTCTGCCTCCAGCTTCTCATTAACTGCAGCAAAGTCCGCATTTTTCATGTAGACCTCGCCCCGGATTTCTATATAGGGTACAGCATCCTTAAGCTTTACTTTCACATCCTTTATCATCTTAACATTGGCTGTTACATCCTCTCCATAATTTACTCCGTCCCCACGGGTAACGCCCTTGATCAGATTGCCATTATCATATCTCAGGGAAACGGATAGCCCATCTATTTTCTTCTCCACCACAAATACTGCATCGCTTCGTTCCTTTTTGATCTTTTCTACAAAACTATATACCTCTTCCTTCTCAAAGACATCCTGCAGACTCAACATAGGAACATTATGTTTAACCAGTACTCCTGCTTCTCTTTTCGCTTTTCCGCCTACTTTCTGCGTCGGAGAATTACTATCCGCCAATTCGGGATGCTCTTTCTCTAATGTTCTAAGACGTAAAGAAAGCTGATCATACTCATAATCCGATATTTCAGGATCATCCTGATTGTAATATCGATCATTGTGATATTCCAATTCTTTTCGTAATTGCTCTATTTCCTGCCTGATATCCATGACATCAATACCTTCCTTTTATCATTTTTACGTTAGCTCTAGCACCTTCAGTATACCATATTAGCCTTCCATCGGATGCCAAATATGAAATTTAAATCTGTCATCTAATAAACTAATTTTGCACACTTTTACGTTTTTGAATTAACCGGTTTAACTCCTCTATTTCCTTCTCTGTCACATTACGGAAATCACCCGTCTTTAACCTTCCTAACTGAATGTTCATAATTCTAACACGTCTAAGGTGTACAACACGGTATCCAAAATACTCACACATTCGTCGAATTTGTCGGTTGAGCCCCTGTGTCAGGGTAATTCGAAAGGTATATTTGTCAATCATCTCCACCTTACAGGGATTCGTAACGGTATCCAGGATTGGTACACCCACTGACATATTCTTTATAAAGTCCGATGTTATTTCCTTATTTACTCTTACGATATATTCCTTTTCATGCTTATTTTCTGCACGTAGTATTTTATTTACGATATTTCCGTCATTGGTTAGTAGAATTAGCCCTTCTGAATCCTTGTCCAGACGACCAATAGGATATATTCTCATTCCATAGTTAATATAATCTATAATATTATCAGGCTCTCTTGGGTCGGTTGTACATACAATTCCTTCTGGTTTATTAAATGCTATAAGTACCAGTTTTTCTTCCTTTTGAAGCTGCTTACCGCAAAAGGTAACTACGTTGTTCTTTGTAACCTTAGAGCCCATTTGAGCAACAACGCCATCTATCATTACTTTTCCTTCAGAAATGTAGCGATCTGCCTCTCTTCTGGAACATACTCCTGCTTCACTTAGAAATTTGTTAATTCTAATTTCTTCTTTTTCCTCCCCCTGAGAGGTTAAATTCTTAGTTCTCTTTGCCATATTTTTCTCCATACAAATCCTTTTTTGTAAGCTTTATTATAATTGATTTCCTTTCTTTCGTCTAGTTATAGAATGTATCATCTGATATAACAAGAAAGTATGTAATGGTATCTACAAAACCTTCCGTTTGTGTGGTGAAATACGGAATAGCTGTTGTTACCATAACATACTTTCTCGGTTTTCTAATGTTCCTTCTGAAATACTCAGAAATTGCTTTTCTAAATTTATTTCTCACACTATAAATATTTTTTCATAGTTTCAATATTGTCCTCTTCCTTCTTTACAAACTCCTCAGCAATCTGTTTACTAATACCGTCAGAATTTTTGCTTTCATGTATCAGTTTGGTCATTTGGGTCACTCCCATAGTACTGCCCTGTATTATCATTTGAGCAATATGACTATCAGATGACTGGAATAATGTATTCATCTTGACATTACCCTTCATCATCATCCGGTCATATACGGACTTTTCTTTTACTTTCGCATTATTCATCTCTAATTGCTGCTTCGACCGATCTGCAATTTCCTGATAATCACGTAAATGCCGATGCAAGTCAATACTCATCTTTTCATTAGTAACCTTATCAATCACCTCTTCAATAGCTATGATTCCCGTAGAGGCATTCTGATATGTCTTTTCCAGCAAATCTAAATCAACATTACCAATCATATAAAAAACTCCTTATCCTATTAAATTATTAATAGTATAAGGAGTTATTATTATTTTATTCTTCTGAAGTAGTCTCTTCCTGATTGTCTGTCGCTGAAGTATCCTGAGCCTCTGAGGAGTCCTTCATTTCATTCTTTGTATCTGTATCAGACTTTTTATTATTATTTGTCAGTTTCTCAATACTCTTCCAAAAGTTGAGTAAGTCCTCGTCCTTTTCTTTCGCTTCCTCACTCTTCTTATTGGTCATATTAATGATTTCAACTACATCCTCATCCGTGTTTCTAGCATCATAATAAGCCTTTAATTCCTCATCCATCTCACCGGAGAAGATCTTCAAGTCACCCCTTGCATCCGTTATCACATAGAACTTTGATAAGCTTGGCGCCGGTGTATTCACACTGGTAAACTTTATCTCATGATAAACATATACAATATATGTTCCTTTCTGAGCACCTTTCTTAACATAAGGTTTAATCTTCTGATACTCATCGATGTATTCCGTTTTCTTTTGCAGCTGTTCCTGAGATTCAACCTTTGTTGGATTGCTAAGAATAGACTTTAATTGATCAACATCACAGTTATTCTTTGCAACATAATATTTTTTAAATAATTCTTCGATTTCCGGATATCCTTCCTTCTCTATCTCATACACAGGTAATGGTGTAGGAGTAGGAGCCTCAGTTGGTTCCGGTGTTATGGTTGCGGATGGCATCTCTGTTGGAGACGCCACTGCCGTAGTCTCATATACCTCATCGACACTTGTAGAACTTGTATCGGACAGCAAACTGGCTTCCACTCTTGGTGCTCCATTCACAGACTCTTTCGCCTTGGGCTTGTCCTGAGTTATGGAAAGTGTTAATAATCCAATTCCCATAGTACTCATAGTTGTAAATAATATGATCTTTTTATATTTAAGTTTCATTATATCTCCTCGATTATGTATTATATAATTCCTTTTTTCATTCTATCAAAATATGACGAAAAAGTCAACAACGATTTGTAATTTTTATGTAATACAATTTAACATTTTTGTAACATTTAATTCTATGATGTGAAATTTGAAGAAACCTTCTTTACTTTGCTTTTTAGATAGTATATAATAACATAGTCCAAGGCTCAGGATAATAATTCGATGAGCCTAGACTTGCACCTGTAGCTCAGTGGATAGAGCGTTCGCCTCCGGAGCGAAAGGCCGCTGGTTCAAATCCAGTTAGGTGCATTTAACTTTTCGTAATCCTTATATATTCACATATCTTAGATAATATCTATAGCCATTTATATAAGTATATAAAGCAATATCCGGTGTTCCCAGAACACCGGATATTTTTCTTTCATTATATCTTATGAATTATGTCATCACCATCAATAAGATCGTCTTACTATGATCTGATTAATTGTTTGTATCATATAGCGTTGAGAGCTTAACTAAATGAGCGTACTTCTCCGCCGCATTTTTCTCTGCAATTTCAAATAACTGTTTTGCTCTCTCAGGATTTTGACGGCTCAGTGAGCTGTAACGAACTTCGTTCATAAGGAATTCCTGATAGTTGGCGGTAGGTGCTTTACTGTCTAACTGGAATGGATTCTTTCCTTCCTCTTTCAAACGAGGATCGAAACGGAAGTTGTGCCAATATCCTGCTGCAACTGCATTCTTCTCTTCTGTCTGAGCTGTAGACATACCTCCCTTAATACCATGGCTGATACAAGGTGCATAAGCAATGATAATGGAAGGACCATTGTAGCTTTCTGCCTCTACGAAAGCCTTGATTGCCTGATTGTAATCTGCTCCCATAGCGATCTGTGCCACATAAACATAACCATAACTCATAGCAATCTGTGCCAGATCTTTCTTCTTCACTTCCTTACCTGCTGCAGCAAATTGTGCAATTGCACCTGTAGGGGTTGATTTGGAGGATTGTCCGCCCGTATTGGAGTAAATCTCTGTATCAAATACTAAGATATTCACATCCTGACCACTGGCAATAACATGATCCAAACCACCAAAACCGATGTCATATGCCCATCCATCTCCACCGAAGATCCACTGTGATTTCTTGGATAGGAAGTCCTTATCCTTTAAGATTTCTTTTGCCTCGGAACATCCGCATGCTTCCAATGCTCTAACAAGTGCGCTGGTTGCACCAGAGTTCTCACGACCATTCTCATAGGTAGCAAGATATCTTTCTGCTGCACTCTTAACTTCATCATTCTTAGAAGTTTCTGCTAATGCCGCAATTTTATCCTTAAGTCTGTTTCTTAAGGTTTGCTGTGCCAGATACATACCATAACCATACTCAGCATTATCCTCAAATAAGGAGTTAGCCCATGCAGGTCCTTGTCCCTTCTTATTAACTGTATATGGAGTAGAAGGCATAGAACCACCCCAAATTGAGGAACATCCAGTAGCATTGGCTACAAACATTCTATCTCCAAATAACTGTGTCACCAATCTAGCATAAGGAGTCTCACCACAGCCTGCACACGCACCTGAGAATTCAAGTAAAGGCTGTTTGAACTGGCTACCCTTCACCGTAATGTCTTTGAATTTTTCTGATACCTCCGGTTTTTCCTCTAAGCTCAAGGCATAATCAAATACCTTCTGTTCGGATAACTGAGTCTCCAGAGGTTGCATAACAAGTGCCTTATTACCCTTCTTACCTGGACAAACGTTTGCACAGGAACCGCATCCAGTACAGTCAAGAACGGATACCGTAATAGCAAATTCCATATCGTTAAGACCATTCATAGCTGTCTTCTTCATTCCTTCCGGAGCCTTTGCAGCTTCCTCAGCGGTTAATGCTGCCGGACGAATTACAGCATGCGGACATACATAAGCACAGAAGTTACACTGAATACAATTTTCCGGATTCCATGTCGGAACATCCACTGCAATACCACGCTTTTCATATGCAGCTGATCCCTGCGGAAGGGTACCGTCTGCATTATCAACAAATGCGGATACCGGTAAAGTGTTACCTTGTTGCGCATTAATTGGCGTAAGAACATTATTAACAAAGTCAACGACTTCTTTTCTGCCATTCGTAACTTTTACAAACAGCTCTTCGTCCTTTGCATTCTTCCAGCTATCCGGAATCTTTACTTCTTTAACATCAGTAATACCACGGTCAATTGCTGCATGGTTCATTGCAACAACTGCCTCTCCCTTCTTGCCGTAAGATGCTGTAGCAGCATCCTTCATGTATTTTACTGCTTCTTCAACAGGAATGATGTTAGCAAGCTTAAAGAAAGCAGCTTGTAATATAGTATTAATACGTCCGCCTAATCCGATCTCCTTACCAATACTGATACCGTCGATAGTGTAGAACTTAATATTATGTTCTGCCATATAACGCTTCATCTGTCCAGGTAAGTGTTTCTCGATTTCTTCCATATTCCATCCACAGTTCAACAGGAAGGTTCCACCATCCTTTAACTCCTGAACCATGTTGTACTTTCTAACGTAGGAAGGATTATGACAAGCTACAAAGTTTGCCTCTGTAATTAAGTAGGTGGACTTAATCGGTTTCTTACCGAATCTCAAATGAGACATTGTAACGCCACCGGACTTCTTGGAGTCATAGTCAAAGTATGCCTGAGCATACATGTTGGTATGATCACCGATAATCTTAATGGAGTTCTTGTTCGCACCAACTGTACCATCTGAACCAAGCCCCCAGAACTTACAACTAATGGTTCCTTCCGGAGTAGTTGTAGGAGCCTTTTCCGTATCGAGGGACAGATTGGTCACATCGTCTTTGATACCAATGGTAAATGTCTTCTTGCTATTGTTCTTGTAAACTGCAATAATCTGAGCCGGCGTAGTATCCTTTGAGCCCAAACCATAGCGACCGTTAAATACAGGAACATCCTTGAACTTAGATTCCTTTAAGGCTGCTACGACATCAAGGTATAGAGGCTCTCCAAGTGCACCGGGCTCCTTGGTTCTATCTAATACGGAGATCTTCTTAACCGTATCAGGAATAGCATCGATCAGATGTTTTGCACTGAAAGGACGATACAGACGAACCTTTACAAGTCCAACCTTCTGTCCGTTTTCATTCAGATAATCAATTGTCTCTTCGATCGTATCGCTAACTGATCCCATTGCAATGATGATCTGCTCTGCATCCTTAGCACCATAGTAATTGAAGAGCTTATAATCTGTACCGATTTTCTTATTCACTTCATCCATATATTCCTCTACAATGCCTGGAATAGCATCATAGTATGTATTACATGCTTCTCTTGCCTGGAAGAATACATCAGGGTTCTGTGCGGAACCGCGAAGTACCGGATGTTCAGGATTTAAAGAACGACGACGGAATGCTTCAACCGCATCCATATCTACCATATCCTTCAAATCCTCATAGTCCCAGATTTCAATTTTCTGAATTTCATGGGAAGTTCTAAATCCATCGAAGAAATGGAGGAAAGGCACTCTACCTTTGATTGCTGCCAGATGTGCAACTGCACCTAAATCCATAACCTCCTGAGGGTTGCTGCTTGCCAGTAAGGCAAAACCAGTCTGACGACATGCGTAAACATCGGAATGATCACCGAAAATTGATAGCGCATGACTGGCAACTGCACGAGCAGATACATTCAGCACGCCTGGAAGTAGCTCACCTGCAATTTTATACATATTAGGTATCATTAATAATAAACCTTGGGATGCAGTAAATGTCGTTGTTAATGCTCCCGCTGCCAAAGATCCATGTACTGTACCAGCTGCACCTGCCTCTGATTGCATCTCTACGACTTTTACTTCTTGTCCAAAGATGTTCTTTCTGCCATCAGCTGACCATTTATCAGTCACTTCAGCCATTACGGAGCTTGGTGTAATGGGATAGATAGCTGCGACATCCGTAAATGCATAGGAGACATGTGCTGCTGCGTTATTACCATCCATTGTTTTCATTTTCCTTGCCATTGAAATATCCTCCTTAAATTATTTTATCCTGATTAGGGTAAGACTAATTAGTAAGAATCAATTTATGTACACATTCGTCGATTCAAAATTATAGCACATTATTTAAAATTATGAAACATCAAATGTGCCTAATAATTCTAAATTTCCTATAAACTTACTGTCTTATGGTCTTAATTGGATATTCAATGGAAATCCGTGTTTGACACCGTAATCCTATAAAATTATTGCTTTTAATTCTCTGGAATAATAATAGACCTTATCGGAAAGAACCTCATCAGCTGCTACCTGTGTACGATTTACATCCTTTACCATGTCACTCAAGGATTCTTTGGTAAGCTGTTTATGATTGGGAACTAGTATCAATTCATGAATGCTGCTGGGAAGAATATAAAAATCTGACTGTACCTGTTCGGCAAAAGCTCCAAGAACATCCTTATAAAGTAGACATGCTGCACCATTAATACCTTTATGATTCGTTAAAATATACATCTTTTTTTCATTGGGAATTTCATTATCGTATATCATATGATTAAACAATTCTTCAGGAAAAACATCTTCCGAATTGTTCATAAAGTCATTCATCAACATACCACGAATAACGTCATCCATAGTGTTTATGGAAGGTGGAAAAAGCTTTGGCGTATTAAGGGCCGCCAGGCAATGCAGCTCCTGAAGAGAAGTATCCCAGGACTTCATATGATCATTCGTAATTCGAATCGTCCCAATCCCCTCTTCATCATCCCGTATCAGACAATGAAATGTAATGGCCAAATCCAAATATTTTATATGAGGAATATTTTGAAGAAGCTTTTTGTTTTTCTCATAGCTGACAAGTCGATAAATAATAAAGGGCTTCATACTATCAAAGGTATAGGTAAAATGCGGTTCTGTAATCGGAGCTTTCGAATTCAGATAGATATTGCAGATTCTTTCTGTCAATTCATTCATCTTTGTCCCTTCTGTATAGGCTTTGAAGTAGGGATTTAAATAGATATTCGGTGAAAAATTCTTCCCTTCCTCCTCAACGATCAGGCTATCTAGCTCCAACGAGTTATTCTTAGTTACCTTAAAGGTTCGAACGGTATAGTTCTCACCCAATCTCTCCTGTACTGAAGCTATGATTTCATTAATAAACGATTTGTAATCCAATGCTGATTCCCTAACATATTGAATCATTTATAGCGGTCCTCCTTTGAAATGAATATAGTTTTGATTTTACTTTGGGAAGAATAAGATATAACGATCAAATGAAATAGAGCTGAGATAAGAAATATGATTTCGTAAGATTCATTTTACCAGACGAACACGGGATTCGCAAGAATTACATATCCATGTTTTTCCATAAATATTTTCCTTATTTTTGTTCAGTTTGTCGAATAGTAAAATCAGAACTGATAGCAATAAGGGCCTGGGCGGGCGCATAAAAGGTCCACATCAACATCCCGGACACAGTTTCTATGATATCACAGACAGTCGGTGACAAAGCAATATATCCCGTCAGGTTGAAAAGTCCCACATTGATATCACATAATAAAAATAAGATCATCCCTACAGCATATAAAATATTCCCATGACACCTTGGATTTAACCGAGCAGTTATCACAGACATCCATACATTATAAAGAAGACTTACAAAATAAAACGTAGTGATAATTAACAGAGCATCCAACGTAACTCCTGATGCGAATAACAGGATACAGATCACCGACGCTACTCCAATTTTAATGAATAGATGAAGTAAATATGCAAAAAACAGCTTAGTGGTATCTTTTATTTTGCTTCGTATCAATAATAAACGGATATCATACAATTGTTGTACAATAATGAATGTTGATACGCCATAAATATAATAGTCCAAAATCAATATAAAAAGATCTGATATTACAGTAAAGAACAGAGCTGCCCGAAGGCAAAAAAGTATGCCTTTGTCCATACTTTTTCTAGAAAAAAGTACATAACAAAAGCATACAATAATCATGCAGAATTTAATATAATTGGAAAAACGAATACTCCTGCCCATGAAATCCAGAGTCAGAAAAACTGCATATAATATGATTTGTAATATTACGAACAGCATTTGCTTACTCTTAATTACGGGCTTCACATAGGTCTCCTCCACTTTTAAATATTAATGCGTTATTAGAAACTGCCACCTTGTTTTTCAAGGAAGCTGATTGCAAGCTCCTTTGGAACTGGTTTACTGTATAAATACCCCTGTGCTTTATTACACTGTGATTCCTTTAGGAAGCTCTCCTGATCAAAGCTCTCAACACCCTCAGCAATCACATACAGATTGAGATTTCGAGCTAAGGTAATAATCGTTTGAATAATCTTTTGATCGCAGCTATCCTCCATAACAGTATCTAAAAAGCTTTTATCAATTTTTAGATTACTTACAGGAAGTCTCTTTAGATAATTCATGGAAGAATAGCCTGTTCCAAAGTCATCTAACGAAAAGCTTACGCCAATCATTCTCAGCTCCTTAATTGTTGATATGGTGTATTCTATGTCATCAAGTGCTATGGTTTCTGTAATCTCCAATTCAAGATTATTAGGGTTAATGCCTGTCTCATGAATTACATCACATACCAGCTTCACCAGATCCTTATCCTTGAATTGTCTTGCCGATAGATTAACTGCCATATTAATACCGGGATAATCCTCTGACCATTGCTTAAGCTGTGTACATGCCGTCTTTAGTACCCATTGCCCGATTGGTATAATTAATCCTGTTTCCTCTGCAATGGAAATGAAATCATTCGGATAGATCAAACCCTTTGTCGGGTGCTGCCAGCGTATTAACGCCTCAAAGCCAACAACTTTCTTAGTACTTAAATCCATCTGTGCTTGATAATATAGCACAAACTCATCCCGTTCCAAAGCCTTTCGTAGTTCAGATTGTGTCTCGATTTTTTCAGTTAGCTTCTGATTATAAGAATAATCAAAGTATGCATGCGTATTCTTCCCATTTGCCTTTGCAACATACATTGCTGAATCAACATTTTTAATTAATATCTGGGACGTCTTACCATCCTTTGGAGCAAATGCAACACCAATACTTACTGTTACAAAGTACTCCTTCGTAGACAGAACAAATGGATAGCTGAATACATTCTTAATCTTTTTTATTTTTTCTTCGTACGCTAAGGTGTCCTTCAAATTCTGTGATAGCAGGATAAACTCATCTCCGCCTATTCGAGCCAAATAATCATTCTCATCCATAACCTGCTTCAATCGGTAGGTTACATCAATTAATAGCTCGTCGCCGTAAGAATGGCCAAGAGAATCATTGATATTCTTAAAGTTATCAATATCGATATCCATAACTGCAATTGTTTCTTCACTGCGCAAGGTGAGCATAATATTATCAAGCATTTCCGTAAATGCTGTACGATTTGGCAACTCTGTAAGATAATCAGTATATGCCAGTTTCTTCATGCTTTCCTTGTTTTTGTTCAGTTCTTCATATTTTACTGTCAGATCACTTAATGACGAAAGCGTTGAGTTATACATCTCTTCAAGCTCTCTATTCTTGTCCTTCAGCTTATCATTATCCTGTTCAAGCATACGATAGGTTTGCTTCACTTTTTTCACACGAAAACAGAGTATGATAAACACAATTACAAGCACTATCACCGTAGATAATATTAGAATTCCGACTGACTGGTCGATTTTAAAATATCCCATAAGTCCTCCAATACGTTCCCCTAACGTATTATCCTTTGTTATTTTGATTTCAAATACCTGTCAATTCCGGCAGCTGCTTTTTTACCTGCTCCCATAGCTAGAATTACTGTCGCCGCACCAGTAACAGCGTCACCACCGGCAAACACACCTTCTCTTGAAGACATTCCTGTCTCCTCATCCGCCACAATACACTTATGTCTGTTAACTTCCAATCCTTCAGTTGTTGATGATATTAATGGATTCGGGCTTGTTCCTAATGACATGATTACTGTGTCAAGTTCCAGAACAAACTCGGAATCTTTCTTTTCCACCGGTCTTCTTCTTCCAGATTCATCCGGTTCCCCTAATTCCATCTCAACACAACGCATTCCGCATACCCATCCATCTTCATTCACAAGAATTTCTTTTGGGTTCGTTAATAGCTTAAAGATAATTCCTTCTTCTTTCGCGTGATGTACTTCTTCCACTCTGGCAGGAAGCTCCGCTTCACCTCTACGATATACTATATATACTTCTGCACCTAATCTCAATGCTGTTCTGGCTGCATCCATGGCAACATTACCACCACCTACTACAGCCACCTTTTTACCAGCGATTATCGGTGTATCATAACTCTTATCAAAGGCTTTCATCAGATTGTTTCGTGTTAAATATTCATTTGCTGAAAATACGCCATTGGCATTCTCACCCGGAATACCCATGAACTTAGGAAGTCCAGCACCGGAGCCTATGAATACCGCCTCAAAGCCTTCTTCCTCCATAAGTTCATCAATCGTAGTTGATTTACCAATCACCACGTTTGTTTCTATTTTTACGCCTAAAGCTTTTACATTCTCAATTTCTGCTTTTACTACCGTTTCTTTCGGAAGTCTGAATTCTGGGATACCATACACCAATACTCCGCCTGGCTCATGTAATGCCTCAAAAATAGTAACATCATATCCAAGCTTCGCAAGATCTCCAGCACATGTCAGACCAGCAGGGCCAGCACCGATTACTGCAACCTTTCTGCCATTCTTTTCCTTTGGCATCTCAGGCTTTATATTATGCTCCCTTGCCCAATCTGCAGTAAAGCGCTCCAGTTTTCCGATGGACACAGGGTCTCCCTTTATACCACGAATACATCTCTCTTCACATTGGCTTTCCTGAGGACATACTCTGCCACAAACAGCGGGAAGTGCTGAATATTGTCCGATTACCTTAAATGCTTTCTCGATATCTCCATTCGTAATTTCCTTAATAAATCCCGGTATATCAATGTTAACCGGACAACCACCTACACACTTAGGATTCTTGCACTGAATACAGCGTGACGCTTCTGCTTGCGCTTCTTCTAAATTGTATCCATAGCAGACCTCTTCAAAATTCGTTGCTCTAACCTTTGGATCTTGTTCTCTTACAGGTACCTTTTTTAAAACATCCATCTATTAAATTTCCTCCTAAAACATTCCCATACAAATCGTAAACTTATATAACAGTTCGTATATACTTCTGAAGCCTTGTCACATTTATTCTTCGTGGCATTCACATCCAGGATGGTGATGTGTAGCCCCTTCTTTTTCTCTAAGAATCTTTTTACCTCCGGGTGATTTATACATTTGCAGGCGTTGTAATGCCTCATCGAAATTCACCAGATGTCCATCAAATTCCGGACCATCCACACAGGCAAACTTGACCTCGTTCCCTATGGACAAACGGCATGCACCACACATTCCTGTTCCGTCCACCATAACAGGATTCATGCTTACGATTGTCTTAATTCCTAATTCCTTCGTTAGAATACAAACGAACTTCATCATGATCATCGGCCCGATGGCAACAACAAGATCATATTTCTTTCCCTGATTATTCACCAGATCCTTGATACACTCATTGACATTGCCCTTGAAACCGTAAGAACCGTCATCCGTGGTTATGTACAGATTCTTAGCCCATTTCCTCATACGGTCTTCTAATATAATTAAATCCTTATTTCTTGCACCAATGATGCAATCAACATCATATCCGTTCTCCTTCATCCACTTTACCTGTGGATATACGGGAGCTGAACCTACTCCTCCCGCAACAAATAAAATCTGCTTCTTCGAGAGCTCCTCTCTAGGCATATCGATTAGCTCAGATTTATGACCCAACGGTCCGGTAAAATCTCGAAACGCTTCTCCCTCTTCATACTGAGACATCAACTGTGTTGATGGTCCAATCGCTTGGAATACGATGGTCACAGTTCCTGCCTCTCTATCATAATCACATATCGTTAATGGGATTCTCTCTCCCTTTTCGTCTATCTTGACAATGACAAACTGTCCGGGGTAACAATTCTTTGCAACTCGGGGTGCCAGAACGTCCATAAGATAAATAGAATTCGCCAGCGCTTCTTTCTTCGTAATTGTGTATTTGTAATTCTCAGCCATTTCGTTTAACCTCTTTCTTATAACAGAATGCTAATCGTAAACCCT
Source organism: Variimorphobacter saccharofermentans (assembly GCF_014174405.1). Taxonomy (GTDB): domain Bacteria; phylum Bacillota; class Clostridia; order Lachnospirales; family Lachnospiraceae; genus Mobilitalea; species Mobilitalea saccharofermentans. The sequence goes on along the minus strand of NZ_JACEGA010000001.1, from coordinate 1,245,948 downwards.
AGATTATTATTACATTATTACAATTATACGGTACATATTTCAAAAAATCCAGTTTTTTTTTGGAATAAGATCATTACTAATTATTTTTCAGCATTTTTTATAGATAATGACAAAATCCTATATAAATTAAATATATTTTTTACATAAGAAGTAAAATATAGGACGATATCTCCTGTTGACTCTGTAATTATACATAAACAGACTTGAATTATCTCAGCTGCTTGCATAATACTACAACAGAAAAATCGTCCTATTATTACTTGTTAATTTTATTATCATACTCTTTTTTTAATCGCCTGCAATATTCCTGGTACTGTTCTTCTTCCTCTCGGCGATCTGCTCCCATTCTGCCTAACCGGTCGCACTTTGACAGCAGAGCAATTTCTTCCAGTTCCACTCTATTCACCATATTCTTTATATCTTGAAAGGGTAGATTCTTAAGGACATAAAGCATATGCATATGGTATCTAACCAAAGCTGACACCTGCTCAATGAATACTTCCTCATCAGTTAGAGCACTCAGAAATTCCCTGCTAATCTTCTCTCCTTCCCGATCATGATCATATGAAGTAATTCTTCCTTTTCTCATACGAGTCGTACCAGGTTTTCCGATATCATGAAGCAAGGCTGCCCACATAAAGGCTTTCGGGTTCTTGCTCTGAGTTATTACTTTTGCAGCCTCATCCAGAACAAGCATGGTGTGGTTCCATACGGATCCTTCCGGATGATACTTTTCCGACTGTTCGGTTTTTTTCAGATCGATTAATAAATGAAAGGGATATTCCTGAAATTCACATTCTCTTGATTTTTCCTGTAAATAGTCAGAAGGCTTCTCATCCTTTAGCAAATGCTCTGTTATTTCATGATATAAAGCCACTTTCATATCATTCGTTAATGTATTCATTCCGATTTACGCATGGGCTTTGCTTTTTCATGCCCAGCCTTTGCCTTCCCTGATATCTCTGGAACAGGTTCTACCTCGTTCTTTTTAACATGCATACGTTGCCTGGCTTCCGTCCCATGGGGTTCAGTAATATCTGGTCTTCTCATACCGGCTTTTGCCATACTATTCCTCCATTCTGTTGAAATAGGTTGTCAGTTTTTCTTAATCGGAAATCACACATCATTATTTGGAATTGATTGACGCTTTGCATTCTTATTCTTATTTTGATTTTCTTTTGTAATAGGCGTCTGGCCTTTCGCCTTATCTACACGGGCTCTCTTATTATCAGGTTGACTATCTTTCGGCATAATATCCTCCTGTATAGTTATATCCTAGTCAAATGAAATATAGTTACATGAATATTATGCTCCAATCCGTTCTATCCAATGCATGCATTGAAAGGTATATTATTCTGTAAGCAAAGCTTTATAATCAGTAATAGTGGACAGATAATAATTGGTAAATCGATTATCACCAGAAACGTCCTTTCCAAACCAATCCGGAGGCACAAATTTCTTAGAGGCTTCTACATCTGGAAATTCCACCTCTACCATCATCAATCCAGATAACTGTTCCCGAAACACATCCAGCTCTGCAGTTAAATGATCCTGAAGCGGAATCAAATATCTCGTTTTATAGACCATATTACCGTCTATTTTCTTTTTCAGGTTTAGATATGCTTCTTCTGTCAAGGGTAGCTCTACCTCATCGTTTATCACCGGATTATCTGACGCATCCTGATCCTTCTGAAGTATCTTTGACTTATAGGTTAAAATATATTGATCATTGCTTTTTCTAATTCTTATCGTAGGCTTATGACAAAGATAGCCCTGTTCAATATTCTTATATGAATATTGTGAGAGTTTTTCAGGTAACTTATGAATCTCATATTTACGCTCAATTTCCATCTATTATTTCCTTTCTATATGGTTTGATTTCTGTATAGCTTTATTTTACTATTTTGTCTTGTTTCTGTATGGTTCATATTTGTGAATGATTTTAGTGTTCCTGTATATTTTTACCTTCTAAACGTTATTCCTTTTTCATCGTATAGGATAATATGATTTGCAGATAATAACGCTATGAAAACAAAAAAAAGCTTTTTTCATAACTTTATATTATGCGGTTTTTGTGGCTGGTGTATGGAATGTATGTGGACAGGACTTGCTTCTCTCAAAAAACATGAGGATAAAACTCTATCCTGTCATACATCAGTATGGATGTTCCCCATCTATGGTTTAGCCGCATGCTTAACACCAATTTGTAATAAACTGAAGAATAGGAATGCACTGGTCAGAGGAGGTGTTTATGCTTTTTTTATTTATATTGCGGAATACACATCCGGTGTAATTCTAAAAAAATATGGTGCATGTCCCTGGGATTACAGTAAAGCAAAACTAAACTATAAAGGAGTTGTCCGGTTCGATTATGCTCCTGCATGGTTCCTTGCAGGCCTCTTTTTTGAAAAGTTATTAAAACGTAATTAGTCTCGTAAATGATTGTAACATAATTATACAGCAGTATATTTTGTCATGCAATTAATATAAATTAAGGTGTTAGTAATCTAATGAGCCATCTCTGCTATATTCATTTCATGAAATAGATATGCTGCTATCTTGAAAGGCTTATGAAAAAGTTGTATACTATACAGGAAGTTTTTCTTACACAAAGCCCTGATTTAATCATATTGTACCTATGTGGTGAGCATTATAATAAAGTTTAAATAATCTACTATAGATATTATTGGAGGAAAGAGTTACTTGTTAAAAGCTGTAATATTTGACATGGATGGCGTAATAATCGACAGTGAACCCATGCACGCAAGAGCCGCATTAATGGCATTAGAGAGATATAATATATCAATTACAATTCATCAATTAGATGAGTATATTGGCAGTACTACTATAAATATGTGTAACCAGTTTATAAAGCAATTTTCCCTTCCCTGTACAGCGGATGAGCTTTTACAGGTAAATGATGAAATGAAGGCGACCTTACTGAAGGATGAAGGTCATACAGTTATACCTTATGTTATAGACCTAATTAAGGATTTACATAAGAATGGTATAAAGCTAATTATCGCTTCCTCCTCACCCTCTGAGGCCATCGAAGAGGTTCTTAGTTCACTAAAGCTTCAGGAATACTTTGAAGGATATGTATCTGGTAATATGGTTAAGCGCACAAAGCCTGACCCCGAGATATTTATTAAAGCTGCTGACAAAATCGGAGTCAATCCTTCTCAGTGTGTTGTTATAGAGGACTCCTATAATGGAGTGACTGCTGCCAATGCTGCCGGTATGACTTGTATTGGATTTATCAACCCTAACTCCGGTAAGCAGGATTTGAGTAAAGCTTTCATTCTGGTAGAAGGATTTGATGAAGTAGATTATGCTTTTGTGAATAAGGTTTATCAGCATGCACATTACGAGCCTGCAACTCTATTCCATACAGATCGACTTACTATTCGCGAATTGTCCCTGGAAGATATTGAGGATTTATTCTTAATCTGTCAAAAGCCAGAAATTAAAAGTTATTTGGAGGATTTTTCTGAAGATCTTTCCATCGAAAAAGACAAGCTTAAGGCTTATATCCGAAATATCTATCATTTGTATGGCTATGGTTTATGGGGAGTTTATTTAAAGGATAGCAATCGCCTCATCGGACGATGCGGGATTGAATATAAATCAGATGATCGAGAGGATTATCATGAGATTGGATATTTCATAGACCCTGTTCATCAAGGTAATGGATATGCCAAGGAATTTGTGGCTGCTACAATCCGATATTGCTTTCAAAACTATGATATACCACGCATTATAGCGAATATTGAACAAGGCAATCTGCCATCTGCATTGTTAGCGCAAAAGGTTGGCATGAAAAAGAAGACTGAGATGAGTCGAAATAATAAAATTTATGATGTCTATGAAATTATAAACACGGGATACTAGGCAAAAGGAGGTAGTTATGGAAGTCCAAAGGAACACAAAGCAAAAGCAATTAATTTTGTCAATTCTGAAAAAGACTGACCGTCCTATGTCTATCAATGAAATATATGCTGATATCGTAGTCGAACTTCCTAAAATCGCCAAATCAACCATATATCGAAACATTGATTCTCTGCTCCAGCAAAATCTGATCGATAAGTATCACCTTAAGGATAATGAAATATTCTATCGTATCAAAGCAGATCGTAACGAACATAAGCACTTAGTAATATGTGATGACTGCAAGAAAGTATTTGATCTTCCATCTTGTCCGATTCATGCCTTGGAGAATGCTATGGAGGAAGAGGGATTCATTATAAGAAATCATCAAATTCAGATAAACGGTTTATGTAAAACCTGTGCCAGAAAACATCAAATAAAATAAATTCAATTTACCCATGCGTATAGAAGGTACTCTTAGCGAATTACGATTATCATGAATAAGAAAAGGACTGCGTGATTGTATCCGCAGTCCTTTCACAATATCTACTTACTGAGTACCTGCTCCACCGCCAGTACCTGTTCCACCGGCAGCACCATTTCCTCCACCAGTTCCACCAGTTGTTCCATTCGTTGTTCCATTCGTTGTTCCACCAGTAGTTCCTCCTGTCCCGTTCGTAACACCATTACTATTCGTACCTCCGGGAGTTCCTCCATTAGCACCACCGGTAGTTCCTCCTGTGGCTCCTCTATCTATACTTCCACTAGTTCCACCTGTAGGTCCACGGTTCATTCCTTCATTTGTTATATCGCCGCCGATTGGATCGTCAACATCAATATCATCAATATCATCTACTATACTATCATCATCCTCGGTTGCAGCGTTATTTGTATCACTGTCAGCCGCACATGCTGCAAAAGCAAACATGGTTATAGCACATATAGCTATTAAAATACCAAATTTCTTTTTCATTGATACTCCTCCTATAAAATATTATCATATTACAAGATTAGTATCTCTATCTGTTGATAATTTATGCAGAGAGTGAAAAACGATTATTATTGGAACTCCGTCATATCTCCACGAAATCTAAGTGGTAAATTATTCCTTTGAAGCTTAGGGTTTACACGCTCCTGAATCGCTATATGATCAAAAAAAGCTTTCCATAAATCCTGATATTCATCTTCCATGAAAGATATATCCCTGCCCATCTCCAGATTTAGCTCAGGTACCTCTGCAATAATCCACTGGCTTCCCGGTACATGAATAGAAGCAAGCTTTCTATTACCATCACATATTATAAATCCTTCTTGTGGAAGCCGATCAACGAAATGTGGGGTTACCAATGAAAGAACATTATTCTTGGGATGAATTACGGAAGTTAATAATCCATTTGCCTGTTCTGAAAAGCGTATAAAACCAAGTAAATGATGTACCTCAAAATTCACATTACGATTTATCTTGAAAACAGTATTCACCGTAATATTGCTGAGATGCTGTAATATCTGATTCCCCATGGCAAAGCCAAGAATAAGAAATCGGTAAATCAGATCAGCTTTTCCGACATAGTCTGATAAAGCTACTCTACAAACCATCTCAAATGCTTCCTCCGATATTTTCTTACGTATACTTTCAGATACCTTCATTGATAAATCATAGTCCGTATCAACGGGCACATAATCAGAGAATAATTCCAGATTGGAGTAATTGCTTCCTTCACTTTTTTCTTCTATTTTAATATTAGAATGCCCAAGTCTTGAACTCCAGGCAATGTAAATTGCAGTAAATATTCCATCTATACTATTATCACATAGGTATATTCGTTTTGTATGCATCACATAATACTCCTATATATTGGCTACCATGCTCGTTCCGGAATATGGGATTTTGAAATTCACATCATCAAATAAGGAAAGCTGCTGATAAGTGATATCCTTATCGATACCTAATGGTATCTGATCCTTAAGAGCAACAAGCTGCCGTGTAATGAAATTCTCTTCGATATTAATCGGATACATCATTTTACCATTACAGGTAATAAAATACACTGCTCTCTTTAATACAATTCCCATTCTCTTAAGATCTTGAAAATCAAGCACCGCACTCTTTCTTGCCATTATGATTCTTTGCGCTGAATTTGTGCCAATACCAGGAACTCTTAATAATGTATAGTAATCTGCCTTATTGATTTCCACAGGGAACATCTCCAGATGCCGTAAAGCCCAATCACATTTTGGATCCAATAACACATTAAAATTAGGGTGTTGCTCATCCAATAGCTCCATGGTCTGAAAACCATAAAACCTTAAAAGCCAATCTGCCTGATAAAGCCTGTGTTCCCGAAGTAAAGGGGGGCCTGCTTCTGTAGACGGAAGTCTATTGTCCTGGTTCACGTTCATAAAGGCGGAGTAGAATACCCTCTTCAAATCAAAGTTATCATAAAGTGCTTCTGCCACGGACATAATCTGATAATCCGTTTCCTTCGTAGCTCCGATAATCATCTGAGTGCTTAGACCAGCAGGAACAAAGCTTCTCTTAATCTTAGGCTTCTTCGTATACGGCACAATACCGGAACTCATGGAAAGAACTTCATTCATCTCAAGATCTTGCTTATCTGGCTTATTAGATGCAATCTGCTTTGGTAGCATCTGATGATCCGTAAGCCCAATGTACTCTCTGTGATTCTGTCTTCCCAGCTGTATCTGTCGAATAGGCTTTAGGATATTCTTCCGGTTCTTATGCGGTGCCAATTCCTTCAAACTTTCCGCTGTGGGCAGTTCCAGATTAACACTCATACGATCTGTATACCATCCCAGCATCTCCACCAGTACCGGATCTGCTCCCGGTATTGCTTTACAGTGGATGTATCCGTTAAATTGATGTACCTCCCGTAACAGACGGACTGTCTCCAAGATCAGCTCCATCGTATGATTAGGACTAACTAATATCCCTGAGCTTAAAAATAATCCTTCAATATAATTCCGACGATAGAATTCCATCGTAAGCTCACTTACCTCCTGAGGTGTAAAGGAAGCTCTCACGACATCATTAGAGGAGCGGTTGATGCAATATTTGCAATCAAATATACATTCATTGGTAAATAATATTTTCAATAGAGAAATGCAACGTCCATCTGCAGAAAAAGTATGGCAGATCCCACAAGCCAGACTATTCCCCATACCGGAACTGTTACCCTTACGATCTACTCCGCTGGAGGTACACGCAACATCATATTTCGCAGCATCCGAAAGAATTTCTAATTTTCTTTGAAGACTCATACTCTCTTGAATGACCATAACTCGCTCCTTATAAATCAAACATTTGTTCTATTAATTGTACCAAACCAAAGCGATTATGTCAATATTTTCTCAAACATTTGTTCTATATATAAGCGATCATCAATATGCCTGTTGCTGTTTACGTTTATGAATTACTAAGGCAATGGATAAAATAGCTATTGAAAAACCTATCTCTATACCCATGCAAACCATAATATCTGACAGATCCGATTTATGAAGTTCGGATATGGATCCAAGTATATTATTCGCTTTCACATACCAATAGGTTGGCGTAAAGCTTGCTACTCTAAGCACTGGAGCACCCAGAAAGTCCTGTGGAACGAACATTCCGCTGACAAAAGCTAAGCTTAACGATACTCCTGTTGAAATTGCAGCTATGGCTTTCCGGCTTTTAACGGTAATACCTACCAGATAACTGAAGCTTAATGCTGTCATACCCAATATCAGCAGATTAACCCAGAATAATAATGTATTACCATTGATTTTCGGCTTATTTAATAGTAAGCTGGCTATAATGAAAACAATAATATATACAACAGCAAATATGATATTTGCGGCTATCAGTTGTACACTCATTTCCTTCTGTGTGAGCGGAGAAGCAGCATGTTTTCTTCGAATATCAATTCCCTGAAAGGAAAACATAACGATGCTAATTCCGGAAACAAAAGCTCCTATAATAATATAACCCAGATAATTAAAGAAATACTGGTTAACGATGTTAAAGTTATTCTGGTCCTTCTTTACCTCTCTATGAAAACGAAGCGGAGTATCCTGCTGTAAGCTTGCTTCAATGTATTTGTTAAGTTCCTTATAATCAATATCAGGAATATTTTTTAAGTATATAGCTGCCATATTAAAATAATGTTCAATTGCATCGTCAACCGTTACAATCTCAATGGAATCCAGTATTGTTTGCTTCTCCAGCAATACCGTACCGTTATTTAAAAAACTCTCTGTAAAGCCCTCCGGTATTGTTAATATATATACCGCACGATTATAGAATAACGCATCCTTTCTTGCTGTCTCATCCACTTCTGGCTCCACAAAAATAATATAATCTTCCATATATTTCAGAAAACCATCAATCAGGCTGCTCTCTCCGTCTTCATTAATTACCATTGTTCTTACAAGACTACGTTCATATTTTTCCTGACCATCCTTGATATTGATATTAATGATAAATGTTAGTACGAGAAATCCGATTCCATAGGTCAGAAGGGATGGCAACTGCTTTCTTAGTATTTTAAAATATGTTTTAAATACTTGCATAACTTTTCCTCCTAACTCCAAGATATGAAGCAATACAAAGCAATACTGACATTATACTGAGGATTGTGGCATTCAAGTAAAATTTCTCGTAGGTATCATAAAAATATACGCTATACATGGAATCTGCCACCAGATTCACAGGATTAATGTAACTCAGGATTGGTACATTTTTTGCAATGATATACTTGATATCTGCATACATCATTCCAGACAAAAATGATCCAAGCATAACGATTGTAGTTAGGATGGCTTCTTTCGCTTCTGTTTTCATTTTCAGCCATACGCCCACCGTACAACCTAAAAACAGGCCAGTTAATGATCCTATGATACATATTCCGAATATAAAGAACAGATTATTACCAAAATCCATCCTAAGAATAAAAATAATATAAAGGAATAAAAGAACAACCCCTATCATATGTCCTGTAAATGCTGCCAGCAGATTGTAGAAATAAAGCTTCATTTTATTAACAGGAGACACACTCACTCGCGCTCCTCTTGCTGATAGATTTGCCTGAATATTTACGACTTCATCCAATCCCCAGTTCGTTGCAAACAAGCACGTCATCGCAAATAGAGCATGGAAGTAAATTGAAGCCTGATTCGGTTTTTTTCCGTTCATTTTTTCTTCCACAAAGGTATCAATCTGCATGACATCATCAAGTAGTCCTTCCGAAATTGCATTGGGATTTTCACTTAAGACAGTAGAAATCACTGATGACATGCGATAATAATTATCTATAAAAGCCTTTACAATGGTCTGATTAAATCCGTTGCTTTTAATCACCAGCTCCGGTTTTGTACCTCCGATAATAAACGCATCAATTTTATTCTCTGAAAATAATATGGCTGCCTCTTCTTCATCACAGTATGTGATATCAAACATTGGAGTCTGATCATTCACCTTCGCTTCGCTCAGTAACTTATTAAAATCAACTGAATCATTTGGCATCTCTTGATATCCTATGGAAATGGTTTCAAAGGCTTCAATTTTCCATAGGTTATTGAGTGTAAAATAAAAACAGGTGGCAAGCAATAACGGGAACAGATAGCTCCAGAAAATAGCCTGCTTATTTCTTAATAAACATTTTAGTCTGGTTATATATAGTTGATAGCTCATATTGACCTCCATTCAGTCATAATCGAAACATTTTCCTCCAAGATAACACTTAATCTCTTAGTTCTTTTCCCGTGATTTCAAGGAATACATCATTTAGTGTGGGCATTTCTGTAATTACCTTATCGAACTTGATATTTCTTTGTGCCATGAAATCCAGTATGGTAACCAGATTATTCTTTCCCTTCTTTGACTTTATTTCAAGCAGGTTGTCATTATAGTTTACCGTGTAGATATTTGGCAGTTTCCGGATCTCCTCTACCTGTCTCTCTTTCAAGTCGAAAATCTCCATACTGATTTTTTCCCCAATGGAAATCATTGCTTTCAGTTTCTCCTTAGTTCCTTTCGCAATCACTCTGCCTTTGTCAATGATCGCAATTTTGGAGCATATCTGTTCCACTTCCTCCATGTAATGGGAAGTATATATTATTGTTGCTCCTTCCTGATTTAATTTTTTTATTCCTTCCAGAATTCTGTTTCTACTCTGAGGATCAACCGCCACCGTAGGCTCATCCAATATAACCAATTTAGGTTTATGAACAATACCGCAAGCAATATTCAATCTTCGCAGTAGGCCACCACTGAGTTTCTTCGGATAAAACTTTTTATAGTCCTCAAGAGATACAAATGCAATCGCTTCCTCTGTCAAACGTCTGACTTGTTCCTTGTCCTTGATATACAGACTGCAGAAATATGATACATTCTCGTATACCGTCAGTTCATCAAACACCGCTACATTCTGCATGATAATTCCGATATCCCTCTTAATGTCATAAGCATCCGGTCTCATTGGCTTACCAAAGATTTCAATGGTTCCTTTATCATACTTTAATAAGGATAACATGCAATTGATTGCTGTTGTCTTACCAGAACCATTCGGTCCAAGTAATCCATAGATTTCTCCTTCTTCAACCTGTAGATTCAAATAATCCAATGCAACCAGCTTATCATATCGTTTTACCAGTCCATTAATGTTAACTATCATCATAATCCTCCATTCTTTTCATGCATTGCTTTTATTCAAAGCTAATCCTGTTGTCTGTCTGCATACAGTATATAAATGTCTGTATTCTTCATTTCCACAGGCTAACTTATTTTCTGATAATACTATACACAATGGAAGGAATATATCATAGTGAAGTGCGTCACTATATCGAATGACAAATGTCATATTTATATTTCGATGGAATTCATCCAGCTCCGCTTCACTCATCAGGCTTTGTCAATGAAAAGCAGACAAAAACCGGGGTCGTTGGCCACAAGCATTTTTTTGCCTGTAACCTGCAACCCCGGTTTATGTCCATGTATGAGTTCATTCAACCTAATATTCTACCTTATTTTATAAGTCTTGAGATTTCCTTGAAGGTGTCCGTTTTAGCAACTCTGGTTAATTCAAAAAGAATCGCTTCATATGTGGTTAATAACGCTCCTTCAGCAGCTGCTCTTTGTGTTGCGATCAGACGATCATTTTGCTTTCTAGACCCAATGCAATCCTCTACTAAGATAACATGGTAGCCTCTCTCAAGAAGATCAATAACGGTTTGTAGTACGCAGATATGGGCTTCCACTCCACAGACAATAATGTTTCTCTTGCCACTTTCCTCAATTTTCTTAAGAATTGCTTCATCCTCCGCGCAGCTGAAGGTTACCTTATCATAATATTCAAAATTATCCCCATAGGCATTCGCCAGAATCGGGACCGTCATGCCTATTCCTTTGGTATATTGCTGCGTTACAATCATCGGAATTCCCAACGTAACCAGCCCCTTCATCAGTATCTCCGTATTATGTAGTAAAGCTTCTTTATTATCCATAACAGGGACAAGGCGTTCCTGAAAATCTATAATCAGGGCAATTGTATCTTCCGCTAATACTCTCATGTATCATTCTCCTTCTTCAGTAATAATATTAACACCCTTCACATATCCATATATATTCCCATATGTTCATCACTATAAATGCTTTAAATGGATTTTCGAGATTTCTCGATTGAAGGATACACGTATTATAGCATCCGCTTTTCCTACTTACAAGAGAAAGAATACATTATAAAGTTTCCTGGAATATAGAACAACGAAGCACAAGCTTGACATAATAAAGCTACCATGCAATACTAAAACTGTATCAATTTAACTATATCAGTACAGGCATGCAAATAAAGAACCAGATTGGAATGTAATAAGGAGTATCTATGTACGAAATCATTGATAAATTATTGTTATTCCTATGCAGTATTGTCTTTTATCTTCTTAATTTTAATAATATTTATGCGATTATTCCGGTTATTATTGTAGTTGTAGTAAGTAGTCTTATCACCTATTTTGACAACGATTGGATCCGATTAGCCGGTCTTCTCATAGTTACTTTACTCTGCCTTGCATTCCCAACCTTTATCGTCTTTCTCCCCATTCTGATATATGATGTGGTACGATCAAAATATCAAATAGCCATAATTATCGTTCCCCTCATAATGATTGTGTTATACTCCTATTATTCATTAGTGGAATATTTAATCATGTTCATCCTAATTCTCTTCGCGATCCTGCTTAAACATAGAACAGATCGCTTGAATACCCTACGGACAGAATATAACGACTTAAGAGACAATACAACTCATATGTCCTTACTTCTACAAGAGCAAAATAGGAACCTGTTACAAAATCAGGACTATGAAATTAATCTTGCTACTTTAAATGAACGAAATCGTATTTCACGAGAATTGCATGATAGTATTGGTCATATGTTGTCCAGAGCTTTGTTACAGGTTGGCGCTTTGTTAACCGTCACACAGGATGAAGCAACTAAAGAAGGTCTCACAGTATTAAAAGAATCCTTATCAGAGGGTATGAATCAGATTAGAAGTACCATCCATCAAATGTACGATGAATCCATCGATTTATTCTCTCAGATTGATACCCTGGTAAAGAACTTCACCTTCTGTCCCATTAATTATGAATATGATATCAGCAATTCACCAGAACTACAGCTGAGGCAATCCATAATTGCCATAATCAAAGAGGCTCTGGCCAATATTATTCAGCATTCCGATGCAACCAAGGTATCCATACTTCTACGGGAGCATCCTGCCATGTATCAATTGATTATCCGAGATAACGGTACAATCACAGAAGAAAAGAGAGCTATTCTATCCAATGCCTTTGAAAAACAGGAGTTCGGAGAAGGCTTGGGATTGCAAAATATTAGTAATCGTGTGAAAAGCTTTGATGGCTTCATTAATTTCTCCACAGAGAACGGTTTTCAATTATTTATTTCATTCCCTCGTAAAAATGAGAATAATTAAATACGAATAATCATGAACCATTCTATCCATTAAATAATACTCTCTTATGAAAGGTTTGGTATGAAATGAATGTCTTATTAATCGATGATGATATACTGGTATGCTCCTCCCTTAAAATCATTCTGTCATCTGATCCGGATATCACAGTGATTGGTACCGGGAATAACGGCAAGGATGGAATCGAGCTATATCGCAAGCTAAAGCCTGATGTCATGCTTATGGATATTCGTATGGAGCCCATGAGCGGACTTGAAGCCGGCGAAAGCATATTAAAGGAGTTTCCACAGGCGAAAATTCTTTATTTGACTACATTTCTCGATGATGAATACATCATAAAAGCATTACACATTGGAGCCAAGGGCTATATGTTAAAGCAGAATTATGAAAGCATCATACCCTCTATAAAGGCTGTCCACATGGGACAGAACGTGTTTGACAACGAAATCGTTACAAAGCTGCCTATGCTTATTGGGAAAGCCACAGATCATAAAAGCTACAGTCGTTATGGTATTACAGAAAAGGAATATGAAATCATTACAAAGATATCGGACGGCTTGTCCAATAAAGAAATCTCAGAGCTCCTATTCCTTAGCGAGGGAACCATACGTAATAATATCAGTACGATTCTTGAAAAGCTGAATCTACGCGACCGCACACAAATCGCTATCTTTTATTATAAGAACATACGGTAGCGGATTTCTTGACACCCAACAATAGAAAGTACGCTTCTATGAATTTTCTATTGTCATTAACAGAAAAGGCTGTAAAAATATAATAGAAGGGCATATGGCTTACCATAATACACTGTTGGAAGAACAAAGTTGTTAAATTCTGTATGGATAGGACGAACTTTTTATGTTCGTCTGAAATATACAGAATTAACAATTTGTACTTCCGTCTGTTTGTGAGGTAAGCCATATGCCCTTCTATTATATTTTTCACAGTTCTTCCGTATACATGTGAATATGCTTCAACCAGTCACCCTTCATTTACCCCTTCATATAATACTGTATAAGCAAAAATGGAGGAATACTATGGGTGAATTACTAAAAATCGATCACATCAGCTATACCTATCATAGCCTTGAAGGGGAAACACCGGCTCTTTTCGATGTTTCTTTTCATGTCAACGATGGTGAATTTGTTGCTATTGTAGGACCAAGTGGTTGCGGCAAATCCACCTTGCTTTCATTGATTGCCGGTTTAATCTCTCCCAGCAGTGGTTTCATATATATTAATGGAAAGGACATAAAATCCTCCGGTAAAAACATTGGCTATATGCTCCAGAAGGACCATCTACTAGATTGGCGCAACACGCTGAAAAATGTTACACTCGGACTGGAAATACAGCATAAGCTTTCAGAAAACAGCTATGTTCAAATTAATGATTTGATGAACACTTATGGGCTTATTACGTTCCAAAATTCAAAGCCATCGGAATTATCCGGTGGGATGCGGCAAAGAGCAGCCCTGATTCGTACCTTACTACTGGAACCAGATATTTTACTATTAGATGAGCCATTTTCCGCCCTGGATTATCAAACCCGCCTTGAAGTAGCGGACGATATCTGGGGTATTATTCGTAAAGAGAAGAAAACCGCTATTCTTATCACACATGATATCTCCGAAGCAATTAGTATGGCTGATCGGGTTATCGTACTATCTTCCCGACCTGGCACCGTAAAGAAAATCTTTGATATAAAGCTTTCCCTCGATAACCGCACACCTTTTGCTACAAGAAGTGCACCCGAGTTCAAAGAGTATTTTAACTTAATCTGGAAGGAGCTTAATCACCATGAGCAGGAAACGTAACAAGGTTATCAGTGAAAGCTTAAGCATTTCCGCTGCTCAACAAGCTTATGTCAGAAAGTATGTATCAAGGCTCCGGTGGATTCGGTTTTATCAAATTATTATTTTGATTAGTTTTATTGCAATCTGGGAAATAACGGCGCAGCTTGGCATTCTGAATTCCTTTGTTTTTTCCAGCCCTTCCAGGATTATTACAACAATAATAGATATGACGGCCAGTGGACAGCTTCTCTATCATATCGGTGTAACTCTTATGGAAACACTCATCAGTTTTGCATTGGTAAATATAATCGGTCTAATCATTGCAGTTATCCTATGGTGGAATGATAATATATCAAAGGTACTGGAACCTTATCTGATTGTATTAAATAGCCTTCCAAAATCAGCATTGGCTCCGGTATTTATTGTATGGCTAGGCAATAACATAAAAACCATCATCGTTGCTGCTGTATCCGTGGCCTTATTCGGATCCATCATCACCTTATATTCTAACTTTAAAGCGGTGGAAGAGGACAAAATTAAACTTATATACACTCTCGGAGGCAAGAAACGCGACGTTCTGCTTAAAGTAATTCTTCCCTCCAATATACCATCCATAATCAGTCTGATGAAGGTTAACATCGGTCTATCCCTAGTGGGTGTTATCATAGGGGAATTCTTAGCAGCAAAAGCCGGATTGGGTTATCTCATAATCTATGGAAGTCAGGTATTTAAGCTTGACTGGGTTGTTATGAGTATTGTTATCCTTTGCATAGTTGCTACCGGTCTATATAAGATTCTAACTTACTTCGAAAAGAAATACCATTGATAAGATTATTATTGCTATTGCTCCCGTATGAAGCTTGGAAAGTCAAAAAGCGGATGTCTTCATCCGTTATTGACTTTCCAGTTTTTTGGGTCTGTTCACAAAAGTAGCCATTATTTCCTTGCTATATATTTACACGTCTAGTAGAATAGGATTATAACGAAGAATGGGGGGCCAGAAATGAAAGATTTTGTGATAACTGCTGATTCAAACTCCGACTTACCTGAGGATTACATTAAAGAGAATAAAATAGGAATTATTCCTCATTATTATGATTTGGAGGGAACGACTTATGGTGATGAGGTTAATCTAACTCCAAAAGAATTCTATGATAAAATGAGAAATGGCATTATGCCTACCACAATGGCAAGTAATCCGGAAGTAATCCGAAAAACCTTTCAGAACTATGTGGATCAGGGTTTGGATATATTACACATCAGCTTTTCATCCGCATTAAGCGGTGGTTGCAGCAATGTTACAGCTGGGGCTTTGGAGATATGCGAAGAAAATCCCGGTGCTAAAATTATTGTTATCGATACGTTGAATGCCTCCCTTGGAGAAGGCATGTCTATTATGAAGGCAGTTCGTATGAAGGAAGAAGGAAAATCCTTAGAAGAAATAGCTACCTGGTTGGAAGAACATAAGCAGGAATTCTGTGTACGTTTTACCGTTGATGACTTAGGTCACCTGCATCGTGGTGGTAGAATATCCAAATCAACTGCAATTATTGGTACTATGATAAATATTAAACCGATTCTATACATAAATAACGATGGTCAGCTAGTGTCTCTCACCTCTGTCAGAGGAAGAAAAAAATCTCTGTCAACCTTATGTAACAACATGTTAGAAAGTATGGGAAAATATAAGGATGAAGAAGACATAATCTGTATTGCCCACGGAGATGCCCTTGAGGATGCTTTATATCTGGAAGCTCTCGTTAAAGAAAAGCTTCCTCATAAGAAAACGATAATCAACTACGTCAGTCCCAGCATTGGAGCACACTCCGGTCCCGGTGCCATCGGATTGTGTTTTATGGGAGAAAAAAGATAGAACTTGTAATTCTTAATATCACTTAAAAAAGGAACTGTTGCGTCATATTTGTACAGTGATAATTACTTACTATAATACACTGTCGGAAGAACATGTTGCTGTATTTTGTATGAAGCAGGCGAATATTCATGTTCGCCTGAGGCATTCAAAATCAGTAATATGTCCTTCCGTTCTGTGTGTGAGGTAAGTTATTATCACTGTTGACATATGATGTCAACAGTTCCTTTTCTCACGTTATTATATAACTCTGTTTATAATTACCATATCTTGTTCTCACGTGCATTTGGTCCATAAGCATAGTCTTCATACTCCCTGATAGGTAAGGGATCTGAAAATACATAACCCTGGATCATATCACAGCCGAGTTCCTTCAGCATCTGTGCCTGACTTTTGTTTTCAACACCTTCTGATACCACTTTAATATCCAGGCGCTTCGCCAGCTCGATAATACTTTTAATCACATTCTTACCACGATCTGTTTTTTCTGCACCTAGTAAGAATTTTCGATCCAGCTTTAACTCATCCACCGGAACATTATATAATGTACTCATAGAGGTTGTTCCTGTACCAAAATCATCCATGGAAATAAGAAATCCGTATTCTTTCAGACGAATAATAAGCGAGGAAAGCAGATCAATATTATCTGTAACTACTTCTTCCGCTATTTCTATTTCTATGAGATTAGCAGGGATGCCATATCGCTCCAATGTACTTTCAATATTATCAACAAAATTTTCATCAAACAAATTAAGTCTTGATATATTGATTGACAGAGGCATGGGTCGATATCCTTTACTCATCCATATTTTCAGTCTATGGCAAAGAACATCTAATATATACATATCTAGCTTTACGATAAATCCGTTTTTTTCAAATACACCGATAAAACGACCAGGATACATAAGTCCTTTGTCTGGATGCATCCATCTAACCAATGCTTCTGCACCTACTTGCAACCCGGTATTCAGATCATATTTCGGCTGAAGATAAACCAAGAACTCCTTTTCCTCTAATGCCGTATACATATGCTCTTCGATTTCTTTCTCGTCCAGGATTCTACTTTGCATTGCGTTACTATAGAACTCATATGGTTGTTTTCGGTCATTTTTCACCTGCAATAAAGCCAGGTATGCCCTACTTACCATAACATCAATATCATCAACGTCTTCCTCAATGCAATAGATTCCATAATGAAGCTTTAATTCGTACTTATCATTTTCCTTATCCTTTTCGTCAAAACGACTCATCTTTATGTCCAAAAAGCTAAGACGATTAGCAAGCTCCTCTTTACTATGGTAGCTTAAAAAGAGTAAAAAGTAGTCTGTATTGAATCTACAGAATAATTCTCCTTCTTTCATGTTTTCCTTAAGCACCTTAGATATAAATTTAAAGATCCGCTTGCCTTCCTGAGTACCAAAGAAAGCTTTTATGTAGTCAAAACGGTCAATCGAGATTTCGACGATGGCATATTCATCTTCCACTGGTTTATGTAACTGTGCAAGAGCTTCCTTTCGAAAGCCATTGTAATTGATGCTCTCTGTAACATCGTCATAGTAAGCAAGATCCTGAACACGTAATCTCCCGATGCTTTCCATTAATGCTATTGTAGCAAGGGCGATCGTCGAAATGATTACCGTTAATAGAAGGATTAGCTGCCAATTGTTCAGGTTTACCTTTTCATCAAATTCAAACAAGGAAAGTAATTGGTCACGGGGAATGGTTAGCATGACTCCCCCTTCTTTAATGTTTTTAATTCCATTAAAGCTTAAATAACATACTTCTCCATCTATTGATGCCTCTGTAAGAATGGATTTTCCTTGCTTTATCACTTGTTGCAGCTGAGAGAATGAATCATCCTCCATTTTGATAAGGGAGAAGAAGTCCGTATTATTCTCTTCCGAAATCTCAGTAATAATAGCACCATTCCGTTTCAGCAGATAAATATCCTCCTTACCGCGGAAGGTTATCGTTGACATCATACTCTGAAGGACCTCCAACTCCATTGAAGCCCGTAATACACCTACGATTTCTCCGTTATCACGAATGGGTGTCGTATAAATCATTAAGTCTGAAGTGCTTCCTTCATAAAAGCTCGAAATTGCTACCGTAGTATCACCCATAAGAGCACTTTTGTAGTAGGAACAGAAGTCAACCTTCTGTTCCCTTCCTGTCAGATCAATACCTTTCCCATCCGTTCCACAGAGATTCATATCAGAATATTGCATCTGGGTTGAAGCCTTCTGCAAGAACTCTCCGAGTTCCTTCTGATCCCAGTTTTCTTTTTCTATCTGAGCAATTTTATCAGATAATACTACAATATTATCCATATTACCGGATATGAACATGGTAAGCTTCATAGCAAGCTTTTCTGTTTCATTCTCAAGCTGCTTCTTAGCATATTCCTGAAGTAGACCGCTATTGTTTTGTTTTGTACCCACCGTCAGGAGGACTGCTGCTCCTATCAATATTACACCTAATATGACAGCAACAAAACATCTTATTTTCATAATGTTTCCTCCTTACGTTTTCGTAATATTAGTACGCTGAGAAGGAAGGCAATTCCTAGAACCGTTCCTGACAGAAGTATATATCCATACAGGTTCTCATCACCCGGATTTTGAATATCAGCCTTCTGTTTTGACCGGTAATCAATCATATGTCCCGCCTTTTCCACTTTATCATTCATTGACTCAAGTTCATTATCCTCTTTCGTCAATAAATCCCTTTCATCATAAATGACATATTTTGATTTCTCCATATCATATACCGGAATATAAGTGGAGGTAGTATCATTGTTGGAATGTACCGTAGAATCACTGTCTACTGTTGCGTCCTCATCCTTGTCAGGCTTCTTTTGTGTTCGCTGCGGCAATTTGTCTTCGTTAATTCCAGTTTCATCATTTCCATTTTTGCCCACTATAGCATTCTCTTTATCATTTTGCTGTTTATCATTCATGTTTGACTGCATTGTATCAGGTAATCCCGTCAAATTGGTGTTACCAAATGGTGTGTTATTTGCTTGATGGAACATTTCATCTGTGATAACCAGCATATTACCATCACCATTCATCCTATCGTTATATGCTTTGACAGAGGCAAATAAATCTGATTTTAGTTCCGCTATCGTTGATGCTTCCAGGCCCTTTCCGTCCATGGAACTAATCGCAGAAGCAATCTGGTTTAGATTCTGTTGTGTTGTTCCGTTTTGAGCAATAGAATCAATTGCAGTCTGTAAGGAAGCAACATCCTCTAATATTGCCAAATTACCATTAACATCATATCCATTTGTACCAGATGCATTGATAGAGGTCTGTTCCGGTAATGTTAACGAACCGGCCGCTGTTTTCTCACCATCTACTGAAGAATTCTGAAGTTCCTCTTCCTGATAAGCACCTTCCACATTTCCATTACCTTCTATCTCAGCTTCATATTCATCTCCACCGTTCTCGACCTCATTGGGGTTATTGCTTTCTCCGCTTAAGTCTCCAGCAGTGGTTCCATCCTGCATTACAAAGGTATCTTCGACAAACATGGATGCTGATATATTTTTATTCATTCTGGCATCTGCACTGGATACAGCATCTCCACCTTCCACATTCGGGCCATTTACTTCAGCCCAGCCTATATCCTGTAAGTTGGTTTTAAATTCCACTACATCCATATATGCATCGGCAAAATTAGCCATCGATGTATTTTTTGATCGTCTGTCCAGTCCATTCTCCACCGTAAATTGTGTTTCAGTTCCGCGTGGACTGTCAATATCCAGCTTTTCTCCTGTTATGTAATTAAATCCGGCAACTGCTCCATCATAATATCTCACCAGAAGAATATGATTCGTACTATTAATATTATGAGTCATATACTGTATGTTCACGTTATCAAAATCCTTTGGCATATTTATTTTTGAAGCCGTCATATCAACTATTACACCTTCATTTGTCAATACGGTACAATAGCTGCTACCATTATATTGATCTAGAATAATGCTATCTAATGTCACAGGAAGATTACTTGATATTGCTGATAATTCACCATTTTTTACATAAAGTCTTAGCTTATCCCTATTTAAATCATTAACAAGAGAATATGACTTGTAAGTCTCAATCGAAAAGCCCTCGTAGTTAAATTTAAAAGCAGGCTGTGTCTCCTGTGCAATACTGATCTCTGATACTTGTCTAATCTTCTGTCCACTCTCAACATCAATTACATTTCCATATATGTCGATTGCATGACCGGCATACATATTCAAATATTGACCATTGATATCGGCCTTGCTTCCCTTAATTACATTTGTGGCCACATAATAGTAGTCATTATTCCATGTCATAACATTGCGACATACATCCTCCGGCCATACATTGTACGTAAGCTCATCCGTACCATCTGTCACCTTAATCTCCAGCTCGCTCCTGAAATTGTAATTCAAAGTAATGGTACGCTTTGTAATCTTGCTCTCAGCTACTACAACTCCATCAGCCGTGATATAGACCGTAGCATCCGGATTAATATCCGAGAATTCAATATTTAGCTTATCCGCATCGACGGTATAGAATTCCGCTCTAGGAACTGACTCTGCCACTGGCCTAGCCCTCATGAGTGCTCGTGTTACAATTGCATTACCGCTACCCGGAATTGGAATACCTCCATCATACGTTTCATATTTGTATTGATAAAGTCCTGTAGCTGGATCCATCACCGCTTTTCCAGTAACCGGATCTGGAACATATCCTTCCTGATACTTCATGATTTTAATAGAGGAATCCAAATCATAGTTATTTGTAGGCGCATGTGAAAGATAAGGCATAAATCCATTATTAAGGCCTGCATAATTCCAGTAACGTACAGAATAACTTTCCGTCTCAGCGCTCCAGTTAAGTTTATCGTCATTTACATAGGTATCCTTCGTTCTTAGTTCCGAACTATTTACGATACTTATCTGGTCATATAAAAGCAGGGTAGGATAATCTTGATAGTACTTGCTTGCTTTTATTGCCGGGTTTGCTCCAATTGACACCGTACTGTCCTCATATACCATGGATTTATAGATTCTGTCCGAATCACCAGGATACTTATTAAGGAAGTAATTCCATACACCACTACTACTAGTCACCTGGACGTCTCCAATCATCAGCCAACCTTCATTGACACTAAATAAATCTTGATTCATACGCCCAATTATTCCACCAACATACGTTTTTCCAATTACTTTTCCTGCAAAGAACAAGTGATTCGCATAAGGAGTTTCACTGACGCTATATAAGTTAGTTGCTTTCACACTTCCCGCAATACCCCCGGCATTTTCGGTTGTCGCTGTAATTATACTATTACTATAACAGCTTTCTATCTTTGCTCGCCAATGAGTTCCTATAATGCCTCCAATATCGGATGCTCCATATATCTCACAATTCTGTGTTCCACAGGCAGTAATCTGGTAAGGACTTATATTGTAAGAAGATAATTCCGTTCTTCCTACAATACCTCCCACGGCAGTCGCTCCATTGGAGCCAATCCGGCAGTTTGCTACAATTGCATTAGCAACATAGATTGTTCGTCCACTGATACCTCCAATTCTATTTCTACTACTACTAGGAATACTGTTCCATCTCGTAGTCGTTTGTAACAGATTTAAAGCGGTAACAGCTTTACCATAAACTGCTTTTTCCTGAGGGTCCGTTGTAGTATCCCGCAGGTTCTCATAATACTGCTTTTTGGAACCAGCGGCATTTTGAAATACATTATTATAGCTCTGTCCATCATCCCTATCAAATACTGTACTAATAATTGAATCAGTACACGAAGCTAAATATACATGTCCATTACCGGTAACACCACCAATTTGATTGTTACCATACACTTGTGAATTTCTTACCTCTGTACGTTGGACGGAACCCTGTCCTGCTATACCACCAATATAGCTTGTATTACCAACAACAAATACATCCTGAGCAGAAGCCTGATATGGATCTTTCTCAATGCCGGTCTTTGTCTTGTCACCATACATGCTGCCAACTCCTGCAATTCCACCAACATAGGAACTACCATAGATAACCGCACGCTTCACACTCATATTTCCAGACATATCACCAAGTGATGTATCATTTGCATATCCGACGATACCACCGGCATAATTATATGACAGGTTGTAGGAAACCACTACCGTATTCTCTACATGAATATCCCAGAGATATCTGCCATCCTCCTGAATTCCGACTATTCCTCCTACATAGCCTCTTCCCTCTGTATCTATATTTCTAGCTCTTACATCATATATTCCGCCTGATCCTGATAATCTTCCAATTAAACCACCTGCGCCTCGTTTCGTCGGAACTGTAGAATAGGTACCCCTTACAGAAATACCGGATAACGTAATACCGTAGTTCATACCATAGGATTGGGCGGTAATTCCGATATAAGAACTGCCAACACCATCAATTGTAATATTAGTGAACTGCAAATCATGCATCTCTCCAGTGACTGCAGAGAAAACTCCATAGCTGTTAATCGGTGTTGCACTGGTTTTCTTAAGTGTAATATTATCAAACTTCAAATAATTCACATTACCGAATGCCGCTGCCACAAGGGGTTGATCTGTTACCATATTAATTCCACTGATAGTCTTCCAGTTATCTTTATTGATTGTACTACCAATCATATGGTTAACAAGAACTCCAGTAACAGCGTTGCCACCATGGGGTGAGAAATCAAGATCACCGGTGATTCGAATATTATATCGTTTCTGACCATGCTCAGCCATCTTGATATTCCACTCATCCGAACTAGATATCTCCATATACTGTGGGGGTATCTGAAGATTCACATACACACTCTGTGATCTAACATCCGGATTCCCACTCATAGTATATAGAATACTGGTCAAATAATAGCTGTCGTAATAACCTTCTAATTGCAGCTTATACTTAAGTACTGAACCAGTAGCTGTTGGCAGGATTGTAACTGGTTCCTGTCCCTCAGCCTGTTCCAATCCCCTAAAGGTTGCTCCGGTAATATTAAGCTCCGGTGAATGCTCTGTTTCAACAATTACCTCAAAGTAACCTGGATATTCATAGTGATCAACCTTCGTTACCTTGATTGCATTGTTTTCCAGATAATAATCCGACTGGTATTTCAGTAATTCATCACTTCCTGCCTTCTTTAGCTTTGGCATAATTCCTTGCGCCAGCTCTTCTTCATTAACGGCAAAGTCCTCATCCCATTTTAAAATACCAATCATATTATCATAGCTATCAGGATTTGTCAGCTGCTGATAGGTAAGTAATGTGGTCAGTTCATCCGTTGTGTTCACCTCTCCATTTACTAAGGAGTATTCATATCCATATATGCTTTCTGATATATATTTACTATATCCATAGAAACGCCCTACTTGTAAAGGTAAAGGTTTTAGTTCTTCATCGAGTAATGTAAGACTGGATGTGACATTACCGAGGGCAAGTCCATATTCCTCCTTCTCGGAGTTTTCTACCAACGAGTAGCCAATGCTACCTCCACATCTCTCTGTAATTGAGTATATATCCACATCAACATAGTAATCCTTTAGACTATATTGATTTGCATGACTATTAGTGAGGGTATCTACAGAACCGATTAATCCTCCAGCATTCTTATATACTGTCTCAATTGTACTATTAATGACATAAACATGATAAATCTCAGCACTTGCACGGATATAACCAACTAAACCGCCAGCACCTCCGCAGTCTCCGGCCGTTAATATCTCCATATGAAGTCCGTCCACATAGCAATTCTGGATGGACATATTACCATATATGGTGTTTGTAGCAGATATTCTGTGTTTACCTACTATACCTCCAACAAACTGCGTATAATTACCATCCGGCTTCGCAACAATGTTTACATCATGGGCAGAGGAATTCATGATCGTTGCAGCATAGATATCACCTGCTATGGATCCACAATGCTGATAGCTTATCGCTTCCATTCCAAGAATATGAACATTATCCACTGCTGATTTTTCTAGCATTCGTCCGATAAAACCTTTATAAAGTCCTGTTCCTTTGGTTAGATCCAGCTGTTCAACCGTAAGATTCTTTACAACGCCAGATAGCTTACCTATGACATAACCATATTCTCCAGTATCCATATAACTGATCTTATGATTATTTCCATCGATTTTACCAAGGAATGCATCGCCCGATGTTGTATTCGTGACATCTGCGCTTATTACCACAGTGGATGGAGCCCGGTACATGAAATCCAAATCAGCATACAGACGGTAATTCTGCTTATAATCGTCCTTTATGGTTGCCCAATCCTCAACTGTACGAATTGGCTTATAAAACTCTGCTGCTACCGTAGGACCATCCCCAAACGGATATTTCACGATGCTCTCTTGATTATAATAACCATATGTAAATGTAAAGGAGTTAATTTCATACGAGGAGTAATACTTGGTTACAGGTGCCTGTGTCAAACGAACCTTTACCCTGTAAAACTTGCCATCTTCCTCCTGTGAAATAATCTCAGCCTTCAGGAATTGAATTTCAAAATTCGTTATCTTATATTTATCCGGATTATGAAGAGTGATCACTGCAACAGCATAATCATCTCCCTGTTCCACAACCTTTGTGTCTAAGATAGTAACTTTATCTGCATCTGATATACCTGGAAGTGGTATATATTCCTGTAATGGCATAAACTCAGGCCATACTACATGGGGATAATACCCCATGTCTACTGGTTCTAAATCATACTGACCTTTTTTGGTGCTACCTGATTTATTGAATAAATAGTCATACCAAACCTTATCATATAGCACTCTCTTTGTAATGGATTGATTATCCGTATTGCCATAATTCTTCTCAGAATAATAGAATACGTTATTAGCGACACTACTTACAAATCTGTTCTTGTAGGCAGGTCCATAATCCATTCGTATTTTTCCTCCATAGGTAACATCACCTGTCGTAAAGCTGTTTCGTATGGTACCATCATTGAGACCCACTATACCAAATGCATAATCACTATTACTAAGTTGCTCTCTGGTCTCCAAATCAATCAGAGAGAATACATTTTCCACGACTCCACTGGTACGATTCAGACCAACAATGCCTCCCATATACATAACATAATTGTACTGTACTTCTGTGAGCTTTTCGGACGGGGTTCGTCTCATTGGCTCTCCATATATATAACCATTACGAATGATCCCCATATTCTGAGAGCAAACTCCGCCATTATAATGGGTTGATATATAGGAATCCTGATAATCAATCACAAAGTTCTCTATTACGCCACTACTATAATTCATATTGCAGATGACACCACTATTCGCTAAATAGCCCGGATCAACATTACCATTCTTATATATCACTTTTATATTCTGTATATGACCATAATTGTTCGAAACAATTCTTTGGAATAGCCTTCGTTTATCCTCTCCCCAACCTTCTCCGAACGTAAAGACCATATTCTTCAGCGTTCCTGTATAGCCTATTGTCGGAATTAGGTTGCTTACACTGTTATAAGTAAGAGTATGTCCACGGAAGTCTAGCTCCCCACTAAAGCTAGCACCACCGGTAATATTGCTCGTATCAACTGGATATACAATATCATTAATTACATAGTATTTTTTCGATGGCGCATATCTGACATTGGCGAGATCATATTCATCCTTGATATAAATAATATCTTCCTTAGTAGTAAACTCATCCGAATCAAGCAAGATTTCATAGCCGGCTACATATCCGTATAGCACAAAACGATATGTGTGGTATCTCATCTTTTCATCGTATTTTTCCACTTCATAGAAAAAGTCTGTGTTAATACTTCGTTCTTCCCCTTCAAACCGTTTTGAATCCACTAAGGTCTCCGACAAATCACCCGCTACCTGATACATATTCATAGTAAAGCTGCCATCGGTATTCTTAACCCATTCATGTCTTCTTGTATCAATCCATACTCCATCACAATAGATACGAACTCCGTAGGATGGAATATCGCCAAGCTCACCGCGTGCATCCTCCAGTATGGTATTCATATTTGCATAATAATGGTTCGCGGCACATTGTTCTGTATTTTGAAAACGTACACCCCATAGACAGTTAATCGCTGCTGTTCCAGTAGAGGCGGCTTCAATATAGATTGTATGCTGTCCTGTGAGAGTAACACCATTATTTAAATATACTATCTCGGTCCATCTAGGTGTTTCTGAGTTCACAGTCTGATTACTTACTGTTAACTCAGCAATTGGAGTTGCGGACGGATTTGTGGCAGGATCCACGGTATACAACTTATAGTTCGTACTACCAATAAAGGAGTATTGAAGCTGAATACTATTAACTGGCCGATCTCCAAAATCGACGGTCAGACTGTATTTACAAGATTTCTGACTATTGCTGGAAAAGCGCTTTTCCTGATACAAAGTTATTTTGCTATTATGGCTCTTCATGTCTTTTGCCTTTATTTCAACAATATCAGTCGTCTTATTTTGATTCAGCTGAAGTAATTGTATCGAGCCAGATACTGCCTCTCTTGTCATAATCTTAAGATACTCTTCTTTTTCTGCTAGTGGAGAATAGTATATCTCGTAATTTCTTCGATAGGTCGTCATATCTGTCCCGTTATTAAATTCCGCAGCAAAGAAACGGAAGGTATAATACTTTTCCCTTTCCAGCTTATCAACACTGATGACAGAAACCTTATCTGCTGAATTTATTTTATGAGAATAGATTTGTCTTCCATCCTCATCATATACCTGAATCGTAACCGGATATGTCAACACTGCTCCATCAGGGTCATTTACAGTAACGCCATAAAGCTTAATAAAATTAGCGGATGCATAGATCGAATCGATATCAATTACTGGCATCTTCTTCATAGTTGTAAAGGCACTAGGATCACAGATTGTTTTTATCTCCCGATGAATGACATTACCCACTGTACCAATTTGTACCTTTGGAGTTACTATTATTTTGTATTTTGAGTTGCTCTTTAGATTATCCAGGCGGAATAGGAAGGTTGTCTTTAACGGATCTGTTTCACGATATTGTGCCTTTATCAGATTAATCTCTTCTGTCGTTAAGGAAATGGTACCATTATTCTCCGGCAGTACTTCCGGCCGTTCACCAAACGGTGTACCATCATCCACTTTATAGGTTACACTTATTCCGGTTCCATCCTGTGTCTCATCATGCAGGAAGGTCACGTCCATATCCGTGAATAACGCTACTAATCTTTTGTCCGTTCTCATTTTATCCAATGTAAGAGAAAGAACCGCAGAATCATCCTTAACCTCCTTCATCTCAATCCTGAAGAAAGCAAAGCCCAAATCTGAGATTTTCATCGTTGTAAAGAGTAACTCTCCAATGTTAGCATATTGATATATCCCGTGATTATCATCAATGTCATAATCACAGAATATCCGTATTTTATATACGGAACTATCAAGCAAATCCAGAAATTTGATGGTATCACCATCTGGATATAGAAGATGCTTCTCACTCTGCTCTGTGATCTCTGAATACTGACCATCACTACCTTTACGTGTAATAGTAGTAATTACCGGATTATCCTCACTGTCATAAATTACAAAGAAGGTACTTCCTTCCACAATCATAGCATTGTCAGGATTATCCGTACTGAGCTTCATTTCAATGTTCTTCACTTCATTAACAAGTAGCGTAATATTTTCCCTTGGCGGTTGCTTACAGGTATGTGTTGTTCCACGTACTATTCCGTCAAGTGGCAATATATTACCAAACCGGTCATAGCAAATAAATTCATAATAATAATTTGTGCTTGATAGAATCCTGCCATTCGATTCATATAACACAGACTTTCCTGTTTTCAAAGCATTCAGGTCTTTCGCGGAGACCAGCATGGTATAGGTTAAGGACTCATCCTCCTTAGAAGTTATGATAACCTCCATACGATTCATATAAAGGACTGTTTCAATATAGGTCTCTTCTACTTTGGTGTTTCCATTATCATCAGTTTTTTCAGATGTGCCTTTTATCGCATTTGTTATCGTAAGATTAGCCAGTTGTATCTTATTAGGGAAAAGATCGCCATTTGTCCAATTAAACCGCAACGGTGTCAGTTCGCTAAGCGGGCGTGTCTTTACATCCGCTGTAGCTATTGCCTCCTTCAGCTTTCTTCCTTGTGCATTCAAATACTCCATCTCAACTTCGACATGGAACTGCGTGTCGGGTTTTAATGGTCCAATCACGACATCGGTTGATTGAACAAATGCTTTTCTCATGATCAGCTTTGAGTTCTCATAGATACTGAATGTAACACCAGTTCGATATAAGTATTCTGAGTTCTCAATCACCATTCCTGCAGACTGAATGGTATATACAGTAGATGTAAAATCCCCCAGAGTAACAACCGGTTTTTTCCAATTAGGGTTAACAGGGATTTCCTCCTCGGGAACTTCTTCCTCTGGTATATCTATCTGTGGTATATCACCGCCTCCTATATCCGGTTGCGCTCCAACAGCTTCTACCGGTTTTGCTGGTTCCGGCAAATCGGCTGCTTTTGGAGGTATAGGAGTAATCGTAATCATATCGTTGGGTTTACTTGGTGTACTATCCTGTGTCGTATCGGAAGTTGTATCTTTCTTGTCCTTATTATTCCGATTATCCCTTTTATGATCCTCTTCTGCTCTCGAAGGAACATTCTGATTCGTCGTTTCATTTGATGTTTCCTCCGGTTTAGCGGGTATCTTCTTATCCTTATCCGGCTTGTTAATGGTATTATCCTCATCATACACAATCGGAGTAGGTGTTGTGGATACAGCCTCCTCTTCTTTTCTTAATTCCTCTTGTTCAATTAATGTCGCTTTTTCATATAAACCCAGCTTCTCCAAGAAATCATAATAGGAGTATTCCTTGCCATTTACTTTTATTATGGAGTTGCTAAGCAATGGTTTAATATTATACATCTGAAACACGTCACCATTGAGGCTGTAATACCGAATTTCATTTTCCATGAATCTAATGATTGCATTTGTAGGTATACTTTCCTCCACAATAAAGCTCCCCGATATGCTTATGCTCTTGGTATTAATAAACAATCCATTGGGCAATCCAAGTAATATAAATTCCTCGCGATAAGCACGCTCCATATCCGGGTTAAAGCTAATACCATCATTTACATAAAGTCCGGAATAGGTCTGGGCATAATCAAATTCATCCGTGATCAGATTACCCTCATCCGTTAAGCACAGAATAGCGGTATAATTATTAACAAAAAGCGGATATTCCTTGTTAATTGGCTGTTTATCTTCACCGATGTAATAATTATTAGATTTTTCATATATGATGTCCGAAATTGAGAAAGGAGTTGCTTTATAATCAGCATCTGCAGGATCCAGGTTATCATTCTGCAGGTTTTTCGTAATCTCATTATTTGTAATTGTATAGCCATCATTATTCAATACTAAGAATTCGGTATACCGAACACTTTTCAGCACATAAATAACCAATACAACCGCAACAAACAGAAGTAGGTAGATTAGGCCGATTATTAACCTGTTTTTCTTCATATCTTGCATCACCTTTCTATTTTACTTCGGGCAACAGGGATGGTTCAGAAAACAAAAGCTGTTCCTGTCCATCCGAACGGTACCATATATCAGTTGAAAGATTAAATACAATGTCATCATTTACAGTAGCTTTTACTTCCTGATATCCATCCACCTGATACTGAAGGTATTCCTGATTATCATAATGATAAATACCAATTGTGCCATCTTCTCCAACACTAACACTTGAAAGTGGTGGAATTAATACTTCTTCTTCACCCCATCGAAGTACCGTGTTATCAAAAAATATATAAGTCTGATCCCCATCAAATAATACGATATTTTGAAATGTATGCCCCTGATCCCCATAGGAGGTATATACCACTCCATCACAGTATTGGAGCATCGTCATTGCAGGTAGCTTGTTCAGACTAAAGAATTTAGGCTGTACTAATTCGTAATCACAGGGTAAAAGGATCTTTTGCTCATCTTTATAATACAAAGGATCACTGCTTAATAAAAAACGCTTATCATCCATTTCCAGCATATAACCCTCTTTTGTCCAAAGAAAATATTTACCTGCATTGTACTCGTATTTTGCTCCTAAAAAGTATTGGTACAGTGCATCATTTACATGCTGCTCCTCCAGTCTCAACGGCGAGGTGATATCCTCTGAAGGGTCAATACTCTCATGAAACATATCATAGGTATATCGTTTCTCTCCAAAGTAAACCATCATACTACTGTCTTCTACAGAGATTGAATTTACCTTTCCCTCGTCACTAAATAAATTACAGTAAATGATTTTATCCTCACATACCTTCATGATTGAATTCGCTTCTACGGTATATGAATAATCGCCTAAGGTAATATTCAGTTCCGAAAGATTCATGAATAGTCCTGTTGGAAGCTGTAAAAGTATATAATTATCATTACCCTCACGTACCTTGTCTGAATTAAAGCTCATACCCTGGGATAGATAGGTATTTATTTTTGCGTTCTGTTTCTTTAATTCACTGGTATAAAGAGTAAAATTCTCATGGTATAGGTATAAGGAAGCACCCTGATCTACAAAAATCGGATAATCGGAGTTAATCCGCTGTTTGCTTTGATCATTATTGGAGTCTTCTATGTAGTAATCCTGATCCTGCCGTACCAAATCACACTCACCAGGGAACTCGACTAATACCGATTGAGTCGAACTATTTTCGCCCATATTATCAAGCATCCCTTCTATCCCTTCGCCAATCACCGCGCTGGCATTTTCCTGAAATGTAGCTAATGTGATTAATTGCTCTTCTTTTGGCGTAGAAATAGATTTGGTATAAAAGTAGGAATATATAATGATCGCAACCAATACAAATATGGATGCAACTACACCTTGTACGAAAAAGTTATGTATAAAAAACTTCTTCAGATTGTTATTCGTCAACATCTGACCCCCTGTACATATCAGCAAACGCTGTTTTCACTATTTTAGGTTTTCAAGAAGATTAGGTTGCAGGAACAGCATCTGTTCCTGTCCATTCTCTCTGGAAATAATATCAGTACTTAAATTAACGATACTTCCACAGGCCATTTTTGTAGTAACCTTACATGTACCTGTTTCAATGACAGAATATTCTTCTGTTTCTCTGTTAAAGCATTCTATATACTGATTATATTTTACTGTAATATAGGAAAACGGCTTTAAATCTATATAATTGTTATCCCATGAGATGGTTACTGGCTCAAAAAACAGATAGGTGTCCCGACCATCGTAAAGGAAAAAGTCAGAAATCTTGACTGTTACTTTTTCATTCTCCACATAATAATTTCCCTTTTCTTCGTATACCTCACTCATATTAGAGACCCGATTGAACAAGGACAATTCTGGTTGAATAATTGAAACTACACGAGGTAAAATAATATGTTTCTCATTCGTGAAATAAAGTGGGGTTGCATCTAATTCATATAATTTTTCATTGTTCTCCAGAATACAACCCTTTTCAGACTTTGTTATGACACTTGTTCCAATATAGTCGGTTCGTCCCTCAGCGGTATACTGAAATAAATCCTGATGAATTGTTAAGGTATCAATCTGATGCATGAAGAAATACGGTATTGCAGCCATAAGTGTACCCATCCCTACTATAATCAAATGCTGAAGAACACTTCGCCATTGTATTTCTTTCCCTTGTCCCAGCTTTTGCATCGCTATAGTTCTAACACATTCTGTCACACTGTATACTGATAATAGGATTACAAACAGATTCACCAGTATCTGCATAATCAAAATCTCTGTCTGCATCTGTATTCCTACTAAATAGCTATGAACGATATAACTAACATATAATTGACAGTAAATCACTACTGTGAATAGCAAATCAAATACCAACACCCGTACATTTGCAATACAAATATGTATCAATAGCGTGGTAATCGCACCCATACATATATGAGTTAGACTAAGCTCTGTTGAAAAGAATATAATTGACCAGATAAACAGCATTCGAACTAGAATAAGAGATAAGGCAACTAACTTCCCTGGTTTTAGTCCGATTAAAATCCCATAACTTTTCAAAGAGATAGACTTCCAGTTGATAAAACGTATAAAGTACATAGCAACTATACCTATCGCACTGATCAGAAATGCTGCAAAGAGTATAAAGTCACCATATAGCATTAAGTTGTCTATCACTTTACTCCACATGCGAATCCTCCCTGACCAACAATTTAAACACATTATTCTTCATGACATAAAATCCTTGAATGTGATCAAATGTAACCTCTTCGTTGTCAGATACTATGACAATCTTACCATCCACCTCACCCACTACCGGCATATAATCAACCATCATAAGCAGGTTGTAATCTTTGCTTAATAAGCGGATCAACTTAACATTGTGATAGATCTGGGATCCATTACGAAAGCTTATTATAATAGCCTCAATATACTTATTCTCAGTTGCCTTAACTTCTTTCGCCATCCTGCTACCTCTTTCTCAAAGCAGACTTTTACTTCTTCATTTTATAGTCATGTAGATTTCCAATATAGGAAAATCTATTTTCATCCGTTGTATCATATTTTCCACTTAATATAGCCTCGACATCATCCAGCACATCCTCGATCTTAACAAATTTACCTGGAATATTAGTAAACTGTTCCGCTACAAACATAGGTTGTGTGAAGTAATTACGCAGCTTTCTGGAACGATAAAAGATATTGAAATCCTCTTCTGACAGCTCCTCGATACCCAGAACTGCAACAATTTCCTCCAGCTTCTGGTAGCGTGACATATATCGAATTACTTCCTGTACTAAGTGATAATGTCTTTCTCCAACCTTATCTATCGAAATAAGCTTACTTGTTGTCCTAAACACATTAACTGCAGGATATATTCCTTTTTCAGCAACCTTTCTATCAAGTACGACTTGTCCATCAAAATGAGATGTGATTGCATGAACTGCGGCATCATTCATATCATCGGCAGGAATGAAAACAGTCTGAAAAGAGGTTATGGAGCCCTCTTGTGTTGAATTGATTCGTTCTTCCACTGCAGCAATATCTGATAAGAGAGTTGAGGAGTAACCATTATCGATAGGCAACTGTTCCATTTCAGCCGATAATTCTGCATTGGCTTGGACGAAACGGTATATATTATCAATGAACATCAGTACATCCTGTTGCTTCTCGTCACGCAAGTATTCTGCCAGTGTTAATCCGCTGTAAATCGCTCTGGAACGATTCATGGAGTTCTCACCCATCTGCCCAAAGGTAATTGACATCTTGTCAAGCAGATCTGCTTCCAACATCTCATCATACAGCTCCTTACCTTCTCTGGAACGCTCCCCAATTCCTACAAATACCGAGTTCGAATGAAGACCTTTATAGACGTTATTAATCAACTCTTTGATAAATACCGTCTTACCGACACCTGCTCCTCCCAGTAGACCCATTTTAAAGCCTTTCTGCATGGGAGCGAAAAAGTCCAGTACCTTGATCCCTGTCCATAGAATTTCACCATCAATATCAATTTCACTCAGTTTCATATTTCTCTGGTAAATATTCCTGGTTACTACCTCGTCAATGCTTTTATGATCTATCAGATTTCCATAGGAATCAAATACCTTTCCTAAAATTTCATCGGAATACTGTATACATATTCCGCCCTCAACCAGTTCAACATCCATTCCCTTTTTCAGACCGATGACACTCTCAAAAGGAATCGCCATAGCTACACTTCCATCAATACGAGCTATTTCAAAACGATGCTCCTCTTCCGTTCCAACAGTACGTACTATGTCACGAATCTTAAGCTTGTTATGCTTCAATAGTATTTCAACTCTCATGTTGGAAATAGAAATAATCTTCCCCACACTCATTTTCTATCACCCTTTAACCCTTTCCTTTTTGTATAGCTATCAATCACCTTATCAAATTCCTTCTGAGTCTTTATTTTCCGTTGTAATGTTAACAGCTGCTCCTCCCTCTCCTCAATCTTCTTAAGGGATTCAGAAGTCGCATTCTGCCTCATAATATTCTCTGAGGCATAGCTGTTCACTTCCGCTATTTTAATCTCATAGTTCAGATAGGATGTAACCAGGTTAATCAGAATTGTATTTGCATTTCCTTCAACATAATAATCTTCCTTGTACTTATCTTTACGCTCAGAAGTGATAGGAAAAGGAAATATTTTTTTCTTTTTAATCTCTATACTACTCGTATTGTTAAAATGATTGTAAATCAGATTGATTTCTGAATGCTCCCTTTTTCGGATACTATTCTCCAGAATTGCTTCAATCTCTTCATATCGTGTGATGAATTCTTCTCTCGCTAATTTCAATACAATACCATCACCAGTTCCATGAATCTTTTTACCAATGATGATCTTATCGGAATCCTTATCTTTATCCAAAAGCTGATTTACCTGAAAATTAATACCTCCGCAAAAGCCATAATCACTGCCAAAATAGATATTCAATACCGGTTTTGCCGGATCCACTTCCCAGAGCTTCTTATCAAGAATAAAATTACGGTTATTCACTATCATATCAATGATATTAGAAGCCTCTTTCTCCAATTGTAAATATTTCTCTGCTTTTTTTCGGGCATTATCAACGCGGATTAGAGCATGGAAATTCATAACCTTAACTATGATTTTAGTATTCATGGGAAACCTGCCCTTTCTTTCTCTATAGAGGACTAATAAACGTTCATCTAATCTAACTCAACCAGGTCATTAAACATAACGCTCATCTTATCGATTGACCACGGGCTGAATTTGTATTGAATTAAGCGGTTTCTGATTTCCTTACCTATAAGCATCTTATTACGCAGCTCAGGACTCATCTCATCCATATTAGCCAACTCATATACATCACAGGTTTCGAGATAGGATAATAGTTCACGTCTTACTACTGCACCTATTTTCTTGATCTCCTTTGTCTGCACAGCACCACCCAAACGTGACACGGAAAGTCCATAATCAATGGCAGGCTTTTGTCCATCCTCAAAATTCTTCGTAGAAAGCACAATCTGACCATCTGTAATGGAAATCACATTACTCGATATGTAATCCGTAATATCTCCACCTTTTGTTTCAATGATCGGAAGAATCGTTATGGAACCTCCATTTTTATGTTGACAGCCCTTCTCTAGCAGGCTTGCATGTGTATAGAACATATCCGAAGGATAAGCATCTCTTCCCGGAACCTTACCCGTCAAAAGACTGATCTCACGATATACATCTGCATGGCGTTTCAGATCATCAATTGCAACCAAAACGTCTATATTCTGCTGTAGCATGTAATGCTCCGCAATTGCCAGTCCAACAGCAGGAGTATTCGTTAATACTGGCGGGCATTCATCATTAAAGGCTGCCAGAATAATTGTATATTCCATAGCTCCACGTCGTAACAGCTCCGCATATACCTCTTTTACTTCTTTCTTAGTCTTTCCAATTGCAATATAGATGCATAATATATCCTTGTCCTTCTGATTCACTATAGTATCTAATACAATTTGCGTTTTTCCAGTCTTTTTATCTCCGATGATTAACTGTCTTTGACCACAACCAACCGGATATATCATATCTATTCCTGTAATACCAGTCAGTAATGGTCGATTTACTGAGCCTCGGTCCATGATGGGGATTGGTTTTGTGGAAATCGGTATCTCGATGGTATCATCAAATCGCTTAGAGGTAAGTTTATCCTCTGCAAACATATCCACTATATGTCCTATTGAATACGGAGAATACAGTCCCCTGAACTCTTTGCCTGTTGCTTTTACCGCATCTCCAATATTGATGTCAGAGGTTTTCTTCGTAACAGCAACAACCACATTTCTTTGATTAATTGCGCTGACGTAGCCCTCTGCTTTGTCCTCAATTGTAACCTTTTCAAAAAAACCGATATTCTCAAGGCCATCCACCTCAAGTATATAATTCTGTACTTTGGAGACACGACCGACCTCAAATATATTCTTCTTTTCTTTTATTGCTGCTACTTTCGTTTCAATTAATTCATCAATATGCTTACTCATTCTTTCCTCCGCTCCTGTACCTAATTCCTTGCATGCTCTTGAGACAATTCACATGCCACCTATGTCTCTACCTAATGTAAGCGACTAGATTAGCTCATATTTACAAACGCCGTAATCGTACATTTTATTGCCAACAAATACTTGAAATCCTTCACACAAGGTATGGTCGTACTCCACGCTGATGATTTCACCATACCCCTGTGTCTTTTTTTCCTTATCCGTTACCTTTACACAAATTTGCACATCATGGAGCTTTCTCTGCATATATAACCATTGATATAGTGAAATGCAGTCAAATTGCTTATTATCCAAAAACTTCTCCAGCACAAGCATTTCTTTCTCATTTACGATTTCCTTTATAATCTCTAACTGCTCTTCACTGTCTAAAGAGGAAATCTTGTACACATTCTCAAAGGATAGTTTGTCAATTAAGGAATTCAGGGTCTCAATGTAGTCTTTATCTTCCTCTATATTATTTGTCTGATAAATCTCCTTTACCACATTCTTATATTGATAGGATAGTTTCTCTTTTAGCTTTGCATAATCATTGGCAAAGTCATAGTGTCTGTAATCCGCTAAGGAGGGCGTTGTGGTTCCTACGAAAGTCGGCTGAACTTGAGTAGGCATTTCTTTCGTACCGGACAACTTCTCCTTTTCAAGTACTATTTGCTTTTGAAGCTCTTGAAGTTCCGATGCTTTCATGTCAATTAAGTTATCGTACGACTGTACTTGTGATACTACATTATCTCGAATCTTATTACCGGCATTGATGGAAATCATTCTTAATATAATAAATGTGAACGTTACCATAAGTGCCATAACAAGAAGCGCTGCAATTAAGGCGGATTCCATTAATAAAGCCCCCAATCATTAGTTAATTACAAACGGATTAAAATACAGAAGCAAGAAAACAAAGGAAAACAATAACAAAAGCAAAACTGTTATGACAATCGCTATCACCATAACGGAGCGTACGATATCATTCTTTGTTTCCGGATTACGTCCCACTGCTTCGGCCACCTTTGATCCTAAAATCCCTAGCCCTATTCCAATTCCGAGAAATGCTAATCCTAACATCATTCCAATTGCAGACATTGTTGACGATAAAATTGATTCCATATGTATTCTCCTTTAACCTTATAATTTGATTCTGTTCTGTCCATTGTTTTCCTTAAATTCATGCACCCACATATTATCGTCTTACGGTCCTGTAGCTTCCGGTGCCGGTGTTGTATTATTTTCTGCTGGTGCGCTTTGAGTTGGAAGCTCCGATCCTGTTCCATTTCCATCCGGTACATTTTGATTCGTTGTTCCAGCTGGAATAGTCGGATTTGTGTTATTGCTTTCCGAACCTCCTGAAGGAACACTCGTCGGGGGTGCTGGAGTGGTTACACTCTCTTCTGGATTTGTATTAGAAGGAATGGTTGCACTCTCAGTTGGATTCGTAGCTGTAAAAGGTTCAGATGCTCTCGAATATTCACCGATCGGATTTGACGAGGATACCATCGATGCCTTAATAATAAATACATCCGGTAAGGTTATTGCCACCCCGCCATACGTTACATTATTAAATTTAAGTCGCAGTTCCTTATCCGTTGGTATTCCGTTAAATGTATAATTCCATCCACCGTCTGAAGTAGCCGATGCAATATCAATAACCACTTCATCAGAATAGGAATAATCTGACGCAAATAAATATAAGGTTGCTCCCTGATCTATGACATAATTCTGATCTAATTTCACATTACAATCCAGCCTTTGTTCCGCCGCCGAATAAGAATTTACCGAGATATGAGTATCAATCGTCGCGGTTCTTATCGCAACAGCGTCGGCTATTACGTCATCGGTAGAGCCGTAGCCACGATATCCCAGCATGACCCTATATCTGGTATCCGGCAGCAGATCATAGATATCAATACTGACATCGCTAATATCAAGAATTCTCCTGACTTCAGTTGCTCCGTTTGAAGTGTCTTCAGGGCGTACTATAACAAATATCTCACCAAATACTCCCTTTGGATCGGAAGCAGTATAATTAACTGTAATTCTGTTAGCATAGGTTGCAACACCACGTAATCGGATGTATTTTAGCAGTTCTTCATCAGCTCCGCCAATGCCCGTGGCACCGTCACCGCCTGCACCACCTTTGCCGCCATTGCCGCCTTTACCACCATTGCCGCCGTTTCCGCCGTTTCCACCGTTTCCGCCGTTACCTCCGTTACCTCCGTTGCCTCCGGTTCCTCCGGTTCCACCGTTACCTCCAATGCCTCCGGTTCCTCCGGTTCCTCCATTGCCTCCGGCTCCGCCTTCGCCTCCGGTTCCTCCGGCTCCTCCAAGGCCTCCTTTACCGCCTTCTCCGCCGTTACCTCCGGTTCCGCCGACACCACCGTCACCTCCGATTCCACCGTTTCCTCCACGTATCATAAGGTGAATAATTCCATCTGTTTCCTCTTCAACGGTAGAATCGAGATACTTATACACTAAATCATCATACTCATTTGTGGTTCCGAACATAGCCCGTAGGTCAATTTCATTGTTGCCATACTTTAGTTCCTCCCTGGCTACGTCAAACTCTACACTTTCGCAATTAAGGATAATGGGTTCCAGTGACTTTGTGTTAATGTTATTATTTAATAGTTGGGCATTTCCAACCTTATCCAGTAGGATGTATAGATAGTTTTCCGTTGTCAGAGCTCCATCTGAGGAATAGATTTGATCACCGATGATAAGATATTTCCTGTCACCCAGTTTATAAAATCCAGTAGCATTGAAATCTGTTATTTCCATCATATCAGGAAGCTCCATTACACTTGCATCTTCAAGTATCTGGTATCCCCCTCCAAAAGTTCTGATTGCACCACTGCTTGAATCATATGCAATCGCCTGTGCTCCGAGACAATATTCACTTTTGTCTGCCTGCTTTAAATAATAATTATTGTCCCATTTTCTCGTAATCGTACCAGGCGAAGTCACAATAATCATTCGGTTTGATTCATCATATAACATCGTATTCTCATATACCACATAGGGCTTGGGCTGACTCTGTACCTGTTTTACAACCATCATGATGATCAGCCCTATAATCAAGGCGGTTAATAAACCGAAAGCATAAAACATAATAATGCTTTTCTTAGTATAATTTCGCATAATTCTTCCCTCCGGTTATTAATCGTATTTAAAGAATAGCAACGATAAATCTTCAAGCTGTGAGTTCGAGGCATTCAGAAGTCGAACCTGAAGCTGATACATACCTTCTGCACTAAATACATGCTGAAGGTCAACATATTGAGGATCCGAGCTTGAAGTAAAGCTTGTGTTAATACTATAGTTTGAACTTCCACCATCAGGATTGATTACAACATAGGAAATTCTTTTCACCACATCCAGGTTTACTGAGTTTGTAAAGTAAATTCTCGCTGAGTTCGTTCCATGGCGGGATATCTGAACTGTTCCCAGATCATAACCATTATCACTTAATGGGAAGCCGGTATGGCTGGACTTAGCATAGCCTTTGTCGGTATCATCCAAATTGTTATATGGTACTGAATAAATATCCTCCAGTGGAAGCATACTATCATCCACCCCATCATTATCCATATCATAGACTGTATAAATCACCAGTTCTGCTCTATCGTCCTCCGGAACATTTTCAACTACCACAGTTCTTGGTAGATCAATAGAGTATGTTACGTTCTTCGCTGAAGTAGGTGTGATGTCCACCCCGCTTTTATTGAAAACCTTAATCTTATAGTTACCATTCACCATAATCTTACTGGAATCGATTACGGATATCTGGAACGTAACCTTTTCCGTACCTGGTGTTGCCTTTACATTGTAAAAAGGTACTTTTGGTGTTTCTACAAATAGAGGAATGTAGATCGGGTCACCTACAGCAGTATATATTTTTTCACCAGTTACCGGATCAATCTCATATAAACTAGTTGACGTTACCGGTGTAATACATAATTCATAGGCCGAACTGTTATACGGGAAATATACCTTATTGCCACTTCCAGGCGGATCATCCCATAGTACTTCTCCCGGTCTCAAGGCTAAGGTTCCTGTCATCTTTTCATAATAAATAGTAGGCGTCTTAATGATATTCATACTAGCCAAATCATCCGGACTTAAGACCATCGTATGAGAAGGATCTGCCTTATGAATGGAATATATAATTTCAAATCCCATTGTCTGGTTCAAAGCGTAGTTTACCTCAAGTCTCTTGTAGGAATAGGAATCCGCAATATATTTCAGTGTCGGTGTACCAGGTGTAATTGTAATCAGCTCATTGGTTATAAAGGTATACAGATTGGTATCCGGAACCTTATCAGGCTGATAAGCATTAATCGGATAAATACGATTACCATCATTATCAATATAATACAATTTAACACCGTACTTCGTATTAGAAGTCAGTCCTGTAATCTCTGTTTCATATGGTAAGCTATCATCATGGGTAGATGACATAATCGTCTCAACAGGGATGAAATCATCCACCTTTTTATATACCGCCGTTACCGCATCATATTGATACAATTCAACATACATCTTGTTACCACTGATACCATTGGGATTCACTGAATTGAGCTTATCCTTATATCCCTCAATCTTCCATTGAACCTTAGCTGATGTAACTGTTGTAATAATGGTATAGCTGGCACCCCTATTCAACAAAACCGTAGGAGTAACTGAATCAATCATAGATTCATAGTAATTGCCGCCACCATTTTTAGACAGCCCTACTTCACTTAATTTCTTCAAAGTGATACTTGGATTGCCCGGCATTGTCGTTAGAATCGCACCGTTTGATGTTGCCGATAGCTTCATCTCTGTAGTAAATGAGCTGTTCAGCGTGCTACGAACAGTAATACTGGAAGGAATGGTAGCACTAGTTACAGTAAAGTATGATCCCATTGCTTTTCCTGTCTCTTTTTCTACTAATCCGGTCTGTGATTCATTTAGTATAATATAGTTTCCACGTAGAATCTGTGCACCATTACGTTCGCTCACTGTCTGTATAGCATGATCATCTCCCAATGCCCCTGAAAATCCGGAGATACCATTATCATAAATTGCCTTCACTCTTATATAAAAGGTCTTATTGAGTAAGCTGCTATTTAATGCACTATATCGTAAATATGCAAATCCCGTATCACCTGTAATACTTTCCAAAGGCAAAGTAATCGTCTGATTTGGAGTAATATTACCTAAATCTAAATAGATATTTACCTTAATTGCCACAACTCTGGATAACTGTTCTGCGTTTGCAGTGGCATCAGTAATGCTAATTCTGAAACGATTCTGGAGAGCTATGTTTTCTATGGTATATTCCATATTCGTTGTATAATCCCCATAATTATATTGACCTTCAAAAATCTGTGATACCAATACGATATCTGAGTCAGCATTGTAAACCGGTTTAAACCTTCTTACAGTAGCTTTAATAGTGTAAACATCCCCTCTAATAAACCTTTTTTCCACACTATCACGAATTGTTATATCATTCTCATTTCTATTAAACACATGATTGTCATCATGAAGAGACTTTATTAATGCCTCACTATCGTATTGATTACTTAATTTATATCTCCATGTGATACTGTCACTATCCGATGTCCATGGCCAGAGGCTGAAACTTGGAAGCTGATAGGGCGCCTCTTTGGTTAATGAGCGTATAATTACGGAATTATCTATCGATTCCGGGAAATACTGATCTGATAATCCTTTTCTCTGGGCACGATAGGTAAATACATACTTGCTTCCCCTGGACATAGTGCCAGCATTTGCTGTATCTCCGAATATAAATACAGCACGCGGAACTGTTCCAAAAGCGGAATCTACCGGCTTTGTCTGCACGGCTATAGCGTTAACAGCTGGATTGGAGTAAAAATCTATAGCGGAATGGTTGGGATTATAATAATCCGTAATATACTGATTATAATCCGCCTGTTCAAAAGCATAATATGTAAAACTCTCAATCAGCCCCGCACTATTATCAAAATTCAATGCGGCCACACTGTAACCTAACACCGTATTATCACTATACTCGCTATAATCGTCAGGATTTAATCCGAACTGTCCTGCATTCAGACGGGTAATCTCAATAACATCAAGACCATTATTCTTATCAATTGATGCCAAATTCGGTAAAGTAGCCTGCTTATCAAAAGTATGAACATAAGAGATATCCCCAGAGACAAGCTCGTTACCATACTTCGTATAATCTCTTACAGAGGATACTTTGATCGTATATTTGGAAGACGAAATTGCTGAAGCACTGATCTTAAAATTAGCTTCTGTTATTAATAACGAATTATTATATAAGCTGGAAGCCAGGGTACTGGCATTCGCATCGCCACCTGTACCTGTCAAAGTATAGGTTGCCACAGGCGCAGAATTCGTAACTGCATCCGTACCTCCATCATAGATACTTACTTCAACATATTGCATAGTGCTGGCTTCGTATGAACTGGATATACCATTCACTCCATCCTGAAGTCTTAGATAAAACGCAATCTGACTGGTCTCATTGGTATCATCCTCAAATACCACCTTCATATAATTGGGCTTGTCCGTGCTTACCACTGCACTTCCTATTAAGGTATTGGGTTTACCTCCAGCACCATCATTCAAATCAACTGTTCCATATGCACTAATCACATAATTGTCATTTGCCTTTAAATTCTTTATATTAATAGGAATCGAATATAACACACCATTATCATATTCCTGGGCAATGGCAAGCTCTGTAAGCTGATAGCTTTCTGCTTCGCCAAGGGAATTCTTATATTCGATGGTTAATGGATTAGCAGCATTTATCGTAATAATGGATCCATTTGTGTTAATACGTAAGTTTCCTGCTATCTTATCATGGCGTGTATTGTCTTCATCCTTATCAAACAGAACTATCGGGAAATGACTTCCAGTAAAACTAAATATGTCTGTAAATGAGCTGGCATACTCCACCTGCTTTTCATTGTCATTGCACTCCACAACGACTCT
Organism: Variimorphobacter saccharofermentans; assembly: GCF_014174405.1. GTDB lineage: Bacteria > Bacillota > Clostridia > Lachnospirales > Lachnospiraceae > Mobilitalea > Mobilitalea saccharofermentans. Next base: position 1,202,399 of record NZ_JACEGA010000001.1, on the reverse strand, counting down.
CATTCGATAGTTATATCCATTTCTTATTTCAACGCCATCTACATAGCATGGTATCATGTCATTCGTTGTGTTATAGAGCTTCTTCACTAGTCTCTCGGAAGAATCCAGGCCAACCTCATATATCTCATAACGGTAACGTAGAATTGCACCATCTAAATCCTGCACGGAATCCAATTTCATTTCAAAGCTAGTATTCCGTTTGTTTACTACAATAATTGGCTTACCTAGTTGAGGTGTTCTCTTTAATGTCCAGTATTCCTCTTCTCTTATCTGTGGAGGAGCTACCAACGCAGAATCATACTGCATTTTAATATCGATAATCTTCATTTTATAACGAGTGTTCGGCTTCAGATTAGTAAATGTTATAGTATGTCCTTCTTCTGATTTGGCCAGGTCTATTATAATATCCTGAGTACTAATTGCATTTCCATCCGAATCTGTAAGCTGTACAGCCGCCTCCATAATTTCTGAATATCCTGTTATTTTCACAGAAAGAGCCAATGAATCCGGTGTTGCATAACTCTTTGCAATCATTAGTCCCAAAGCATCCGTTACAAATATTTTATTAATAAACATCTTGTTATAATTCAAGTTATCCACAATATAGTCCGCAGATAGAACCAGCCTGTATTCTGTATTCGGCATTAAACCGTTATAATCAACAGTGAAACTACGCTGACTTGAATCCACCTCAAGTCTATGTATCAATTTACCGGTTGCATTTTCAACAATCTGAACAACAAATGGTAATGCTGGATCCAAACGATTTTCATTATCTGTTACATTAATTGTCGCATTTACACTATTTGCAGTCACACTCAGATCAGCTAGTTCAAAGACAGGTAATACAATTCCCTCTGTGGGTTCTGCGCCACCCTGCTCCGGATCTAAGGCTGCTTCATCGCCTGATAATCCTTTTGCTCCCTGAGCGCCATTTGCTCCTGATGCACCATTTGCTCCTGATGCACCATTCCTACCATTTTCACCGTTGGTACCAGTAGTTCCGGTTTGTCCTGGAGCACCCGGTTCTCCTGGAGTTCCGTTTTCACCATTTTGTCCGTTCTCACCTATGGTTCCATCTTCACCAGCTTCACCATTCTCACCCTTCTCACCGATTTCTCCGTCTTCACCGTTAATTCCAATCTCTCCGTCCTCTCCGGCATCACCGTTACTTCCCTTACCGCCATTGATTCCATCAATTGTCTGAATATCAAATTCTGGAGCCTTCGCTGCTTCTTTTCGAACCTCAAGCGGTACAATATCAATATTGTCATCCGCACCAATAACCATCTGTTCTAAGGATAGCTTTACATCATGCTCATTCTTAACCACTGTTTTATTGGAAAAGTTAACAGATACCCCATTGCCTAATCTTGCTATACACTTTGAGGATACCGTCTGCCAGGTTCCTTCCTGGGTAACAATACGGATAATTCCTGTATCATAATATGTTAATTCCACATAATCATCAAAAGTCCGCTCGTTATTATCGGACAAAGAGATAACGATTTCATCTGACACCAATAAATATTTCGTGTCATTAATTTTCCATAGAAAATCTGAAAAGCTCATGGAGCTTCCACGATTATCCAATATATAATCAGTTCCGGCGTTTTCCATAATTGAATCGGCAGATAGGCCATAGTAATTGATAATAGAATTGTCTAGATTGTTCAAATCAATCAAAACTCCATTTGTTAGGGAGCCAATTGATCCATCATTATAATGAACAAAAGATTCGGCATCGATTGCCGTTTTAACATTTTCCTGATTTTTAAAAACTACTTTTTCGGGATACACGAGCTTATATTTCGTCCCGCTTTCAAAATAAACTTGAGTATTGATTGCATCAGAATAAGTACTATCAGGTGAAACTAAGATATATCCTGATTCTGTAAAAACTGGCTGCCTCTTAGAATCCCGATAAACAGCAAAACTGATCACTCCAATAATCGCCATAAGAATAGTAATACAGCTGATAAGTAGCCCTTTACTCTTTATCATATCAATATTCTCCTATATTCTACTATATTCTACATATTTATCTTAATTATATGGTGATTCTACAATATGTCAATATAACTTCAGTTGAATTGAAAAACTTTGGTACTTTTTACATAACTTATTGTTACTATTTATTTTTTTAATTAAATTTATCAGTATTTCTTGATACTATATGTGTATTTTTGTATACTTTACCACTTTTACAGACAATTAATCGTGATACTCTTTATTTTTACATCAGATTAAAAATATCACAAATATAACTATCGCAACCCTTGAATCTAGGGCATTCTCAAGGAATCTAATATTATTTTTTATTGTAAAATCCTCAAAAAGCCCTTGATATTTTTGATTGTTTATAATAGAATATGTGAGTAGCATTTTTCGTTAAAATTACTAATATATTTGCTTCCCTAGCTCAGTTGGTAGAGCAACGCATTCGTAATGCGTAGGTCGTGGGTTCGAGTCCCATGGGGAGCTGTTAAAAAAGCCTTACAATTCGAAAGATTGTAAGGCCTTTTTGTACATCCATATTTACGTATTCAATTTGGTATTTCTCAAATGCAATAGAATTCTTTTATCTCACTTATGATAGGCCATGCTCCATCACCGGTATTGGATATCACGGTATAAACTACTTCATTCTTCCTTATTACTGCGGATTTAAAAGATACTCCAGCATCGCATCCAACAATATACTCTTCTAGTGTATTATCCTCCTTACTTAGCCAAATCCCATATCCATAATATATATTTTCTCCTTCCGATTTCGCTTTGGTATAAGGCTTTATATATAGTTCTGTCAAATCCTCGGATAAAATCTTAAATGTGAAATAAGCATCCCATAATATATATAAATCTCCTACCGTAGTAAACGCACCACCATCGCCGCCTCCTACTATTGGTAAGTTATATATATTCGTACGCCAGCCTTTATCGTCTTTCACATAACCAAGGGCAGTATTTTCAGGTAATCTGTTTAATTCAAAGAAACCCGAATTCTTCATGCCGTTCGCTTTAAATATATACTCCTCTACAAATTCTGTATATGGGATTCCTGATACTTCATTCACTATGGCAGCTAATAATACATATCCACTGTTACAATATGAAAACTTCTCACCAGGAAGAAATTTCATTTCTTCCTGAGGAAATATAGGAAAATAATCCTTGGGCTCTCTTAAATCATACCATGGTATGGCAACGTAGAAATTATCAAAATCATCTATTTTGTCTTCGTCATAATAATCCGGTATCCCCGATGTATGGGTCAATAACTGCTCAATTGTAATATCCTTTGAATAGAAAGGGAAATCATATTTAATGATGTCAAATACTTTTGTATCAAGTGATATTCTCCCTCTTTCTATCAATATCCCTATCGCCAATGCTGTGAAAAACTTGGTTCCTGATGCAATTCCAAATCTGGTATCCGTATTATTACAAACTTTATTACTTCTATCTGCATATCCTGATGCATTTTCATAAATTATCTTTCCTTTTTCCTTAATCGAGATCCCTCCGGAAAAATGATTCTTTTCAATTAAAGAGTTAATTTTATCTGCTAACGACATATTTTTCATAAATCTTCTCCTAAAAACTATGTATACTTATCATATGCTCCAAATGATATATTTTATGATGAGTTGACCAGTTCATTTAATTATTGCAAAATCTAATCTAACGACTTTTTTAGTATATCATTTACTCAAATTCCATGCAATTCCAATAATGGTCATGTATAATATATCCAATAAGCAAATAAGTAATATTGAACCCCCGGCCAGAAGAGACCGAGGGTTACAACATAAAAAAGACCCTTGAAAAACAAGAGTCTCACAATCGAGGCGACGGGATTCGAACCCACGGCCTCTGCGTCCCGAACGCAGCGCTCTACCAAACTGAGCCACGCCTCGTAATATAACTGATAAGCTTACTACTTATTCATTTCGAACGACACTCTAATAAGCACCGCATTAGTTATTATCTATCAAAAGCATAAAAAAGTCAACTACTAATTTCATTTTTTCATGTATTATCAGGCACCAATTCTATCCATGATTACGAGCATGAAAGAGCATCATATTTTCCATATATTACAGCCCCTCAAAATGAAATGACATGTAGGAAAAATGAAGCTGATTCATTATATTATAGGGATTATGACTTTTCATAATCCCTATTGAATCATTTGGTGCCGCTTACTATCTATTTATTTCTTAACTATAGCGATTGTTAATCCAACTGGAAAAACCTCATTACACCACCATCGATTGTTGTAACACTACACTCTTTACCACCCCAGTGCTGCGTTTCTATTTCGCTTATTTTATCCCAACCGTTTTTCTTAATAAATGAATGTAGCTTTTCGATATTATCAACCCTCATAAAAGCCACTGTCTGGCTGGATGGTTCCCCGTAAAACATGTGAAAACCATTAAAGGGCATAAGTGTCATATTACTAATGTCTCCGGGGAAAGGTAGCAAGCATCCATATGCATCCCCTCTAGTATGCTGTTATAATTCCACCTTCGTTGGCATACATGGAGCTGACACCTGCAGTATCTACAATAAGGCAATCCTTAAATGGAATCCGCTTCAATATCTCTTCCTTAACAAATTTCGCACGCTCATAATTGTTGCAGTGAGCAATGGCTATTGTCTTCTCATTGGGCTTCACAACGTCTCGCTCGATTGCTTTTATCATTTCAAGCAAGGCTTTTGCGATACCTCTTGCCTGACCTAATTTCATGATGGTTCCTTCTGCAGTTGCTGACATAACCAGCTTTATATTTAAGGCACTGCATAGAAGCGCCTGAATACTGGTTAATCTACCATTCTTTCTTAATGTATCTAAGTTTTCTAAGACAAATTTCGTTTTTAGTCCATCACGGAAGGTTCTGACTTTCTCAACGACGCTCTCAAAGGGATGACTGTTTTCGATAAGTTCTTTAATCTTTAACGCAATCAGTGTCTGCCCAACCGAAGCGGATCTTGAATCAATCACCTCAATCTTTTTATTTGGATGATCTTCATGATATAACCGTTTGGCTAACTCAGCGCTATTATAAGAGCCACTAAGCTGTGATGATATCGTAACGACATAAATATCGCCGTCGTAATCATAGTACTTCATAAAGTCATCCGGCGAAGGACATGCTGATTTCGGGCAGGTTGGACTGTTCTTAACACGTGTTAAGAAATCCTGTTGATTAAAGGTGTGATCATCTATGATGGCAGCATCTTCTACAATCAGTGTTAGTGGTACAATTTGAACATGGCCATCCTCCTTTACCTGCTTCGGTAAGTCAGTACAGCTATCTACTATTATTCTATAGGGCATCATTTTATCCTCCAGTTTATAATCTCAATAAGAACTACACTATGTAATTTCTTATTTATTTGACATTGTATTGATAATTGCACAGTATGTTTTATCACGTCACAAGATATAGTATTCATTACCATATATTATCACAGACACATTGTATTTATCAATAGGTTTATTAAAATTTTAGATAATTAGATTTCCTATATACCATTCAGTATTTCCCACTTTTCATAAAATATGAGCAAAAAGTAAGAGCCCATCCTGCTTTATTGTGAAGGCAGATTGCCTTAAGCATGGATAAGCTCTCGCATTATTTGCTTTATATAATTATTTTGCTAAATGTAACATAATCTCATTGCTTCTTTGAATAAACTTGGTCATTGCCTCTGGATCCAACGGCTTATGGCTTAGAAGCGCCAGATCATACAGTTGCTCACAAATCATCGGAGTATATTCTGAATTCTCATTCGTGATAATATACTGAACCAATTGATTATTCGCATTCAATATCAGGGTCTCTCCACCGCCGAACATATTGGGATCCATATCCTGCATACTATACATACGCATCATATCCTGCATTCTTCGGCTTTCCTCAGACAGGGTCATAACGGAAGACACCTTATCATTCTTTAATTTCTCAACCTTTACTTCCAGCTTCTCTTTACCAAGAACCTTACGGAATAGCTTGGTCATTGCTTCGGTATTGTTCTTAAGAACCTTCTGATCCTTTTTCTTGGTCTCTTCTTTAAAGCTATCACTGATATCTGCATCAATTCGCTGGAACTTTATTGTCTGATCCTGGTACTCCAGCTGGGTAATGAAGGGCTGGTCAATATTATGAGTCAGGATAAATGCATCGAGGCCAGCTTCTTTAAACATATTAATATACTGACTCTGCTGCTTTTCATCAGTTACATAGTAGACAATGGTTTTCTTATCCTCTGTAACCTCTTCGTCATGATCATGATCGTGGCCGCATTCACAATGTTCATCATGAACATGTTCTTCTTTACTTTCAGAGGACTCTGTACCCTTATCCGTCTCTGAATTGCTATTCTTCTCTGATTCAGAATCAGTTTTCTCAGCTTCCTTGGCAGTATCCTTCTCTGTATCCTTAGTGCCATTTTTCGCAGCTATATAATCTGCCAGAGTAAGATATTTTCCTTCCAGGTTCTTAAAGATTATAACATCCTTCACCTTTTCACGGAACTTATCATCCTTTAAGCAGCCAAACTTAATGAAAGGACTAATGTCATCCCAGAACTTCTCGTAATTCTCTCTCTCAACCTTAAACATACCGGTGAGCTTATCCGCTACCTTCTTTGTAATATAATCGGAAATCTTTTTCACAAAGCCGTCATTCTGCAGCGCACTTCTGGATACGTTAAGCGGAAGGTCCGGGCAATCAATAACACCCTTTAACAGCATCAGGAATTCCGGTATTACTTCCTTAATATTATCTGCAATAAATACCTGATTACTATAAAGCTTAATTAATCCTTCCAGAGAATCATATTCTGTATTGATTTTCGGGAAGTATAGAATACCCTTTAAATTAAAAGGATAATCCATATTCAGATGGATCCAGAACAGAGGCTCCTTATAATCATGGAATACATCATGATAGAAATTCTTATATTCCTCTTCGGTGCAATCATTCGGATGCTTCATCCATAATGGATTGGTATTATTAATCGGTTCCGGCTTTTTCTTTTCCTTCTTTTCCTCTTTCTCTGCGGAATCTTCTGAAGCGACACCCTCCTCATTTACGGAAGCGTCAATAACTTCTTCCTTTTCTTCCTCCTTCGGAGCATTCGCGTTTACAAAATATATTTCAACCGGCATAAAGGAACAGTACTTTTTAATTATTTCTCTTACACGGTATTCGTTAGAAAATTCATAGCTTTCTTCATTTAAGTACAATGTGATATCGGTACCACGTTCCGTTCTTGTACCAGTACTCATCTCATATTCTGTACCACCATCGGACTCCCAATGCACCGGTTCAGCACCTTCCTGCCAGGACAGGGTATCAATGCTTACACGACCAGCCACCATAAATGCAGAATAGAAGCCCAGACCAAAATGTCCGATAATCTGATCCTCATTGGTCTTGTCCTTATATTTCTCCATGAATTTCTGTGCACCGGAAAATGCGATCTGATTAATATATTCCTTAACCTCTTCCGCCGTCATACCAATTCCGTTGTCAGAAAAGCATATTGTCTTTTCCTCCGGATTCACAGTTACGGTTATCTGAAAATGATTATCTTCAGGAAGTGTTGCTTCACCCATAATTTCAAGCTTCTTTAATTTCGTGATCGCATCACAACCATTTGATACCAATTCTCTTACGAAGATATCATGGTCCGAATATAACCATTTCTTAATAATGGGGAAAATATTCTCTGAATGGATGGATAAAGTGCCACGTTCAGTACTCATTCTAACAACTCCTTTTTGTAATATTATCGTCATTTATTCGGTAAATTTCCTTCAAAGGATATCATAATACAGCAGTTTTTAAATGTCAAGACAAAATTAGCACTCTTCTTTCATGAGTGCTAACAATTGTTTACCCAGTTTTCATCCTTCTCCGATTCTATCAGGTATCCAACAGGACATCATCGTATTACTCCTCTTCAAATGCAACTCCCTGATCCTTTAATAAGGATCTCACTTCACGATCCCATTCCTGTTCCAGTGTTTTATCCAATGTAAAGGTCTTTATCGCTGTTCCTGTTATAATATGAAGCTCCTTCTTTTCAAACCTGAGATTTATATATAATCCTCCGATGTCCTCCATGCGAAGCTTACCCCCGGATTGATGTACCAAGTCCTCACATAATTGCCTTGGCAGCTGAAATATTATCTTTAGAGCCAACGGCGTCTTATTGCCCTTAATCATGGAATATGCTATGGAACGTACATCGCTCCATAACACACATCGATCTCCTTTCCGTTCCTCCAATTCCTCGTTTGTAAAAAAATCTTCATTAAATTGCCCTGATATGGAAAAAACGGTAAATGTCTGCAGCTCCATTTCCCGGAGAATAAACTGGTCAAAGGAAGAACTTGCCAAAAGCTTTGCCATAAATAATTTAATGTCGGATATTTTTAATGATATCATAAACGTCTCCTGATTTATCGATTATTTAATTTGTGATACCTTCCAACACTTCTATGGAAGATGGAATAATAAGCTATGTTGTTAGATTGTGTTAAAGCGAAAGCTATTTTCTAAGTATATTAGATTGCTCTCTGATGAACAATAATAACATAAAGATTTCACTCATATCATTTGCCTTCAGGAGGATTATATCATGTATTTTGAACCAACCAAAAAAACTTATTATCGTTTTCCTTCCTCTCACAGTGTACAAGACTTTGATTCAAAATATTATTATCCTGAAAAATCCCATGAATCAGGAGATAGCGCTCATTCTAACAGCAGCTACGGCAGATATGTTCCAAGCCGGGAAAATTACTATGATATCAGATAAGATATCAAAAACAATACCAGTAAATGAGCGGGGTAAAAGATGTAAAAGAAATATTTTGCACTTTTACCCTTTTCTCCGTTATAAAAAGCGATCGGTATCATAGCTAAGGTTGCAAGTACGTTAATATCACCTAATATCGTAAAGGTTACAAGAACTAACGCAAATGTGAGTAATGCTTTACTTCCACGGAACAGATAGAAGGCAACAATGAGTAATATACCGGCAAAGTGATAATCACAACGTAATACCAGCGCTACAATGCAAAATACCAGCGTTAATATTGCATCAATACAGTTGCTAACAAAGACTTGTTTCTTATACTTCTCCTCTACGATACTCATAATATATATTAATAATAATCCTAAGAATAAGGTAAAGAATACATTCTGATGAGTTGTTTCTAATACTGCATTATTAAATGCCAGATCAAATGGAATTTCCGATATAAATGCAAAAATGCCTAACCGTGTTAGATACTTTTTCACATCACTGGTATGATAAAATCCCTCCACAAGTAAAAACACGAATATCGGGAAAGCCAGTCTTCCTATACTCCGCATAACAATATATAAAACTGTATTATGGGGTACAAACACGACGGCTGTGTGGTCAATTAACATGGTTATGATAGCGATTAGTTTTAAGACAAATGAATTCATTTTTAAGCTTCCCTTCTTTATAGAAAATTATATATGCATTCTTTTCTTGAGCTCCGTCTTTATATTATCTCCTTCAAACAAAATAATTGCAGAGAGATTTATTGCACTGGTCGCAACGCAGATTACGGAAGGAAAAAGAACGTTCAAGCCACCAAATATAATGAAAATAATTGGGATAAACCCAAATATTCCATCCAATAAAAAATAAATTATCATATCCCCCACACCAATTTTCAACAGCTTCGCAGTAATCGCTATTATGATCATAGCTGCAAAGCAAATCGAGGGAATCACATAATCCAATGACCAGCCATGCCACCCAATGGAATAATCCCAGAGTACTGATAATAAACTGATCAGAACCACCTGCCACAGTATCGTTTTTGGTATATTATTCTTCTTACGGAGAATAAAGAACATACTTAACCACATACAGGCTATGGCTGCCGCCACCAATAATGACCATCTGGAGTCTCTGGTAAAGATAATATTAACTGCAAAGCTGATAATGATGGCTGCAATGGAGATTAATATCATAACACGGATAAACATATTGAATTCCTGATAGATAGTTGGAATATTCGGAAATACATCCTCCGTGACATCTTCATTATTTTGAATGATACCTCCGCATAATGGACATACCTGATGTTTCCCTTTCAAGGAAACCTTACAATTATCGCAATATAGCATCATATCACTCCTATCATATATCCTTAATATTAGCGGCTACTGCAATCGATACCCCTTCCTTCGTCAGCATACGGAAAAAGTTCTTTTGAATATCCGTACCAGTAAAAGGAGAAGTAAAGCTGACTACCAGGCTTTCTCCGAATGAGCACATGCAAATCTGTGGTCTTCTTACACTGGTAAAGCAATCAAAGAGCTGAATATACGGAGCCAGCTCCTTCGATATCGTCACCTTACCTACATTAGAAATAGATGCTGTTATACCTCTATCACTCAAATAATTGGCAAAGCGTAATACATAATCCTTAAGCACCAATGGAACCACCCGCGTGAACGCATTATGCTCCAAGGCAGATAATCGATTCAGATGCTTTCTCAGCTTTTCCTCTGTCAACTCCCGTTCAAAGGATTCCTTGACGGAAGCAATTACATCCTCCAAGCGGTTAGATTGATTGCCGAAGTGATAGCGGATATTAACAGCCGCAAAGAAATTACGAGCGGTTACAGAGGGAAAAAACGAGCGAAGATTGACAGGAACTGTTAATACAACAGGATATTTCCTTTGTCTGGCAGGCATGTCCTGGTAAATAGCCATAAAAAACAAGGCAGTTAAGTATATCGTAAGCGTTGTATTATATTGATGTGCCAGCTCCAGAACCTGCTTAACGGGCATTTCTCCTTCTATTACCTTCATCCGGTTATCTATGGATCGTCTGCCTGTAATATGATACGCTTTCGTAAGCTTTACTTTATTAATTCTTTTATCCCCGTCGTAATATTTCAGATAACTGTCATCCATTCTCTGTGTAAAAGAGGCATCATAATCCAAGTTTGGAAGCTTCTCGGTAAAATCCGAACTGTGTTTCATCGTAAGATAGTAATAAATCAACGTTTTAAGAAAGCTAAGCGCACCAGTTCCATCCGTAACAGCATGGTACATCTCCAGATTAATTCTATTATGAAAATAGGATACCTCAAATAATAAATTTCTACGGTTTTGGCGGTATAACATACTGCAGGGAAGTTTATTCTCTTCTACTACTTCTGGCTTTAAATCGGTCTGTTCAAAATAGTACCAGAATACACCTCTGCGAAGGATTGTTTGATACATCGGAAATAATGGCAGGGTCTTATCCAATGCAGATTGTAATATCTCTTTATCTACTTCCTCCTTTAATTCACAAACAAATCGAAATACCTTGGTATCAATTTCATTGGTTGTGGGAGGGAAAATTTTCGCGGCATTATCCAGCTTGGCCCATTCGATCGGTTTTCTTTTTCTCATATGTCTCTTACTCCCTTTCCGATGGAATTCTTTTCTCGCCTCATGTTAGTCTTCTATATTATATGTAACGTTTTTATCCAGATATTTCTTCAGGTTAATTACTACTCTCGTTGTTCAAAAACTGATTAATTAATTCATAGCTTCGTTTTACATGTACAAAATGCTTTGGCAGGGAAATAAATCCATGGAGTGCATCCTTCATACGATATACCTCTGCTTCATTTCCAAAAGCATAGAGCTTCTTACCGTATGCTTCTCCTTCATCCCTAAGAGGATCATATTGTGCTGTGATTATCAAGGTTCTGGGTTGGTTTGACAAATCCTTTGATAGGATTGGTGCTAAATAAGGATTTGACAAATCCTCATCACTGCTCTTATATAGATCAATAAAGTCACAAATACGTTTGGTGGTCAGTAAGAAATCCGTTCCATTCTCCCTTACCGATTCATAAGGGGAGGTTTGACTATGATCACTGTCCGTAGATGGATATAATAATATCTGTCTGGAGGGCATAAACTCTCCACGATCTCTTGCCATGATGGAGACTACCGCTGCCAGATTCCCTCCTGCACTATCTCCTATTAATGTAATATTCTTTTTCTCAACACCAAAGGTATCTGCATTTTCAAAAATAGCCTTGGTTACTGCATAACAATCTTCCGGTGCAGTAGGAAACTTATATTCCGGAGCCAAACGGTAATCCACTGATACCACTATATGACCGGTCATATTCGCCATATTCGAGCAAACCGTTGTATAGCTATCAATATTACCGATTACCCAGCCTCCGCCATGAAAAAACACCAGTACCCGATTGTCTGCGTCGCTTTCCGGTGGAAAAAATACCCTCACCGGGATATCGTAATCTCCTACGGATACCTTGTGATCCCACATTTCATATTTCGGTTTTATATATGGATGAGCGACATTCGTCATTTGACGGTGCAGCTTATAATTCTTCTTTACATCCAAATCCGGATAGGACAATGCTTTTAATGCAATTCTCATTGCTTTGTTGATTGCCATAGTTACCCTCCAATTTCATATTTACATTCTATCTAAGATGGATTTAAAAGTCAAACGAAAACCACAGTGTACAACCGAGAATACGACAGGATGGGACCAGGAGATATATCCGCCGCGAAGCCGCTTTCGCTTAGTTGCACTACGTAACGGTACATAAGTCTCTTAAAGTCAGAGCCCAAGTACCGACGAGTGCAAATACTCCGACACTGTCTATGGCTATCTATTAGTACCATTTTGCTTCTGAACATTTCTTGCATATAATTATGACTGAATTGTCTCAGGTATCGATACATGGTGATGTAATATGTTCACAGAGGAACAGCCAACTTTTTCAAGTTGGCTGTTAAGGGGAGGGTAATGAAAAAAATTTATTTGAATTTTACTTGTTATTAGTCGAAGCCAGTTACCGCGATTGCAGCTGTGGCTTCTATCATTATTACATACGAATTGATTTATCAATTTGTTAATGAATTGATTTATCAATTTGCTAACGAATTGATTTATCAATTCGTTTAAACCGATCTTATATTTTTATTATAAGTAGGAAATATGTAAAAGATATTAACGAATAGTGAATTATTTGTGAAGATAAATATGAATATTCTGCATATTCTTCATAATTTTAGTACCAGATTGCTTTGATAATAATAATACTTGCAAAATCAAGAATATACGATACAATAGATATGGCGATTGTTAATAATTTGAAGTATTTAGGAGGTTTTCATGATACAGGCTAGTAACGTAACCCTAAGAATTGGAAAGAAGGCGTTGTTCGAAGATGTAAATATTAAGTTTACCGAGGGCAATTGCTATGGTTTAATCGGTGCAAATGGTGCCGGCAAATCAACCTTTCTTAAAATATTAAACGGACAAATAGAACCTACAAAGGGAGAAATCATCATTACTCCCGGACAGCGCTTATCCTTCCTACAGCAGGATCACTTCAAGTATGACGCATATGAAGTACTTGAAACAGTTATCATGGGTAATAAGCGCCTCTATGATATCATGAAGGAAAAAGATGTTATCTATGCGAAAGAAGACTTTACCGAAGAAGATGGTATCCGTGCAAGTGAATTAGAAGCAGAGTTTGCTTCTATGGACGGCTGGGAAGCAGAAGCAAATGCAGCATCCCTGCTGAATGGTTTAGGAATAGATACAGAGCTTCATTACAAGAAAATGAGTGAACTCAGTGGTAGTGAAAAGGTGAAGGTATTACTTGCCCAGGCTTTATTTGGTAATCCTGATATTCTTCTACTCGATGAGCCTACCAACCATTTAGATTTGGAAGCCATTCGTTGGCTTGAGGAATTCCTGATTAATTTTGAAAATACCGTAATCGTTGTTTCCCATGACCGCTATTTCTTAAATAAAGTATGTACTCATATCGCTGATATTGATTATGCTAAGATCCAGCTTTATGCCGGCAATTACGATTTCTGGTATGAGTCCAGCCAGCTTATGATTAAGCAGATGAAAGAAGCTAACAAGAAGAAAGAAGAGAAAATTAAAGAACTTCAGGAATTCATTCAGCGATTTAGTGCCAATGCCTCCAAATCAAAGCAGGCTACCTCCAGAAAAAGAGCACTGGAGAAGATCGAACTGGATGATATCAGACCTTCCAGCAGAAAATATCCATATATCGATTTCAGACCCAGTCGTGAGATCGGTAACGAGGTGCTTACTGTTGAGAATCTATCAAAAACCATTGATGGTGTGAAGGTCCTCGATAATATCTCCTTTATTGTCGGACGTGAGGATAAGATTGCATTTGTTGGACCCAATACCTTTGCTACAACTACCTTATTCCGTATTCTGGCTGGAGAGCTTGAACCGGATGAAGGCTCCTACAAATGGGGTATTACCACAAACGTATCCTATTTCCCGAAGGACAATACAAAGCTGTTTGAAGGTGACGAAACCATCGTCGATTTTCTGATGCCTTTCTCTCCTGAGAAGGATGTAACCTATGTTCGTGGCTTTATGGGCAGAATGCTATTTGCCGGGGAAGAGGGTTCCAAGAAGGTTAATGTACTATCCGGTGGAGAGCGCGTACGCGTTATGCTTTCTAAGATGATGATTGCAGGCGCCAATGTATTAATTTTGGATGAACCAACCAACCATCTGGATATGGAGTCCATTACCTCATTAAATAATGGATTGATTAAGTTCCCAGGTGTGGCACTATTCACCTCGCAGGATCATCAGTTTATTCAAACTACTGCAAACCGTATCATGGAAATTGCGGGCGGACATTTAATCGATAAGATTACTACTTATGATGAGTATCTTGATAGTGACGAAATGGCAAGAAAAAGACAGGTTATGCTGTTTAATAAGGAAGATGACGAAGATTAATTCTTTACTTAGCTTTGCATAAGGAAAGCACATAAACCATGTAGGCATAAGGGCTGTTCTTATATCATCCGGGATACCGAGAAGTACCGGATCATATTGGAACAGCCCTTTGTACTTATCCTCCATAACACTATTTGAAAGTCTGCAACATAATGAACGATTTCGAATACAATAAATAGAGAACATAAATAAAGGAGAATATACTGTGCCATTTATTAATAATATCACAATTGAATTATCAAAATCCGATTACGTTCCAGTAATCAAGGATTCCGCAATTTCATATGGCGGCAATCAGATGTGGTTTTCTAAGGACAATTGGTATAGTAAGGACTCTATTCTTCATAACTACGGATGCGGTACTATCGCAACCGCAGATATGTTCCTATATCT
This sequence comes from Variimorphobacter saccharofermentans, assembly GCF_014174405.1. Lineage (GTDB taxonomy): Bacteria > Bacillota > Clostridia > Lachnospirales > Lachnospiraceae > Mobilitalea > Mobilitalea saccharofermentans. Next base: position 1,187,143 of record NZ_JACEGA010000001.1, on the reverse strand, counting down.
GGCTTTGCATAACCATAGATTTCGAAATCCTGAAACTGAGATTGCTCTTGCTGGCACCAATAAAATTGAGTATAAGAATTATGATGCCTATGTGAGAAGCATTAATGACCGATATACCAATACCAAAAGAGTTATAGCTGTTCTAGGCCCCAAGTTAGCCAATGCCATAAACACGTATTGTGATGTTCATTCATACAATTTTCGGGCTTATTGGAAACTGAAGTTATCCTATTATGATATGTATGACATGATAGAAGAAATGCTTCGGCGGGATATTCCTGTAATACTGTCAATTGGTCCAAACACACCGAATTTGTGGGGAAAGAAAGGCATTCCATTTTATGAACGCTGTGAAATAGATTATGTGGAAACAGATTCGCAAAAGATGGACGGTATGAAACCTTATTATTATAAAGCCGTTAAGCAGAATGTGAATGGGCATTATATCATGGTTACCGGTATCATAAAGGATGATGTCACCGGCCAGATTATGCTTCGAATCTCATCCTGGGGAAAGCAATATTATATCAATTACGAAGAATACCGGGATTATATAGAAAACGCAAGCGGTACCTTCACCTCTAGCCTGGTATATGTGAAACCGACCTCTGTTCTTTAGCGACTAATGTAACGTTATGCAGTATAACTTAGTGAAACGGTCTGTTGCAATAATGTATCAGCAAGGATATTACTTACCATCCCTGCCTTTGTATTATGCAACAGACCCTTATCTTGCCTGGTTTAAATCTTACGAAACTTCTGGTATCGGTCTTCTAACAGCTCCTCCACCGATTTCTGAAGCAAATCCTGTAGGTCCGCTTCTATGACTGCCTTGATGTTATCCGCCATCCTATCATGATCATTGTGTGCACCACCCTGTGGCTCCGGAATAATACCATCTATGATTCCGTATTGATATAAATCCTGAGCAGTTAGCTTCATATCGGTTGCAGCCTGCTCTGCTTTACCGGAATCCTTATATAAGATACTTGCAAAGCCTTCCGGTGACAGGATTGCGTAGATCGAATGCTCCAGCATATATACCTTATCTGCCACACCAAGAGCAAGAGCTCCACCGCTACCTCCCTCAGAGATTACAATTGATATGATTGGTGTTTTTAACATCATCATTTCCGCAAGGTTCGTTGCAATAGCTTCTCCCTGTCCTCTTTCTTCTGCACCTAATCCACAAAAAGCCCCCGGTGTATCAATAAAGCATATAATAGGTCTATGAAATTTCTCCGCCTGTTTCATCAGGCGTAATGCTTTACGATATCCCTCAGGATGAGGCATGGAAAAGTTTCTCGCAATATTTTCTTTCGTGTTTCTTCCTTTTTGCTGTGCAATTACCGTTACAGGAATACTTCCGAAGAATGCGATCCCTCCTACGATTGCTCGGTCCTCTCCATAATATCGGTCGCCATGTAATTCCAGAAAATTTTCAAATATACGGTTGATATAATCGAGACCTGTAGGTCTTAATGGCATTCGTGCTAATTTTACTTTCTCCCACGGTGTAATATCCATAACAGCCTCCATCCGCCTAACTTGCAGGCAATCAATTTCTGATTATTCTGCTGAACCCTGATGAGCCGTAGAATGCAAACGAATAATATTCCCTAAGGTTTGCTTCAGCTGATCCCTGGAAACAATCTGATCAACAAAGCCATGTTCCAGCAAAAATTCTGCTCGCTGAAAGCCTTCCGGAAGCTTCTGCCCAATGGTTTGCTCAATTACTCTGGGACCGGCAAATCCAATTAAAGCACCTGGTTCAGCCAGGATGATGTCTCCAAGCATCGCAAAGCTGGCAGTCACTCCGCCCGTCGTAGGATCTGTCAATACGGTCACATACAATAGCCCTGCTTCACTGTGCTTTGCCACCGCTGCACTAACCTTTGCCATCTGCATAAGCGAAAATATTCCCTCCTGCATACGAGCGCCACCGGAAGCAGTAAATACAATAACTGGTAACCTTTCCTTCGTTGCTCTTTCAAACAACCTGGTTAATTTCTCACCGATTACTGTTCCCATACTTCCCATAAAAAAGGCAGAGTCCATTACTCCAAGCATCACCGGAAGTCCGTCTATCTTCCCCTTACCCGTAACGATACCATCCACAAGACCTGTCTGGGTTTGTGTCCTAATTAACTTATCACCGTAACCAGGGAATTGTAATGGATCCTTTGTAGTAATATGCGCATCTAATTCAAATAATTCGCCTTCATCCAGTATCATAGCAAACCGCTCATTTGCTGAAACCTTAAAGTTATAGCCACATTCATCACAACGCTTAAAATTCTTTAATAGTAATTTTGTATATATAACTTTACCGCACTTCGGGCACTTGGTCATAATACCCTGTGGTACATTCGGGCGTTCTTCCTCCGTACGTTCAATATCCTGAGGTCTAGCACGATAAATCTTCGATGTAGCATATTTCTTAGATTTAAATGGGTTTCTATTCATAGCTCTACTTACCCTCAATTAGTCCAGTATGATAGTTTCCGGTAATAATCTCTTCTCGTTCCAGAAGCTCATATTGATACTCGATATTCGTCTGAATTCCGTCAATAATTAGCTCCGATAAGGCACGCTTCATACGCTGAATCGCTTCATCTCTGTCTCTTCCATAGGCAATTACTTTAGCCAGCATGGAATCATAACAGGGAGGTATCACATACCCTGGATATAGTGCACTATCTACACGGACTCCAAAGCCTCCCGGAAACAACACATTTTCCACGCGTCCGGGACAGGGCATAAACCCTTTTGAGGGATCCTCTGCATTGATTCTGCATTCAATGGCATGGCCTTTAAATATTATGTCCTCTTGTCGATAGGGCATCCTCTCTCCACTGGCAATTCGAAGCTGCTCCTTGATCATATCGATCCCAGTTACCATCTCGGTTACAGGATGCTCGACCTGAATACGGGTATTCATTTCCATAAAATAATAGTTACCATCTCGATCCAATAGAAATTCAATGGTTCCGGCATTGACATAGCCAGTAGCTTGTGCTGCCCTAACGGCTGCCATACCCATCTTATCTCGAAGCTCAGGAGACATAACCGCCGATGGCGACTCTTCCATCATTTTCTGATTACGACGTTGTACGGAGCAGTCTCTTTCTCCAAGGTGTACTACATTGCCATAGCTATCAGCAAGTATTTGAACCTCTATATGTTTCGGGTTAATAATTAGTTTTTCCATATATAACTTATCATCACCAAAAGCCGCCTTTGCTTCTGCCTTCGCTGATGTAAATAGCTTTTCTAAATCTTCCGGGTTATAGACTGCTCTCATTCCCTTACCGCCGCCTCCAGCAGATGCCTTCAGCATAACCGGATAGCCAATTTTATTCGCAAGCTCAAGGGCTTCCTTTGCGGTCTCTACTTCCCCATCGGAACCAGGAATTACAGGTACTCCGGCATTTTTCATAGTTTCTTTTGCCTTGGATTTGTTACCCAGTAAGTCAATGGTATCCGCCTTGGGACCGATAAAGGTAATATTACAATCCTCGCACATTCTGGCAAAGGAACTATTTTCAGATAAAAATCCAAATCCTGGATGGATTGCGGTTGCTCCAGTAAGTACGGTTGCACTTATGATATTCTGCATATTCAGATAGCTGTCCTTTGATTTAGCCGGACCAATACATACCGCTTCATCTGCTAACATTACATGAAGTGCTTCTTTATCCGCTTCGGAATAAACTGCCACTGTCTCAATGTCCATTTCCCTACAGGCACGGATGATTCTGACTGCGATTTCTCCTCTATTTGCAATTAGTATTTTCTTAAACATCGCAATTCTCCTTAATCTATATCCGATAATCGATTTACTTATTCAATAGCAAAGGTAAGTGTAGCCTCAACAGCGACCTGATCGTCTACATAAGCGATAGCTGTTCCAACACCAAAATTACCTTTGCTTTTACTGATCTCCACCTTCAGTGTTAATACATCTCCGGGAAGCACCTGACGCTTGAACCTTACCTTATCCATTCCCCCGAATAGTACTATTTTACCTTCATTTCCTTCTACCGTGAGCATACAGATTGCTCCCACTTGAGCCAGGGATTCCAGAATGATGACGCCGGGCATGACTGCTTTTCCGGGAAAATGTCCCTGAAAATATGGTTCATTCATTGTAACACATTTCTTGCCAGTAGCTCGTATTCCTGGCTCCAGTTCCTCTACACGGTCAACTAGCAAAAAAGGTGGTCTATGAGGAAGTATTTTTTGTATCTCATCTATATTTAACATACGAACAGTCATTCCTTTCTTCAATTCCTGCCTTACACTGCTTTGTAGCAGGCTGAGTTCATCAGTATTTCTTATTTAATCAGGAACAATGGTTGACCAAACTCTACCATATCCTCATTGTTTACCAATACCTTAACAATTTCACCATCATATTCGCTTTCAATCTCATTCATCAGCTTCATTGCCTCGATAATGCAAATTGTCTGTCCTTTCTTTACTTTATCACCAACCTTAACAAAGGGTGGCTTATCCGGTGATGGCTGTGCATAAAAGGTTCCAACCATGGGAGATACCAATTTCTTGCCGGTGAACTCTTCTGATTTTTCTGCTACCGTGCTTCCACCTGATTCAGAGGTTGTATTTGCTTCCACTGGCTGCTGTCCTACCGGTGCAGCTACCGCTGAATTTACTGTTACCTGCGGTAATGCTGGCTGTGCCACAGTAACAAGCGTATTTGATTTTTCCATGCAAATGCGTACACCCTCTTGTTCTATCTCAAGCTTTGTCAGATCAGTACGATTCATTTCCTTCATCAAATTAAGAATAACCTTATAGTCCACGTTTATACCTCCACGTCCTTAAATATCAAAGTAACATTATGCCCACCAAAACCAAGAGAATTGGACATAGTGTAATTAAGCTTTGCCTTGCGTCCAACATTCGGTACGTAATCCAAATCGCATTCCTCATCCGGTACCTGATATCCTATGGTAGCCGGTATAAAGCTCTTTTCCATAGCTTTGATGCATGCAATTGCTTCCACTGCACCAGCAGCTCCCAGCAAATGTCCAATCATGGACTTCGTCGAGCTAATCGGTATATTGTAAGCAACTTCACCCATAGCGGTCTTGATTGCTGCCGTCTCTGTACGATCATTCGGTGGTGTACTTGTTCCATGAGCATTGATGTAGGAAATCTCTTTCGATGTAATACCCGCTTCCTCCATTGCCAGCGTCATGGCAGCTGCTCCGCCATCCCCTTCCGGAATCGGTGATGTGATGTGATATGCATCACAGGTTGCACCATATCCTACTACTTCTGCATAGATTTTCGCTCCGCGCGCTACGGCATGCTCATACTGCTCCAGTACCAGTACACCGGCTCCTTCTCCTATTACAAAACCATCCCTTTCCTTGTCAAAAGGTATGGATGCTCTCTTAGGATCTTTGCTGGTTGATAATGCTGTCAGCGATGAAAAGCCTGCCACTGCCAAAGGCGTAATAGAGCTCTCCGTTCCTCCTGCAAGAATGATATCCGAATATCCATGCTTAATACTGCGGAAAGCCTCTCCAATACAATGTCCACCGGTGGCACAGGCCGTTACAATATTGGTGCATACTCCTCTTGCACCATATTTAATCGCTATATTTCCTGCTGCCATATTCGTGATAATCATCGGAATAAACAATGGATTAACACGCTTTGGGCCTTTATCGAACAATGTCTTTGCTTCTTTTTCAATATTATCAATGCCACCAATACCGGAACCAACGATTACACCGAAGCGATCCCGATTCACCTTATCCAAATCAATACCAGAATCCTCGATTGCTTCCTTTGCTGCAGCTACAGCAAATTGAGAAAAGCGGTCCATTCTTCTGGCATCCTTGGCATCCATATAATTCTTCGGATCAAAATCTTTGACCTGAGCTGCTATTTTTACAGCGAATGCTTCTGTGTCAAAGGAGTTAATAAAATCCACTCCACATGTGCCGGCCATTGCATTATTAAAAAACTCTTCAACTGAATTACCGATTGGAGTGATTGCACCCATTCCGGTAACAACTACTCTATGATTCATTTTTACCTCCATTCTACATCACCATACCACCGTCAACCTGAAGAACTTGACCGGTGATATAGTTTGCTGCATCCGATGCTAAAAAGCTAACTGCGCTCGCAACTTCATCTACTTTTCCATAACGTTTTAATGGAATACTGGCTAGTGATGCTTCTTTAACTTTCTCTGATAATTGCTCCGTCATATCGGTTTCAATAAAACCTGGCGCAATGGCATTGACAGTAATACCACGGGACCCGAGTTCCTTAGCCACTGCCTTCGTCAAACCAATCAAACCAGCTTTCGAGGCAGCATAATTGGCCTGACCCACATTACCCGCAATTCCAATAACTGATGATATATTAATTATTTTTCCACTTCTCTGCTTTAGCATAACAGTTGAAACATGTTTTGTACAGAGGAATGCTCCTTTAAGATTAATATCAATCACATTCATAAAATCGGCTTCTGTCATCTTTAGAATTAGATTATCCTTGGTGATTCCTGCATTATTAACCAAGATATCTATTCTTCCATATTGCTTGATTGCTTCCTCAACCAGCCTTTTAACATCCGTCTCACTGCTGATATCTGCCTGAACTGCTATGGCATCGCCTCCTGCATTCCTGATGGTTGACAGTAGCTCTTCTACTTGATTAATACTGCTTCGATAGTTCAGTACAACCTTCGCACCATATTCTGCAAATTGTAAAGCAATTGCTCTTCCAATTCCTCTCCCTGCTCCGGTTACCACCGCAATCTTTCCATTTAGCATATTATAATTCCTCTCTATATTCCAGACTTAAGGGCTGAGACCGTTGCCTCCAGGGAAGCCATATCTTCAACATTATAAATCCCAAGTCCGCGTTCTATCTTTCTTACAAAGCCGGATAAGGTTTTACCCGGTCCGATTTCAACAAAGTTACGTACACCCATTTGAAGCATTCTGCGGATTGACTGTTCCCATAATACACTGCTCATAACCTGTTGATACAATAAGTTTTTAACCTCATCACTTTGACTCACGATATCTGCATTTACATTGCAAACCAGAGGTATTGCCAGCGTACCAAGTTTCATCGGCTCCAACTCATTTCGTAATTTGTCCGCTGCTGGTTTTAGCATTGAGGTATGAAAGGGTGCACTTACCGACAAATCAATCGCTTTCATTGCTCCTTTTTCCTTAGTCAGGCGTGCAGCTTCATCCACTGCTTGTATCTCGCCTCCAATCACTATCTGTCCTGGGCAGTTAAAGTTCGCAGGCTCTACAATTCCCAGAGCACTTGCTTCTGTACAGGCTTCTCTTACCTTATCCTCCGATAATCCCAGGATCGCACTCATCTTTCCAATACCTTGTGGAACCGCTTCCTGCATATATTGTCCTCTTTTTCTCACAAGTGGAACCACTTGCTCCAGAGTGAATACTCCACTTGCTGTTAAGGCAGAATATTCTCCAAGACTAAGTCCTGCAACTACATCCGGAATAATACCATACTCCGTTATGGCACGATACGCAGCAATTGATGTGGTAACAACTGCAGGCTGTGTATTCTCTGTTAAATCCAGGTCTTCTTTACGTCCCTGAAAGATCAGATTAGTAAGATCCATATGAAGAGCATTGCTTGCTTCCTCAAAGGTTTTCTTACAGACAGGAAAGAAATCATAAAGCTCTTTTCCCATTCCAATATATTGAGCCCCTTGGCCTGCAAAAATAAAAGCTGTCTTAATCATAGTTCCCCCGTTCCAGAATACTTTAGATATAGCTTAGTTCCCTTTCATTTCTCTATCATTAAATGTTTCTTCCATCTTACTTATCTTAGTAAGGTAGGGGTCTGTTGCAAAATGTATTAACCAGGATTATGTCTTACGATAATCCATTGTCGAAAGCAAGCCATATTCCCGAATACTTCATTTTACAACATCCCTTTTCCTTCTGATTTTCTTTATGCTTCTTCACTTCTCTTATTCAAATATTCTTCAATGTCACCAATTGTATTGATGTTCTCTGTATCCTCAGTAGGAATTTCAATACCGAATTCTTCCTCTAATGACATTATGATTTGGAATAGATCTAAGGAATCTGCATTTAAATCATCCTTTAAGGATGTTTCCTTTGTCAGCTCAGCGACATCAACGCCTAACTGTTCTGCAACTACCTCTTTAATTTTGTCGAAATCCATAATATGATCCTCCTTAAGATAATTTCGTTACAGGAGGACATGCCTCCCTAACCTATTTTATAATGAAATATTTTCTTAGTATTGGGAAGCAGCCTTCCCTATCATGTTTCTATATTCAAGGGTAACACCCAAAACATGTGAATTTAATTCCATTCAACCAGAATGGCTCCACTTGTCATACCTGCGCCAAATCCGACAAGTATAACCTTGTCACCGGATTGCAGCAGGTTCTTTTCCACCATTTCATCCAATGCAATTCCAATGGTTGCTGCTGATGTATTGGCATATCGATCTATATTGATAAAGAACTTATCAATCGTAATCCCTGAGGTTCTGGCTGCATGCTCAATTATTCTGCAATTTGCCTGATGTGTAACAATATATTTAATATCCTCTTCCCTCAAGGATGCTTTCTCCAGTACAACCTTAATATGATCCGTAATGCTACGAACTGCGAACTTAAAGACCTCCTGCCCCTTCATGGAAATAGTCGGCTTATAATCATCCTTTCGTGGAATATACGGATTAGTTAATTCAAATGCGGGAAGACATAAGTAATCCTGTTTACTTCCGTCACTCACCAGATGAACTGCCATGACTCCATTATTGACATCGGAAGCCTGCATTACCACCGCTCCGGCACCGTCTCCGAATAACACACAGGTTGATCGATCAGTCCAATCCAGTGCCTTTGATATTGTTTCCGCTCCGATTATCATAATATTCTTATACATTCCACTTTCAATGAACGCAGTAGCGGATGCCATCCCATAGATCAATCCCGTACACGCGGCAGTCAGATCAAAGGCAGCAGCATTCGCTGCTCCAAGCCGTTCCTGAACAATGCAGGCTACGGAAGGCATAAAAGAATCCGGAGTGATAGTAGCACAGATTATTAAATCCAGTTCCCTGGCTTCTATATTGGCATTTTGCAGTGCTTTATTTGCAGCCTTATATGCCAAGTCCGATGTATTCTCACCAGTGGATATCCTTCTGGCCCTTATACCCGTCCGGGATGCAATCCATTCGTCGCTGGTATCCACCAGCTTTGCCATATCATCATTTGTCATTATATTTTCAGGTACATAACTTCCAGTACCAATGATTATCGCATGTCTCATCTAGGAGTCCTCCTCACTTTTTGCAAACTATCCGAGCCAGGTTACTACATATTCATGTCTATCACAGAGCGTTTAGCAATCGCCTGGAAGCAAATAGTCTCAATAACGTCTTATTCTTTATTCAGATAGATATCCTTAAGGTGATAATTTAACTTTCTAAGGGCTGTCAGCAGCACTTCTTCCTCTTGTTCATTAAAATCCAGCATAATGGCCTTTACCATATCCAAATGGAATTTCTCATGGATACGATATGCCAGCTTCCCCCGCTTGGTTAAGCTCACATTCACAATGCGTCGATCCGTATTACTACGGCTTCGTTCTACATAACCCTTCTTAATCAGTTTATCAATGGCTATTGTTAATGTTCCCATCGTAATCTCCAGTGCTGTTGCCACCTCGGACATGGTTTTAGAACCATATAGACCAATTGCCTCTATGGTATGAATTTCGGTTATCGATAAATCACGGAATGAGCCCTGCTTTATCGAATATTCTTCTATATGCATAATGTCATCGTAAACCTCTACGAGCATCTTGTTAATTTCAATCAGTTTATCATTCATGTGCTTCTCTCCTAAGCATATGCTTTGCATTGCAAATATTTTGATAATCAAAATATAAATGAAAGCAGTATAAATGTCAAGTTAAATTTTTCATTTAGTTACCGAGGGACGGATAAGAGGGCTCGTTTGCGGGAGGTGTAGGCAGTACCATAAAACACGCTCTATTTTCGGGAGTTTCTGCATTCGTCTATTACGTTTCGCTCCTCCTTAATAATTGCGTCAGTCGCTCGCGAAACGAACTAGTATGCAGAAACTCTCTCGAAAATAGGCTAATTGTTTTACGGTACTGCCTACACCTCCCTATGAATGAGCCCTCTTATCCTGTCTGTGGCTTAATGAATTGATAAAAACAATTGATCTACCAGCTATGAGCGGGGATTTGTAGTTTTTATTGTCTTAATAAAGATAATATAAATATGACATGCAGGTGTCATATTTATTATGGTATGATAAGGTAAGAATAGATAAAAGGATTGCATGATGAACGGAACCAGAGGATCTGCTATATTTCTAATTCGAAATGATGCCTTATTAATTCTGGTTTCTTAACAGAGTAGGAGGAAACATATGTCAAGACCAAAAAATAAAGAAGCATTAATATTAGCTGCAAGAACATATTATGAAAAATTACTCGGTTTGATAGAAAATAGAACTGAGAATGAGAAAAAGATCAGCTATGACTTTGCTGCCGATGAAAAGAAAAAGGAAGCACACTGGAATCGCGATAAAAATCTTAGAGATGTACTGATGCACTTGAATGAATGGCATCTACTGCTCTTGAATTGGATTAAAAATCGGGAGGATGGAAGCAGTAAGCCGTTTCTGATGGAGGGATATAACTGGAAAACATATGGAGATATGAATATGGTTTTCTATCATCGTAACCAGAATATTTCTGAGGAAGAAGCCCTTGATAGATTTAAGAATTCTCATAAAAAAGTAATGGAAGCGCTTGACACATTCTCCCAGGAGGAATTATTTACGAATACTTATTATCCTTGGGTAGGCGGCAGTTGTATTGGCAGTTATTTCATTAGTGTAACAAGTAGTCATTACGATTGGGCGATAAAGAAAATAAAAGCACATCAGAAGAATTGTATACATTAACAGCTGATACACATGATAACGAAGGCACTCACAAAGGTTGATTTTGAAAGGAGTAGTAGTGATGGCATTTGATTATAAGAAAGAATACAAAGAGTTCTATATGCCGAGTAATAAACCTGAGATTGTAAATGTTCCAAAAGCAAATTATATTGCTGTTCGTGGCAAGGGAGATCCGAATAAAGAGGGCGGCGCATATCAGCAAGCGGTAGGTATTCTATATGCGATAGCATATACTTTGAAGATGAGTAACAAGACCGGTTATAAAATGGAAGGATACTTCGAATATGTTGTACCACCTCTTGAAGGTTTCTGGTGGCAAGACGGTGTATGTGGCGTAGATTATAGGAACAAGGATGCATTTAACTGGATCTCGGTAATAAGGCTTCCTGACTTTGTGAAGAAGGAAGATTTAGATAGGGCAGTAGAAACTGCATCCACTAAAAAGAAAATGGACTGTAGTAGTGCAGAGTTTCTTGAAGTGGAGGAAGGACTTTGTGTCCAGATCATGCATAATGGTCCGTTTGATAATGAACCGGCAACAGTGGCTCTGATGGATGCGTACCTTCATGAAAATGGATATAGGAAAGATATTAATGACAAAAGACTCCATCACGAGATCTATTTAACAGATGCCAGAAGGGTTGCTCCTGAAAAATGGAGAACCGTAATCAGACATCCCATTAAGAAATTGGAAGATTGTATTTAATAATGATCTTGCTTCAGTAAGAATAAGGGGATGTTTCATAATGTATCAGCGGGGATAATTACTTACCATAATACACTGTCGGAAGAACATGTTGCTGTATTCTGTATGAATCAGGTGAAAATTAATGTTCGAATGAGACATGCAGAATCAGTAATATTTCCTTCCGTCAGTGTGTGAGGTAAGCAGTTGTCCTCGTGAATGTATTATGAAACATCCCCTTATCTCATTATATTATACTTCAAATAACATCTCGCCGTAGGTAGGAACTGGCCACAAATCCTTATCGACCAGAACCTCAAGGGCATCGATCGGCTCTCTTAATTCTGCCATCGCCGGGAATACGTTGTTTCTATAAAAGATAGCCATTTTATCAATCTCATTGATGGAAGAAGCCTCTGACACCAGCTTCTGTAGCTTCTTCAGGGCGGTCTGTGCAGCAGCTAGTAAGGAGGATATTTCCTTCAAAAGACTGGTTTGAACACTGATATCCGCATCCGGAACAGCTTCCTTGATTGCATTAATCGAATCTGCCAATCTCTTCGTATATTTAATAACAGCCGGAATATACTGAACACTTGCCATGGAAATCATAGTTCTAGCTTCAATATTAATAGCCTTGGCATAGGTTTCGTACATTATTTCCGCGCGGGAATGTAATTCCACTGCTGAAAATACATGATGCTTTTCAAACATCTTAATAGCCTTCTCTGTTACTAATGCCGGGATTGCCTCTACCATGGATCTGATATTCGGTAGTCCTCTTCTTTCTGCTTCCTCTACCCATTCCTGCGAATATCCATTCCCATTAAAGACAATTCTCTGATGCTCGGTTAAAGTCTTCTTAATTAAATCATGAACTGCCAAGTCAAAGTCTGTGGCAGCCTCCAGTTCATCCGCCATTTCTGATAAGACATCTGCTACTATGGTATTGAGAGTTGTGTTTGCAGGTCCTATGGACATGGAGGAAGCCACCATACGGAACTCGAACTTATTACCAGTAAAGGCAAATGGTGATGTACGGTTACGATCCGTCGCATCCTTCTTCAACTCCGGTAATGTATGAACACCTACATTCAATTTTCCTCCGTCTTTGCTACTCTTAGCTTCTCCGGTCTCAATTAGCTGTAAGATTACATCCTCAAGTTGTGTTCCAAGATAAACAGAAATTATGGCAGGAGGAGCTTCATATCCGCCAAGTCTGTGGTCATTACCCGGATTAGCAGCTGATACACGAAGTAAATCCGCATGTAAGTCCACTGCTTTTAGTACTGCGGAAAGGAATAACAGGAATTGTATATTCTCATGGGGTGTCTTACCTGGATCCAGTAAATTCTTACCGGTATCCGTTACCATGGACCAATTATCATGTTTACCCGAACCATTTACACCTGCAAAGGGCTTCTCGTGAAGTAAGCAGGCCAGATTATGACGGTTAGCAATTCTCTTCATACACTCCATAACCAGCTGATTATGGTCCGTAGCTATGTTCGCAGTTGCATAGATCGGTGCTAATTCGTGCTGCGCCGGTGCTGCTTCGTTATGCTGTGTCTTTGCTGTAACCCCCAGCTTCCACAGTTCTACATTCAATTCCTTCATGAAACAGGCAACTCTTTCCTTAATGCATCCAAAGTAATGATCATCCAGTTCCTGTCCCTTGGGGGGCATAGCCCCAAATAAGGTTCTGCCTGAGAAAATAAGGTCATCCCTCTGCAGATACTTTGCTTTATCAATTAAAAAGTATTCCTGTTCCGGTCCAACGGAAGGACTCACCTTCTTTACATCATGTCCAAACAGCTTACAGATACGGGTAGCCTGTGTGCTTAGAGCCTCCATGGATCTCAGAAGAGGAGTTTTCATGTCAAGTGCTTCTCCGGTGTATGAGCAAAACGCAGTTGGAATACAAAGCGTTACACCTGCTGCGTCTTCTCTTAAGAAAGCAGGTGATGTACAATCCCAGGCGGTATATCCTCTGGCTTCAAAGGTGGCACGTAAACCACCTGAGGGGAAGGAGGAAGCATCCGGTTCTCCTTTAATCAATTCTTTTCCCGAAAACTCCATGATTATCTTTCCATCAGAAGTCGGATTAATAAAGGAATCATGTTTTTCTGCAGTAATTCCGGTCATCGGCTGAAACCAATGAGAATAATGAGTCGCTCCACGTTCTATCGCCCAATCCTTCATCGCATTGGCTACCACTTCTGCTACACTCGGATCCAGGTCCTCACCATTTTGGATTGTTTTCTTAAGTGCAGCGTAAGTCTTCTTTGGCAAACGCTCCAACATCGTTGCTTCGTTAAATACGTCAATTGCAAATAAATCAGTTAATTTCTCTGACATATTCTATCTCCTCTCCTATAACGTATGAAAAAAGTGTCCTCATAATGATGAGAACACTACTGCTCTGATAGGTAAATAATATAAATAGTTTATACCATGTTTTCATTCAAAAGAAAAGCATAATTTTCATATATTTTCATTTTTGTGAAAATATTACAGATAGTATCTCCCCATATTCGATTGAATCTATGTTATAAATAAACGATAGAAAGTACCCTTTGCAAACTATCTATTGTCATAGAATATCGAATTTTATTCCAGATACCATTCATCCTTAGAGGTATTTTCCTCTCCCTCTTCCGGTTTCGGCATGTATTTTTTCATCACTCTTTCCATTAAGAAGGAATTTAAAAATGTAACACCTGCAGGGGCCAGAAAAATGGCTAACGGGTAAAATAGAACCGCTACAATCCCAGCTGCCGTTATCACCAGCATACCTGCTGTAAAAGGTAGATGCCTGATTGCCAAAAAGATACAAGCCTTTAACAATTGCTTAATCGTCATATCAAATCTGGACAACACCGGATAAACGTAGGTTGATACACTTGCAATCAGTATAGTAATTGCAACAAATACACCAAACAGTATAGAGCTTGAATTATTTTCACTGTTAATGGAAGCTCTCGCATAAAAAAGATCAAATCCCAATACCACGAACATGATTGTAAACATTACGCCTAAGATAGCAGCACGTTTAAAGTTCAAGCGGAAGGACCTGAAAAATTCACGCATTAAATAGCCTCTTTCACGACGAATCACCTTAACAGTGGCATAATACATGGCTGTATTCGCAGGACCGATTGTAATTATCGGAATGCAGAGTAAAGCCCAAACCACACTTAAGCACATCATGTCAAAGACTTTTCCCAACGTGGTAAAGAATTTATTATCCAAATTAAAAAAATTATTCATTTTCAATCTCCTCAAAGCTCATTTCTTAATATTTTATCACATCTGCTATCAGATATAAAGTAAAAAAAACATAAACTAATAGACTCTGAAGCAGTTTATAAATAACACGTTCCAAACCGTCTCAGAGCCTTATTATATTATTAACTTAATTTATGAATAAATAATCCGCTTCTCAGCTTTGGTTCAAACCAGGTGGACTTGGGTGGCATAAGCTTACCGGCATCGGAAACAGCAAAAAGTTCCTCGATGGAGGTGGGATACATGGAAAACGCTACTTTCATATCCACATTAACACGACGTTCCAGTTCCTTTAGTCCACGAATTCCCCCAATAAAATCAATGCGCTTATCCACTCTGGGATCCTGAATACCAAGAACCGGCTGCAGCAGATAGTTCTGAAGAATGGATACATCTAAGGCTGCTACCGGATCTTCCTGCTCTTTAATACTCTCTTTTGCCTCTAATAAATACCAGCAATCTTCCAGAAACATGCCAAAGGTAGCTTTCTTAGAGGGTGAAACCGGGTTATTCCCCATTTGCTTCACTTCAAAGACCTCTTCCAGCTTCTTCAGAAATGCATCCGTTGACAACCCGTTTAAATCCTTAACAGTACGATTATATGGCATAATCATCAACTGATCATGGGGAAATAATACGGACAGAAAATAATTGAACTCTTCTGTACCGTCGTAATTCGGATTCTCTTTTCTTCGTTTTAATCCGACCTTAACGGCGGACGCTGCTCTATGATGACCATCTGCGATATAAATGCTGTCGATTTCTTCAAAGGCATTCTTTATCTTATTAATTCTTACTTTGTCCGATATTCTCCATACATTATGTTGTACTCCATCCGGAGAAGTAAAACGATATATCGGCACGTTACTTTTCTCACTTGCAATTTCCTCTGTTATGACGGTATGAGCACGATAAGCCAGGAAAATGGGACCGGTCTGTGCATTGCAGGTATCTACATGCGTGATTCGGTCGATTTCCTTATCTTCTCTGGTGTTCTCATGTTTCTTGATTCTATTATTTAAATAATCATCAATGGATGCACATGCAACCAATCCGGTCTGGGATCGTCCATTCATAATCAGCTCATAGATATAATAGCAATCCTGTCCGTCTGTAATATAGGTACCGTCCTCCATCATATTCTGTAACAGCTCTTTTGCCTTCGCATAGACAATCGGATCATAGGTATCCACTGTATCTGGCAGGCTTGTCTCAGCCCTGTCGACCTTCAGAAAGGACAGGGGTTCCCTCTGCACTTCCTCTTTCGCTTCACTACGATTATAGACGTCATAGGGTAATGCAGCCACTCTGCTCGCGACAGTCTCATTCGGACGATAGCATAAAAATGGTTTCACTGTAGCCATACTAAATTCTCCTATCTAATTCTTAACTCATGCTTTCTTAAAATAAGGACATGAAGATTATTATTCATATCCAATAATATCCCCATGCCCTTATAAAACACTTACACTACTTATTTAACCACTCTTACCTTTAATACTCCCTGAATAGCAGAAAGCTTAGCTGCTACATCAGAGTTATTGGAGGAATCAACGTCCAGTACGGTATAAGCATAATCTCCTCTGCTCTTGTTTACCATATCGGATATATTAACATTGACAGCAGAGAAAGCACTTGTAAACTGTGAAAGCATATTTGGTATATTCTTATGATGGATAGCAATACGTCCAGCTGCTCTGCATACTCCTGCATCACAATTCGGATAGTTTACAGAATTCTTAATATTACCATTTTCCATATAATCCATCAATTGCTTAACAGCCATTACTGCACAGTTATCCTCTGATTCTTCCGTAGAAGCACCCAGATGAGGGATTGCAATCACATTTTCCATATTAGCAGTCTTCGCATTCGGGAAGTCCGTTACATATTTAGCAACCTTACCGGACTTCAGTGCTACTTCGATATCATTATCATTTACCAGCAAATCTCTAGCGAAGTTAAGAATGATAACGCCATCCTTCATCTGCTTAATGGTCTCTTCATTAATCATTTCCTTCGTATTAACACTAGGATCTGTATCCTCAATTAAAGGTGTGTGTACTGTTATATAATCACATTCTGCATAGATTTCTTCTCTTGTCTTAACATGAACTACATCACGGGATAAGTTCCATGCGTTATCAACAGAGATAAAGGGATCATAGCCATATACTGTCATACCAAGACGGTTAGCTGCATTTGCTACCAGCACACCAATTGCACCCAAACCGATTACACCTAATTTTTTGCCTTGAATTTCTTTTCCAGCAAATTTTGATTTGCCTTTTTCTACTAATTTGGCAACTGTCGGATCATCCTTTACGGTCTGAACCCAGTTAATACCTCCAACGATATCACGGGATGCTAATAACAATCCAGCAATTACCAACTCCTTAACACCGTTTGCATTGGCACCGGGAGTATTAAATACTACAATTCCCTTCTCCGCACATTTCTCAAGAGGGATATTATTAACTCCTGCTCCTGCTCTTGCTATCGCCTTAAGATTATCAGGAAGCTCCATATCATGCATAGCTGCACTACGTACTAAGACAATATCTGCTTCATTGAAATCCTCAGTTTTATTATATTGCTCGGTAAAAAGGTTCAACCCTACTCCGGCAATCGGATTAAGACAATTATACTTCATCACAATAACTCCTCTCCATGTTAAAAAATTATTTCCATAACAAACATCGTAACTATGAGGAAAGGTTGCATATCAGTTTATTATAACACAGAACTAATATGCAGCCTTGTTCTTCTTTCCGTTTCACCAATCACATGATATGATCATGTATTATATTGGTTTTCATATTTCGATTTACATACTATTTCAAGTTTTCTTCTTCAAACTTCTTCATAAATTCGACTAACTTCTGAACACCTTCGATTGGCATAGCATTATAGATACTAGCTCTCATACCACCAACAGTTCTGTGTCCTTTTAAGTTCTCAAAGCCAGCTGCCTTTGCTTCTTTTACAAACTTAGCATCAAGCTCCTCGTCGCCTGTAACGAACGGCACGTTCATTAAGGAACGATCCTCTTTCACTACAGTACCACGGAATAGTTTACTCTGATCAAGATAATCATAAAGGATTGCAGCTTTTTTCTCATTTCTTTCTTTCATGGCCTGTAAGCCGCCCATGCTCTTAATCCATTTGAATACTTTGCCACAGATGTAAATACCATATGCCGGCGGTGTATTATAAAGGGATTTTTCGTCTGCATGAATCTTATATTTTAACATTGTAGGAGTACCCGGTAAGGTATCTTCTGTGATTAAATCCTCACGGATGATTACGATAACCACGCCGGCAGGTCCGATGTTCTTCTGAACACCACCATAGATTACACCATATTTGGTCACATCAACCGGTTCTGATAAGAAACAGGAGGATACATCAGCTACTAAAGTCTTACCCTTAGTATTCGGCAGTTTCTTAAATTTTGTACCGTAGATGGTATTATTCTCACAAATATATACATAATCCGCATTCTCTGAAATCGGAAGATCGGAGCAATCCGGAATATAGGAAAATGTCTTGTCAGCTGAGGATGCAATTGCATTAGCTGTACCATAATTCTTTGCTTCCTGATATGCTTTCTTTGACCATTGTCCTGTAATTATGTAGTCTGCCACTTTATTCTTCATAAGATTCATAGGAATCATGGCAAATTGCTGTGATGCTCCACCTTGTAAGAAAAGTACTTTATAATTATCAGGAATATTCATTAACTCCCTCAAATCCTTCTCTGCTTCCTGAATAATTGCTTCGAAAGCCTTAGATCGATGGCTCATCTCCATAACAGACATTCCGGTGCCTCTGTAATCGAGCATTTCTTCTGCTGCTTCTTTTAATACCTCTTCCGGCAACATCGCCGGACCTGCTGAGAAATTATAAATTCTTCCCACGGTTTCATCCTCCTTATACACTTGATTATATATGCATCTTTGCATTTTACTTTAGTCAAGAAAAGTATTATGTTCATTATAAAACTACGTTATTTTTTTGTCAATAAATATATACTAATATTGTTAATAAGTCCAATTCAGCTCCGGCCGGATATCCGACTGGAGCTGAACTTTATCATTATTTCTTAATATCTTCTTCCGTAAATACCTCTTCAATTGCAGCTCCGGGAGCAACCATCGGCCATACCTTATCATCGCTGTCAATAATACATTCAATTACAACAGGCTCCTTTAAGGCAATTGCTTCCTTCAGAACACTCTCCACTTCTTCCTTCTTCGTAATTCTGTAAGCTTTGGCACCCATAGCTTCTGCAAGCTTAACAAAATCCACCTTATCATTTAGGTTCGTGTAAGAATATCTTTGCTCGTAGAATAAGGTCTGCCACTGACGAACCATACCAAGTACATGATTATTAAATATGATCTCAATAATCGGGATATTATATCGCGTTGCTGTAGCGATTTCATTCATATTCATACGGAAACAACCATCACCGGCAATATTAATTACTGTTTTATCGGGCATACCTACTTTTGCTCCGATACATGCACCCAGTCCGTATCCCATGGTTCCCAAACCACCGGAGGTAATGAATGTTCTTGGTAAGTTATACTTAAAGAACTGAGCTGCCCACATCTGATGCTGACCAACTTCTGTTGTAATGATAGCATCACCGCCAGTTACTTCATACAGCTTTTCCAGAACAAAAGGTCCGGTTAGTACTTCTTTATTGTATTTCAACGGGAATTTCTGCTTGAGATCATGAATATGCTCCAGCCATTCCTTATGATTTTGCTGTCCTAATCTTTGATTCAATAAGCGCAGAACCTCTTTGATATCGCCGACTACGCTGCAACGGGTGATGATATTCTTATTGATTTCTGCCGGATCCACATCAATCTGAATTATTTTCGCATTCTTTGCAAACTTCTTAACATTTCCGGTTACACGATCGGAGAATCTGGCTCCTATGGTAATCAACAGATCACACTCCGTTACACCCAGGTTGGAAGCCTTCGTACCATGCATTCCAAGCATTCCAGTGTATCTTTCATCGGTTCCGTCGAACGCGCCCTTTCCCATCAACGTATCCGTTACCGGTGCATCTACCTTATCAACAAATTCCTTTAATTCATCATGTGCCTCGGAGATTACTGCACCACCGCCTACGAATATAAATGGCTTCTTAGAGCGCTCAATCATTTCAATAGCCTGCTTGATATCTTCTTCTGTAATCTCATCCGTTTTACGTTGAATTACCTCTGGAGTAACTTTCTTATATGAGGTTTTTGCTGCTGTTACATCCTTGGTGATATCCACAAGTACCGGTCCTGGTCTGCCGGACTTTGCAATTTTGAATGCTTTACGGATAGTATCTGCAAGCTTGGTAATATCCTTTACAATAAAGTTATGCTTCGTAATCGGCATGGTGATACCAGCGATATCGACCTCCTGGAACGTGTCCCTTCCTAATAAATTCACTGCTACATTGGCTGTGATTGCTACCATCGGAACACTATCCATATATGCAGTAGCAATTCCTGTTACCAGATTCGTAGAACCCGGACCGGAGGTAGCAAAGCATACTCCAACCTTGCCGGTTGCTCTTGCATAACCATCAGCCGCATGGGCCGCACCCTGTTCATGGGAGGTAAGGATATGCCTGATTTCATTACTGTGTTTATATAATTCATCGTATATGTTTAAGATAGTACCGCCCGGATACCCGAATACGGTATCCACGCCCTGCTCCTTTAAACATTCAATTACTATCTGAGAACCTGTTAATTCCATTCTTTACCCTCATTTCCGTGTTTATTTTGATCACAAGCTCATGTTCATAACGAAGTCACAAACTTGATTCGTTAAAGGCTTCCTCTTGAATTTATTTTGCTTTCGGCACTTCAAGTATTGCTCCTCGATTACCGCTTGTAACCATGGAAACGTATCTTGACAGATAACCGGTTGTAATCTTCGGTTCACGTGGCCGCCATTTTGCCCTTCTTGCTTCCAGCTCTTCATCCGATATGACGAAATTAAGTGAATTTGCATTTATATCTATCTGTATAATATCGCCTTCCTCTACCAGAGCTATGTTGCCGCCAACTGCAGCTTCCGGAGACACATGGCCTACACAGGCTCCTCTGGAGGCACCAGAGAAACGGCCATCCGTAATTAGTGCAACGGAGGAACCAAGTCCCATACCCATAATCGCACTGGTAGGATTAAGCATTTCTCTCATTCCCGGTCCACCTTTCGGTCCCTCATAACGAATTACCACTACATCTCCAGGTACAATTTTGCCTCCCGTAATAGCTGCGATCGCATCCTCTTCACAGTCAAATACCCTTGCTGGTCCTTCATGCTTCAGCATCTCAGGAGCCACTGCAGAACGCTTTACAACACCAGAATCAGGAGCAAGATTTCCCTTTAAGATAGCGATACCACCGGTCTCACTGTAGGGATTATCGATTGGTCTGATAACCTCAGGATTAAGATTAACGCAATTTTGAATATTTTCGCCAACAGTCTTTCCTGTTGCGGTAATCAAATCTGTATGTAAGAGTCCCTTCTTATTTAATTCATTCATAACTGCATATACTCCACCTGCTTCGTTCAGATCCTCCATGTAAGTCGGGCCTGCCGGTGCAAGATGACACAGGTTCGGTGTCTTAGCACTAATTTCATTGGCGATATCTAAGTTAAGCTCAAATCCCACCTCATGAGCGATAGCCGGAAGATGCAGCATCGTATTCGTTGAGCATCCGAGTGCCATATCCACTGTTAGCGCATTCATAAAGGCTTCCTTGGTTAAGATATCTCTTGGTCTGATGTTCTTCTCAAGCAGCTCCATTATTTTCATTCCGGCCTGTTTTGCCAGACGAATTCTTTCTGAATAAGCCGCCGGTATGGTGCCGTTTCCTTTTAAGCCCATGCCGATTGCTTCGGTAAGGCAGTTCATGGAATTAGCAGTGTACATTCCGGAACAGGAGCCACAGGATGCACATACTTTATTCTCATATTCTTCTACTTCTTCTTCTGTCATCTTTCCTGCACTGTAAGCACCTACTGCCTCAAACATAGCGGAAAGACTGTGTTTCTTACCATTTACACGTCCTGCCAGCATCGGACCTCCACTGACAAAAATGGTAGGAATATTTAATCTGGCTGCTGCCATTAATAAGCCAGGTACATTCTTATCACAATTCGGAACCATAACTAGTGCGTCAAATTGATGAGCCATTGCTACTGCTTCTGTTGAATCAGCAATCAGGTCTCTGGTAACAAGTGAATATTTCATACCCTGATGTCCCATGGCTATACCATCACAGACAGCAATTGCAGGAAATACAAGAGGTGTTCCCCCTGCCATTGCGACTCCCAGCTTGACGGCATCGACGACTTTATCTATATTCATATGTCCGGGTACAATTTCATTGTAAGAACTAACGATTCCTATGAGTGGTTTCCTTAATTCTTCCTTTGTCAACCCCAGTGCATTGAATAATGATCTGTGGGGCGCCTGCGATATTCCTGTTTTTACTGAATCACTTCTCATCCTTAACCACCTTTTCTTTCATTATTATATCTCGCAATTTTATTCAAATAACGAGTTTTATAAATAGAACAAGCTGAATTGATGATACAATTCACTTGTTCCTATTAGATAACATATAATCGGTTAATCGGTTGAAGGTTTGGTACCGACATTTTTAATAGTACAGTATATGATAAAGGATTTTGCTGTAAAAATCAATGTAAAATTTAAAAATAATGGAAGTGGGCTCGATTTTGTTTCATCTATATAAATATACGGAAAATCAGATTATCTGCTTAATGTAAAAACGGTTGCAAATTTTAACTGATATCTTAGTCTCCCAACACAAGTATTAAGTAAACTTCATGTAAATTCTATGTAAAATTTAAATGATTGTATAAATTTTTTAATCAAATTCATTGCTTCTACTTTTCATTCGTGCTAATATTCATATGATTGTATCAATGACATTATTTACATAGAAAAGAAGTTACAGGAGGCATATTATGGCAACAATATCTTTAGCTGAGTTTTTACAGCAGCTGATTTCCAATCCGGCTTTATTAATAACTGTTGTGTTAGTACTTGGAGTTATCTTAGTGAACGGATGGACTGACGCGCCGAACGCTATTGCTACCTGTGTATCAACCCGCTCTCTCAGTCCTAAGAAAGCTATCATTATGGCAGCAATATTTAATTTTCTGGGAGTCTTTGTTATGACAATGGTAAGCAATGCAGTAGCACAGACCATTTATAATATGGTTGATTTCGGTGATAATCCTAAAAATGCGCTAATTGCTCTCTGTGCTGCTCTGTTTGCCATCGTAGTATGGGCTACTGCTGCCTGGGCATTTGGTATCCCCACTAGTGAATCCCATGCACTGATCGCTGGTGTGACTGGTGCCGCTATCGCATTACAGGGTGGAAAAGGTATAAACGGTGGTGAATGGATTAAAGTTATCTATGGTTTATTTATGTCCTCCATTATGGGCTTCATTATCGGATATATTGTTACGAAATTAATAGGCTTTATATGCAAGGGAATGGATCATCGTAAGACAAGCTCCTTCTTCCGAAAGGCACAGGTATGCGGAGGTGCTGCTATGGCCTTCATGCATGGTGCCCAGGATGGTCAAAAGTTCATGGGTGTATTCTTACTCGGGGTATTTCTCGCAAAAGGGCAAGGAAATATTACTAATTTCGAAATTCCTATCTGGTTAATGATACTATGCTCTGTAGTCATGGCCCTTGGTACTTCCATAGGCGGCTACAAGATAATCAAAACTGTGGGTATGGGAATGGTAAAGCTTAATACTTACCAGGGTTTCTCCGCAGATATCGCTGCTGCAATCAGTCTCTATGTTGCCTCCATACTTGGTGTTCCTGTTAGTACTACTCACACGAAAACCACTGCAATTATGGGTGTGGGTGCTTCGAAAAGACTGTCTAGTGTCAATTGGAGTGTAGTAAAGGAAATGGTCGCGGCTTGGGTTCTAACCTTCCCGGGATGCGGTCTACTGGGGATAATCATGGCTTATATTTTTATGAGTATATTTAAATAAGAAAGGGAGTATATTTATGTTGAAAAGAAAAAATGAATATAATTATTTTGATGCATTTGCAGATCTCGCAAAATATTCGTACAAACTTGCCGTGGCCCTTAACGAGACCTTATGTAATTTTGATCATAGCAATATCTCAGAAAAAGTGAAGGCTGCTCATGAAATTGAGCATAGCGCGGATTACGCAAAGCATGATATAATGAATCGACTGGTGAAGGAATTCCTTCCCCCCATTGAGCGCGAGGATATTACAACTCTCACCCAGGAAATAGATGATGTAACTGATTCCGTGGAAGATGTCTTAATCTATATTGATATGTTCAATATTCAGTCCATACGTCCGGAGATCATTAAATTTACGAATCTGATTGTAACCTGCTGTAAAGCCATGGACGAAGCACTGGAGGAATTCAAGAATTTCAAGACCTCCAAAACCCTTCGTGATAAGATCATTGAAATCAACCGCCTTGAGGAAGAGGGAGACGCACTCTATGTAGATTCCATGCGTAATCTCTATCATACCTCTAAGGATCCCATTGAATTAATGTGCTGGACTGAGATCTTACACCGTCTGGAAAAATGCTGTGATACTTGCGAAGATGTAGCTGATATCATCGAAAGCATAGTGATGAAAAATTCCTAACAGATCTATCATTCTATTATTCACATTTTCGTTATGCCATTATGGCAGTAGATAGGAGTTAATATGAATATTGAGAAGCAAAAGGCGTTTATTATACGTGTCCTATACATTGCAATTATATTGTTACTGGTATATGTAGGTATTAAATACCTGCTTCCCTTATTAATGCCTTTTGTAATCGGTCTGATTATTGCTGTGTCCTTTCGGCGTCTGATTGACTTGGTTGAGAAAAGGACTCGTATAAAAAGGGTATTTGTTTCTATCATCATACTGATCATTTTTTACAGTATTGTAGGTCTCATCTTAAGCTTGATTGGTTTTAAGGTCTTTAATTTCCTCGGTGAACTATTTAACAGTATTCCCGCCCTTTATCAAAACACCATACTTCCTGCTTTGAATAAGGTAGCCGATGATTTAATGAACCGTTTTCCAGGTATTGAGCTCTATGTGGAGGATTTCCTGAATAATATCAGTGATTCCATATTCAAATTTCTTACCAATGCTTCCTCTACCGTAGTATCGAAAATTACTAACTTTGCAGGACAATTACCTTCCTTCCTTATTAAATTGATTTTTACCATCGTATCATCCTTCTTCTTTACGATTGATTATTATCGGATTACTGATTTTATCATATGTCAGTTTAAGGGAGAAAAACAGAAAATGATATTGAAGCTTAAGGATAGCGGTATAGGTACCCTGGCTAAATTTATCAAGGCTTACGCAGCGATCATAACGATTACATTCATGGAACTATCTGTGGGCTTTCTAATTCTTGGAATACCAAACGCTTTCTTCTTCGGAGGCCTTGTAGCGATTATTGATGTAATGCCCATCTTAGGTACGGGAGCAGTTCTTCTACCATGGTCCATTATTTCTTTTATCTTAGGAAATACAAAGCTAGGTATCGGAATGCTACTGCTCTACATTATCATAACGGCTGTCCGCCAATCCATTGAACCGAAAATAGTCGGACAGCAAATTGGATTACATCCGTTAGTTACTTTAATTCTTATGTTTGTGGGGACACAGCTGATGGGCGTTCTGGGTCTCTTGCTCTTGCCGATTATCGCTACAATACTGGTAAAGCTGAACGAAGAAGGTACCATTAGCTTATTCCAAAGACCAAGTCAAAATAAGGATAATGAAAAAGAATAAACACAATGAACAGCTGGAATTAATCAAATAATTATTATCAAAATTTGACCAGCGATCTGGTTGCATAAAGATACCAAGGTAATATCAGAATATTATAATAGTCTATAGATAAAGCTCACTAAGGAAGCAAACCATAGTGAGCTTTATAAATATTCTTCTCTTAGAAGGTTCTATCCTTCGGTTCAAAGGTTGCACAATCTGTTTCTTCTGAGCCTTTCGCATTTCTGGGTTCTACGCTGATTTTCTCAGCAGCACAATGATCACCGTTCATATAATATTCACAGGTATTAACTACACACTTAATTCCTTCATTGGGTTTTTCCATTTTTCTAACTGCCATAATTCCTCCATTCCGCCGCAAAAAGCAGCTTATTTATAACTAGTACTACCGTATTATTATTAGCATGGCAGCAAGGAAAAATTCATTGCAGTATTAAGTTTTTAGTAATATAAATTAATATTTTTTATTAAAATCATCTATATCTATTATGAATACTATGATCATAGATTCATCTTATGAATATAGATAATTTCGTTCTATGAATACCTGCTATAGATTTTTAATAATCGTATAAAATGATTTGCTTCTCTTAAGGTATGGTCTCCCAATAAAGGTATAATTATGGATCTAATCTGACAATCCAATAATCCTTCCGTACCTTGAGTTTTAAAATCTCGTATATTCTTTGTCGCCCTAAGGCTTTCCTCTGTCACTCGGTAAGAATCACAGTTTGCCATATCCATAGCATCCCTTGCTTCCTTTGTCAGTTGATCGAATTCTTTTCCAAAATTATGTGCTGTCTTAATCAATTCCTCTTCCGTCGGGTCTAATAAACCTCGAATAAATTTAGAATGCTCAGCCATAATTTGATTCCAGAAGGCTTCCTGTTCCAGCGCTTCTCTCTGCAGATCGACTTCCTTTCTGCTTTGAAGTCTACGTATGATATGCTGATACAATCTTGCTTCTCTCATAATATGTTCAATTAGTAGCGGATAATTCACGGTGTACATTCTACATTCCAATACGTTCTTCAAAATGTTGCTTTTAAATGCAATAATGTCATTCAGTAATTTGATTGCTTTTCGATTTATAATCGTTACTCTTTGTTCAAGAACTCTATCATTCCTGTCTCTTCCACAACCTAAACCTAATACTGCTTCCGTTAATTTTCTGTTAATCGGGACGCCTGTATAGAATTCGGTTACCTTCTCTGCCTCCAAAGTAAATTGAGTAGCTGCTTCACCGGACTTTAACAAATCCTCACTTACTACACCATCGGATATGGAGATTACATCTGATAACAACTCGTCAAAGCATGCCCTTAGTTTTTCCGCATGCTGTGCATATTTACGATCACGAGGGGTAAATCCGATCTGAAGGAAGAATGCATGTTCTTTCATGATACGTGCAAAAAACAAATGTGTTTCAAGAGACTGTCGTACATAATCAAAGCATGATAGCAAAATAAATCCTCCTTATGGCATAAGGTCTTTCCTTAATAGTCTATTTCTTTCATTCTGATTTGTTACATTATTGTCAGAAAAAAATTTATCAGATAAAGCGGCATATTTTTCTATATCCAAATTGATATAAACAAATTAATATATAAACTTTTAAAAAACTTCCTTTACAACAACAAAAGGAACCGGATATTACACAACTCTTTCGAATGATGTTCTACCCGGTTCCCATAACCAATTTATAAAATCAATGTTTTTTGAGGGAAAACATTGATGTAATATGTCGCGTTTCTCTAATCCGGAAATTGCCTTGCAATTCCCATCGACATCATATCTGCCATATCAAGTACTTGCATTTCTATGTCATCTATAAGCTTCACCGCATCCTGATAGTTCTGAGTCAGAACAGCGGTAACGAAATCCGTAAGTAGATTCAAATGCTCAAATAACATAGCACTCCAGTCATCCACGCTCCAGTACTCATTCATACTTGCCAGAAGTGACGCAATCTGCTCTGCATTCTCACGCCATCTCTGATCGGCATTTGCCAATGCATCCGTATCACCAATTTTTGCAGCTTCTACTACCTCTGCAGCAATTGTTAAATGCCTTGTCATTAGATCCCCCAGGGCTTGAGCTGAATCTACTCCATAATACTGGCTGAAAGCGTTGGCAAAATCAGTGGCGTTCCGAAGTAATCTCTGAATCACCATCTCTCGTTCCGGTAAATCATGTATGATTGAGATGATTGCCATAGCCGTCCAATGCGAATGCTGCTCCCACAGCATACGGAATAGGTTCATCAGCTCTTCCATATCCCCGTCCATACCATCCATATCATACATATCATCCATAGCATCATCCAGTTCCTCATCCATATAATCATCCATAAATTCACCCATAGGACCGGTTCCGTTTCTCGGATAGGACGGATAATATTGGTATCCCGGTCTTATTGTTATTACCTGTCCTATCAAAAGATTTCTAGGATTTATTCCAGGGTTTAATTCCATAATTGAATCTACGGTAGTATTAAATACCTGGGCCAGCATCCATATGGTATCATATGGTCTGATTGTGTAACGTATCGTACCATTCATATTAATAACCATCACCTATTTGAAGTTCTATATCAAGTTATGATAGATGAATTGATTCTGTGCATTTATTTAGGTGATTTTAAACCATATTCACCGGGATGATTTCTTTCATATGATGATATCGTCCAGGAACTCAACTATAAAGATTACTACTTATTTATTATTAATATAATTAATTAGTCCTTCTGCTTTGATTATCTTCTGCATAAACTCCGGAAATGCCTGACCCTGATACTGTGTTCCTTTCGTTCTGTCATAAATAATACCGCTGTCAAAGTCGATTTCCACCTCATCACCTGCTTCGATTTCCTTGGCAGCTTCCGGGCACTCAATGATCGGAAGACCGATATTGATTGCATTACGGTAAAAAATTCTTGCAAAAGTTTCTGCAATCACACAGCTGATTCCAGATGCCTTGATGGCGATCGGTGCATGCTCTCTTGAGGAGCCACAGCCGAAATTCTTATTTGCCACCATGATATCTCCCTGTTTAACCCGGTTTACAAAATCTTTATCAATATCAATCATACATTTTGCTGCCAGCTCCTTCGGATCGGAGGAGTTCAGATAACGCGCAGGTATAATTACATCCGTATCTACATTATCACCATATTTATGTACTTTTCCAAATGCCTTCATATTATCCCTCCTATAAACCAAGTTCCTGTGGTCCAGAAATCTTACCGGTTACTGCACTGGCTGCTGCAACAGCGGGACTTGCCAGATAAACCTCCGAATCCACATGACCCATGCGTCCGACAAAGTTACGATTGGTAGTAGCCACTGCCTTTTCACCTGCAGCAAGGATACCCATGTGTCCGCCCAGACACGGTCCGCAGGTAGGTGTACTTACCACTGCACCTGCCTTGATAAAGGTGGCAAGAAGTCCTTCTTCCATCGCCTGAAGATAGATCTTCTGAGTGGCAGGGAATATAATAACACGCAGACCCTTTGCAACTTTTCTTCCCTCGAGAATTTTTGCTGCAACACGCAAATCATCTATTCTACCATTGGTACAGGAACCAATCACAACCTGATCTATTTTAACATCGCCAACCTCATCTATCGTTCTGGTATTCTCCGGTAAATGAGGAAACGCTACTGTAGGCTTCAGCGAGGATAAATCAATCTCATAGACCTCATCGTATTCAGCATCTTCGTCCGCTTCATATATCTTATATTCCTTGTTTGAATGATCCTTGATATATTGAATCGCCAGATCATCCACTGGGAAGATACCGTTTTTTGCTCCTGCTTCAATGGCCATATTCGCCATAGCAAAACGATCATCCATGGATAAATTCTTAATTCCGTCTCCTACAAACTCCATTGATTTGTATAATGCACCATCCACTCCAATCATACCAATGATATGAAGGATGACATCCTTACCGCTAACCCATTTTGCAGGCTTTCCGGTCAGTACAAATTTCAGTGCGGAGGGAACCTTGAACCAGGCTTTTCCTGTTGCCATACCTGCTGCCATATCCGTACTTCCGACACCTGTTGAGAATGCACCCAATGCACCATAGGTACAGGTATGGGAATCCGCACCGATTACCACATCTCCTGCAACCACTAATCCTTTCTCTGGTAGTAATGCATGTTCGATACCCATCTCACCAATTTCAAAATAATTCGTAATATCCTGATCCTGAGCAAATTCACGAACACATTTACAGTGCTCTGCAGACTTGATATCTTTGTTCGGAGTAAAGTGATCTGGTACTAATGCAATCTTGTCCTTATGAAATACCTTCTTAATCTTCATCTTTTCCATCTCATGGATTGCTACCGGAGCTGTTACATCATTACCCAATACTAAATCTAAATCCGCTTCAATTAACTGGCCGGCAGTAACCTTGTCAAGCCCTGCATGTGCTGCCAGTATCTTCTGCGTCATTGTCATTCCCATATGATTTCCTCCTTATATCTATATTAGTTAGTTTCGATAATTGCGAAGCTCTGAAAATGTCTTAACTGCGTATATAGCAGATACATATTCCTACGCAATTTCCTGAACGATCAAATCTCCCATTTCCTTTGTTCCTACTAAGGTCTTACCCTCCTGCATAATATCAACTGTCCGGTAACCCTTCTTTAATACCGACTTCACTGCTGCTTCAATTTGATCTGCTTCCTTCTCTAAATCAAAGGAATAGCGAAGCATCATGGCAGCAGATAGAATGGTCGCAATGGGATTTGCCTTGTTCTGACCAGCGATATCCGGTGCTGATCCATGACTAGGCTCATACAGACCAAGCTTTGTATCACCAAGACTGGCAGATGCGAGCATTCCAATGGACCCAGTAATCATACTTGCTTCATCGGATAAAATATCTCCAAACATGTTTTCCGTGAGAATCACATCAAATTGTCTTGGATTCTTAACCAACTGCATGGCACAGTTATCCACAAGCATATCGGTAAGTTCTACCTCCGGATAATCCTTTGCCACTTCTTTGGTTACCTGTCTCCACAATCTTGAGGAATCCAGTACATTTGCTTTATCAACACTGCATACCTTTTTATTTCTCTTCATAGCAATTTCAAAAGCCCATTTTGCAATTCTGCGTATCTCCGTTTCATCATATACTAGAGTGTCCGTTGCCTTGCGAATTCCATTTTCCTCGACAGTACTACGAGCCCCAAAGTAAAGTCCTCCCGTTAGTTCTCTCATAACCACAAAATCAAAGCCACTTCCTACAATATCTTCCTTTAGAGGACATGCTTCCATTAACTCATCAAATAAGATGGCTGGACGAATATTGGCAAACAGCTTTAGCCCTTTACGAATAGCCAAAAGCCCCGCTTCCGGTCTTAGATGAGGCGGAAGGCTGTACCAATTGGACTGCCCAACATTACCACCTACGGCTCCCAATAATACGGAGTCACTGTTCTTTGCTGTCTCCAACGCTTCTTCCGTTAACGGGACACCAGTAGCATCAATCGAAGCACCTCCCATTAATACCTCCGTGTAATCAAATTTATGTCCATATCGTTTTCCGATTTGATTCAGTACCTTTTTTGCTTCTTCAATAATCTCAGGTCCAATTCCATCACCAGGAATCACTGTAATCTTGTAATTCATGCTCTTACTCTCCCTTATTTTATGAGAGGTGGTCTCCTCCCATATTAATTTCTATTGTCATTCTATCACATCATTTGATATAATTAAAATACATATTAAGAATACTTGTTATAACTATATATTATATTGGAATGAATCAGGATATATATCCAGCAGAACGGAGGATGCTTTATGAATCAGAACTTACCCCTTTATCATATTTTTAATTGCGTTGCAGAGAATGAAAATATCTCCCGCGCAGCGAAGCAGCTATTTATCAGTCAACCTGCTGTCAGTAAGGCCATCAGTAATCTGGAAGAAAGCTTACAGGTCACATTATTCATCCGTAACTCACGTGGAGTTAAGCTGACGGATGAAGGGAAGCTTCTGTATGAACATACCCGCATAGCCTTTGATGCTCTGAGTAAAGCAGAAGAAAATATAATTCGTATCCACGATCTTGGTATCGGCCACCTCCGCATCGGTGCCAGTACCACCTTATGTAAATACCTTCTACTCCCCTATCTGGATGGCTTTGTAAAAGAAAATCCACATATTAAAATTACCATAGACAATCAGTCCTCTTCCCATACACTAAAGCAGCTGGAGAACTGCACTCTCGATATCGGGCTGGTTGCCAAACCGGAAAATGGCGATGCCTTTCATTTTCTCTCTCTTGATGAAATCGAAGACATCTTTGTGGCAACCCACACTTATTTAAACAATCTGACACTTCGTGAAAATAGCTCGGATATATTTTCTAATGCGAATATCATGCTCTTAGACGAGAGTAATGTCACACGAAAATATGTAGATCAATACTTTAAGAGCAATAACATCGAACCGAAGCATGTCTTAGAAATCAGTACCATGGATCTCTTGATTGAATTCGCGAAAACAAGTCTTGGCGTTGCCTGCGTTATAAAAGCATTTGTAGAATCCGAATTGAGAGAAGGTACATTGGTTCAGATACCGGTTACTCCTCAACTAAATAAAAGAGAGGTCGGCTTTTGCTATTCCAAGAACGCCTACCTCTCTGATTCCATGCATAAATTTATGGATTATATCCGTAAATCTTCCTGATTATCCTATCGATAACGATGAATTATACGTCCTTATTATATCTCCGGTGGTTCTTCCTCGTCCGGTGTTACATTATCCCGCTGGGCATCATCTGTATTTTGCGATGTACCTGAGTTTCCAGCAGCCTTCGTAGCTTTCGGTACCGGAGTCGGGGTAGGTACAGGAAGATAATCCGGACGCTCCTCAACCAGATAGCTTGCTTTGACATAACGGATTTTCCCATCCATGACAAAGCTGGCCCATCCATCCTTAATCTCTATAACCCTGATCTTTTCCGTATGCACCAGGAAACCAACCGCTTCTGATTTCGTTGAAGGAGCGGATCGAACATTCAAGACATCACCGTATTTGTCCAGCTTCACATACATCGGTGTGGTAATTCCCACATTATTAGGGTCAATGGTAGGTGTCGCTTCTGCAGTTTCGGTTGTATCCTCTTCCTTGCCTTCTTCATTATCATCTGAAGGTGACGGGGTACTCTCCGTATTATCATTTTTCTCGTCATCAGTTGCTTCTCCGTCACTTATATCTACATCATCTTCTTTTGTGACTTCCTCACTATTATCGTCAAAATTGATCTCCTTCTCCGGAATCGGTGTCGGGATGAAATTGGTCATCTGATCCTTCTTACCGCAACCAGATAGACATAGTATCAATGTTATAACGCATAAGTATATCATCTTTTTCATAGGCTTCACTCCACTAGTGTTCATTTATTACCTATTAATAATAGCATAATTGTCCAGATTTACAATAAAGATTTTCTTACTTTATATTTAAATTTTCCTCATTAAATAGGATATTCTTTCGAAAGGTTTCATATGCATTCGGTATGCTGTAATCCGAAAGAATTTCATTTCTTCCGGCCCAAATCACCGAGTCCAGATACGGAGAGTTATTCGGTAATTCCTTCATCTTAATATGATATCCTGTCATATGCCATTCAACATGTGAGAATATATGCTTTGCATCTCCGATGGGTTGAATTTCGGCAGCAAGAATCCCCTGTGAAGTTAACTCCCTCTTAAGCTCCTTCAGGTTCAGTTTCATCTCCACGCCTGGGAACTCCCATAGTCCTGCCAACAATCCATTCTGCTTTCTTCTTCGTATAGCATATTTATCCTGATATTCCAGAACAAGAATGGTACGCTCTTCCTTTTTACGGGGCTTTTTGGCAGGCTTGTTCGGAATGAGTGCTATTGTATCCTCATGAAAGGCTTTACATATATGAACGACAGGACAGTGCTCACAGTCCGGCTTACCATTGGGGACACATACCATTGCTCCCAGTTCCATCAGAGATTGATTAAAATCTCCTGGACGGTCTTTAGGAATAATGCGCTCGATGTCTGTCCAAAGCTCCTTCTTCACGCTTAACCTCGTGATATCATCCGTACTTCCGGCAATTCGTTTCATTACTCGTAACACATTACCGTCAATGGCTGGAACCGGCTTCTGAAATGCGATGGAGGCAATTGCTCCGGCAGTATATTCTCCAATTCCAGGCAAGGATAAAAGCATATGGTAATCTCCCGGTAACTCTCCTGCATAATCTCGTACCACGATTTGCGCTGCTTTCTGTAGATTTCTAGCCCGGTTATAATATCCGAGTCCTTCCCAGAGCTTTAACAGCTTATCCTCCTCTACTTCTGCTAGGGCCTGTATATTCGGTAGTGCCTTGATAAATCGATCAAAATAACCCTTCACCGCTTCCACTCTCGTCTGTTGCAGCATGATTTCCGACACCCATACATAATAAGGCTTGGGATTGTCACGCCATGCGAGAATTCGGGCATTATAATCAAACCAGGTTAATAAATATGGTACAATTTCTCCATAATCATATGACATGCGCAAACTCCCTCCCAGACTGTATGATAACAATATCATATGTATCAGCAAAGCATTTTCCTCGCCCAATACTATAAATATTGTATCCTATGGAACATCAAAGCACAATGGTTACCATATATCACCATCCGGAAGGGTTTATAAACGATAATCTCCCCTATTCCTTCTCCAGGAACTTATATTGGGACATATAAAGCTCATAATAATATCCTTTTCTCTCAAGGAGCTCCTCATGGGTTCCCATCTCCTGGATTTTTCCATTGTCCACATACATGATACAGGTAGAGTTCTTGATAGTGGACAGACGATGTGCAATGATAAATGAAGTACGGTTGGCAAGCAGTTTATTCAGACCCTCCTGCAGAAGAATTTCCGTCTCTGTATCTATGCTCGATGTTGCTTCATCTAATATAAGTATTTTAGGATCTGCCAGCAGCGCTCGTGCAAAGCTGATCAACTGCCTCTGACCTACCGACAATCTGGTACCACGCTCATTTACCTGTGTCTGATACCCTTGTTCCAAGTTAATGATAAAATCATGTGCCCGAACTGTCTTCGCAGCCTCCATAACCTGTTCATCCGTTGCCTCCATATTGCCGTATCGGATGTTGTCCATAATCGTCCCCGAGAAGATGAAGCTATCCTGTAGCATGACACCCATCTGCTTACGAAGGGATCGAATCGTAACCTTGCTTATATCAATCCCATCTATGGTAATCTTACCGGAATCAAGATTATAGAAACGGCTAATTAGATTTATAATGGTAGTCTTACCGGCACCCGTGGGGCCAACTATGGCAATTGAATCACCGACATTTGCCCGAAAGCTTATATCATTTAAGATGGGAAGCCCGTCCTCATAACTGAAGGTAACATCCTCGAACTCCACCTCACCCTTGATCGGCGGCATATCCACAGCTCCCTCATAGTCCTTTACAAGTACTGGTTCGTCAATCGTCTCAAAGATTCTTTCCAAATAAGATATTGCAGTAAGCAGTGAATTGTAGAAGCTTGCAAGCGTGTTGATGGGTGCCCAGAACCTGCCAATGTAATTCGTCATAGCAATCAAGACACCAACCGTTATTCCTTTCATGCCATTGTCTAACCAGGATATACCGAGAACATATACTGCGATACTGGTCCAGGTAGAAATATTCTCAATGGATGGCCAAAGGAGAAAGTTCAGCCTGATCGCTCTCATCCATGCTTTACTGTAATCCCCACTCAGGGTATTGAATATCTTAATATTCTCATTTTCTCTGGTAAAGCTCTGTGTTACCCGAATACCATTGATGCTTTCCGCAATATAAGCATTCAGATTGGAGGATTTATTGCTGGATAACTGCCATGCCACTCTCTGCTTTTTCTTGATGACAAAGATAATGACCATCAAAAGGGGCAATCCAATAAGGCAGATCAATGTCAGTCTGACATTGATATACAGCATAAATCCCACAATAAAGAATAAGCTGAACAAATCTGTAATGGTATTAATAATACCGTTCGATAATAAGTCACTTAAGCTGTTGACATAATTCACTACACGAACCTGGATCTTCCCATGGGGCTTATCATCGTAATAAGAGAAGGGTAATTCCTGCAGATGCTTAAATATATCAGCACGAATTGTATGTATGATGTTTTGACCCAGGCGGGAGGTTATCGTTATCTTCATTCTAAGAATAATTGAAATAATGAAGTATATCGCCAATAAAATAACACTGATTATGACAATTCCCGCGATATTTTTATCTGGTATAAACTCATCCATAATTTTCATTAAAAATACCGGTGCCAGCATCGAAAGTGCAGAAGAAATCGTCAATAAAAAGACAGTAAAAATCATATCCCCTCTATAGGGTCTGATATAAGTTGCTAATCGTTTCAGATGAGAGAAGTTAAATTCGGTCTGAAGGGTTTCATCGATATCATATTTATTTCTGGCCATGTTATCTTCCTCCTCTCATGCTCTTTTGCTCACGGTTTACAGTACTTTTATATTTTCTTATGTTATCAAAATCACCATACTGGTGATGGAATACAGTATAGTAATATCCTTTCTTTTCAAGTAGTTCTTCATGGTTGCCTGATTCAATAATCCTTCCGTTATCCACAACCAGAATCTGATCCGCGTCCTTAATAGAGGATATCCTGTGTGCAATAATAAATACAGTATGTTTCTCATTAAGAGAACTTAACTCACTCTGGATCTGAGTCTCCGTCTCCATATCCACCGCTGAAGTGGTATCATCCAGAATAATAATTGAAGGATCCTTCAACAATGCTCTTGCAAGAGAAATTCGCTGTTTCTGTCCACCGGATAAGCCCACACCACGTTCTCCGACGATCGTGTCATAACCATCGGGCATCTCCATGATAAAATCATGGGCATTGGCTATCTTCGCTACTGCCTCAACCTCTTCAAAGCTACAGTCAGGCCTGCCATACGCAATATTCCCTTCAATCGTGTCGGAGAACAAGAATACATCCTGCATTGCCATCCCTATATTATCTCTGATTGAGAATAAATCCAGATTCTTGACATTGATTCCATCTATCGTAATCTCACCAGAAGTAACATCATAAAATCGACATAGCAGGTTCATCAGTGTGGATTTACCGGAACCGGTAGCTCCAATAATTCCGACTGTTTGTCCTGGCATAACATGAAAGTTCACATCGGTAAGAATCACCTCATCATCTGCATTATAGCTGACATGGGAGAATACAATATCACCCTTAAAACGCTTCTTTGTTATAGCATTTACCGGTGGTTGAATGGTTGGCTCCACAATTACTGTAGAATAAATTTTCTCAACGGAGGTAACAAATCTCTGATAATCATTTGCAAGCCATCCGGCCTGGCGAAGTGGCATATTCAGCATCCATAGATAACCGCTTACCGTTACCATCTTACCAAGGGACATATGCCCGTTCACTACCATGATACCACCCACCAGATATAGAATAACTGACAGGGAGTTTGCTAAGAATTCAAAGATTGGTACATATTTTCTCCAGGTTCTTGCTGCATTCAATTCTGCCTCACGGAAACCATCGTTTTCCTTATTGAATTTCTCTATCTCATAATCTTCCTTCGCAAAAGCTTTGACTACACGATTACCACTTACATTTTCCTGAACAAAGGTATTCAGACTGGAAAAGTGTTGCCTAATGTTATGAAAGGCAGGCTTAACTGCCTTTAGCTGCTTCGCAGTGGTTAATGCAGTCAGAGGAAGTACAGCAATCATACATAAAGCCAGACGCCAATCCACAAGAAATATCATGACCAGCGCTATGACAAACAGCAAAGTATTCTCATAGATACCGTATATAACATATGCCACGAAATGACGAATTGCATCCATATCTCCTGTCTGACGGGACATCAGATCACCGGTACGGTTTTTGTTGTAGAAGTTAAAATCCTGGGCTAACAGCCTGCGATATACATAATCTCTCATATTATAAAGTAAGCCCTGAGAAGATTTTTCAAAAATAATTAAAAAACAATACTTCACTACGGCGCGTGTAAATGTCGCCACTATCATGATGGTCATCATAACCGGCAAAAGCTCCCGATTACCCCCCTCAATAATCTGATCAACTACAATACCCGCTATCTGAGGATTAATGATAGCTATTGTACTTGTGATTGTAACCAAGAACAATGCCAAAATCAATTTGCCGCGATATTTCTTTAAAAAGGTAAAAAACCATTGCATTGCCGTCATAGAAAGGCCTCCTCTTTGGCAAAATAAATTATTTCATAAAAGACTCTCTCATTATAGCTTCTTTGTCGATAAAGAAAATGGAGATTATTACTTTCCTCATGTAATTTATTATATATGAAATCCCCCTATATTGATATTTATTGGGCAAAATCACAAATTCGTTTTTTATGACTAAAATTTTTAAAAATGCTGTTACTTATTTACGAATCTAATGGTATAATTGTTAAGTAAATATTAAATTTTTTTATGGGTTTTAAATAAGTTAGAAATATTTTATATCTTTCATGAGATATTACGTCTTTTTATTCATAATATTCTTACTTTATTATAAAGACTGTTTTGATGCAGTAGATGGAGGTAATATGGCTTCTGAATATGATTTGACATATACCGATTTCAATCCGACGGTGTTTTATGTGACAAAAATTAAGATGGTAAATGAGGGTGTCTATCATGATCATGATTATACGGAATTGGCATACATTCTGTCAGGAAAGGGGAAATATCTGGTAGAAGGCGTGGAATATGACGTCGAAGCAGGCGATCTCGTAATATGTAATCCCGGCGTAAAGCATACACACGTTGTCGTGAATCCCAAAGAACCCACCATCGAATTCATCTCCGGCTTTACTGATTTTCATTTTAAAAACATGGCACCGAACTCCATAGAACTATCCAATGGAAGCTGTATTCTACATACAACCTCCGAATTAAAACAGGAAATCTCAAAGCACTGTTATGCCATGATCGCGGAACGGGAAAGTCATCAGGTTGGAAGATACTTTATGTTTAAGACCCATCTGATGCAAATGCTATTACTGATTATGCGTAACATCTGTAATGTGGAGAAATCAGAGCAAAAGGGCTGTAATTTTGAATCATATAATAAGAGCTATGCTGTAAATCGAATAATAAATTACTTAAATG
Organism: Variimorphobacter saccharofermentans; assembly: GCF_014174405.1. Taxonomy (GTDB): domain Bacteria; phylum Bacillota; class Clostridia; order Lachnospirales; family Lachnospiraceae; genus Mobilitalea; species Mobilitalea saccharofermentans. The sequence goes on along the minus strand of NZ_JACEGA010000001.1, from coordinate 1,148,045 downwards.
AAAATTATGAACATAAGATATCTTTGGAGCAAATTGCACATAATATGTATCTGAGTCCAGTATATATCTCCAAGATATTCAAGGAAGAAACCGGTGAATCGCCGATTAACTATCTGATAAAAATTCGCTTAGAGAAAGCAAGAGAAATTTTGCTACAAAGTGAAGGCGGTAGTATCAAGAATATCGCCAATCAGGTAGGCTATGATGATGTATATCATTTTAGCAAATTATTTAAAAAATACTATGGTATCTCACCATTATATTATAAAAAAAATGCATTGCGAGATAATAATGCAGCAAACGAGTAAGGAAGAAGGTTATGTAAAATATGAACACATTTGATGCAATATTCTCCAGAAAATCAGTTCGTCACTTTCAATATGAAAAATTGGAGTGGGATGTAATCTCTGACATCCTGGAGTATGCGAATTCACTTCCCTTGTTAATTGAGGGTATCGCAATTGAGTTCAAGCTAGTAAGCAATATCGAAGCAAATCAGGGCTTTAACAATCCCTTCAGTGTTCGGGCGCCTTATTATATCTGTATTTCCTCTGAGAATAAGGAGGATTACCTGTTGAATGCCGGATACCTGATGCAACAGCTCAATTTGTATATTACCGCCAAAGGTCTTGGCACCTGCTTTGTGTTATCAGGACCGGGCAGAGGGCTTAAGGCAAGTATGAAATATGAGTATGTGATTGCCCTTGCATTTGGAAAAACGGTTAGCTCTCCTTATCGTGATAGCTCAAAAGCCAAGCGCCTACCGGAAAGTGATGTAGTTGTCTACAAGGAAGAAGTTACCCCGGATATAAAGCAAATCATAAATGCTGCTCGCCTTGCTCCTTCTGCTTACAACAGCCAACCATGGCGTTTTGTCGTATACAAGAACCGGATCCACATCTTTACCAAAAAGAATTCCTTCCTCGCAAAAGCACTGGACTATAATAAAATGATTGACATGGGAATCATGTTGGCTAATCTTCTGCTCGCTTCAGAGGAGCTCTGGGTGGATACCTCCCTAACAAAGTCTGACACCTTGAAGAATAAGCTATTTCAAAACAATGAGTACGTTTGTACGGTAATAATTGGTTGAATTATGCAAAAAATATATATTTTAAAGAAAATAAAAAAATTTGATTTTATAGTATTGACAAACCCTATAATCTATAGTATATTATGACATGTGCTTACGAAATGCAAAGCAAAACAACAGCACAACATAATATGCGCGAGTGGCTCAGTGGTGGAGTATCGCCTTGCCAAGGCGAGGGTCGCGGGTTCGAATCCCGTCTCGCGCTTAACTAATTTTAATGGAAGCCTTGAATTTACAGGCTTCCATTTGTCTTATTTCTTTATCCCCTTTGATTACACTTGATTACACTACCCACAAAGGATATTTTCAAGGATATTCTCTGTCATATCCGTTGATAATCTATTAAAGCAATAGCTTTTATATGTAGTCTCTTCCGACTCATGTCCTACCGTCTCTCGGATATAATTAATATTAACATTGTGATCAATTAGAGTGGAAATAAAAGTTTTTCTGATCTTATGCATACTCTTTTCTGGTATATTCAAGTTGTCGCAATATTTTCTTAATCTGTAATCTAATGCTCTAACATGAATTCTTCCCTTTTCATTAACAAATATGTAATCATTGTCTACATATCCATTACTATCAGATGCATTTTTAATCATACTTAATATCTCGCGAGCTTTCGTTGTTAAGTAAACTTTTCTTGTACCCGCCTGTGTTTTTGTATGCTCTACAACTTTATATTCAGTCGCCCCCCAACCATCTTCCTTCTTATGCGGTACTCTGACTTCCATTCTTTGAATATGGAGATACTCTCTGTCAATATCGCTATATCTCAGTGCAACTAATTCACCGACTCTAAGACCAGTCTGAAAAGCTAAAGGGATTGCCAGTGCTACAGGATTATTTGTTTTATAAAATTCCTTATAAGCTTCTTGTTCGATCTGTGGTTGCTCATCTGTCAGAAAAACTTGTGTATCAGATTGCTTTTTAGACGACTTTGCAAATATTTTTCCAGGTAATCTAACTCGTTCATAGGGGCTATCAGTAATTAATCCTTTGTCCACCGAATAAATCAAAATCTGCTTCATTATCAGTGCCATATTCCTATATTGCTTCTGTGTCAGGTTCATTTGTTTAACAATGGAATGTGCCCATTTATGAACGGTTATATAATCCAATTTAGCTATCGGAATATCTATGATTGGTGTACCAACATAGAACTTTTTCCAGTCATTATCAATTCGTCTAACTGTATTGGAAGAGTTGGTGCAAACCAGCTTGTAATCTAACCATTCTGGGTATAAAGTTTTCAATGTACTTTGAGTTCTTGCTTCATTTTCTTTGTAAAACTGTACTAATGCGTCTTCAACCTTTTCTCTGGATTTCTTTGCTATCGGCTTTCGTTTACCATCTTTTATAACGTAGGTATGATAGCGACCATCAGATGAAAGAAAAATGTTGTATGGATGATTTTTCAGAATTAATTCACGTTTCATTTTATTTACCATTTCACGCATCTGTACATCATCAATATTCATTATATTGTTTTCCTTTAATAAACGCAAGAGCTCTGAAAACTCTTTATACAACAATTCACCTCCATCTTATTCATTCTACCCTATACGCTACTCCACTCTTAAGAAAGGAATGTTTAACTGATCTTCCTTAGTCAATTGAGAAATTGAAGTAAATGAGCTATTACGCTTCATATATTTATCAACTGAGTTATAGGTAATGACTCCCCTTTCTGTGTATTCCATTACCTTGTGAATTCTTCTTAAAAATGCATTCCAAGACTCCTTATCCGTTTCTTGAATTTCAGAATACTGTTTTTCCAGTTTCCAATTCGTACAAATAAATACTTTATGATAACAAGCATACTTATTATTGTATCTTGCTTGTAAAACTACAGGATATACATCCAAGTAATTCAACATATCCTTAATCGATAAGGATGACCGGAATTCTTCGAATACAATTATAGGTTCGCAAGAATACTGGTCAAATCCATGTACGTAATTGGTTACACGATACACGTTCTCGTCTCCATAAGTATCCAATATATCTCTTGATTTTCCACTGCCTGTAACTCCAAATACATATGTCACTTCAAGATCTAGCCTACGTAAACCTTTAAATTTATCTTGTAAATATGTAGTCCTTATTTTATCTAACTTATCAATCTGCATAATATAATCTTGATTGAGTCTGATGATTTCAGCATTAGATAATTCTTCATCTACAATCATATGATAAAGCTCTTCTAGATCTCGATTCCTACCTTTATTCTCAGGTGGTCTATCACCTAATTCTTCGTAGGAATTACTAACCGTTGTTTCTGCTTTTTGAGTATTAGCCCATTTTCCTGCTTTTGTTAAATAGTCTATGTTTTGTTGTATACTTCCTTTCACCATTTCAATATGTGCACTGTTAAAATTCTTCTTTACTGTAGAAAACCGTACAGCGCTATCAAAGCAAAGAAAAATATGTGTGTGAGGAGTTCCTTTTTCACCAATTTCATCTACCATTGCAAGAAATTTAAACGATCTAAACTTAGTCAAGCAGATTTCTTTAATCCTATCGTGTGAAAACTCAGGTGTCGGATTATTAATAGTAAGTTGATATTTTCTAGATTGCTTATTTGAAATACTAATCACCTCTTTTGAATGTATAGCGACAAATGTTTTTTGTATTTGTCGCATATAATAGTATCTGAAAAACCTTATAATATCTGCAATTATAGCGATAAAACATATTACTTATTTGCACAGGGGTAATACTAAGCCCTGTGCTCTGGTTCGCTCCGCTCACGTAACACTCTGTTTGGGTGACATTTGGCTACGCCATGCCACCCACAGGTGTTGCACTCTACCTATCCACAGCGTCTTTAATATACTGGTTAAGTAAATCCATATTATTAATTTGCGGAACAACAATGCGTCTAAAATCAGCTCCATTTGTTATCATATATCCTGTTCCCCTCGAACGATCAGGAGTAATTTCATCCTTATATGAGGAGAATAACATATCTCTGACCTCTTTCGACACATTTCCAAGTGTTATTACTACATTAAAGTTATCTCTTGCCTTCCCAAAGTACTCAGCATCAAGCCGTTGTTGAGACAATAACACATGAAAATTAAAAGAACGGGCTAACATTAGTAAAGAGCTTAACTTTCTTTTTATCTCCTCGCTTTCTGATTTTGGTAAATAATTCAATAAGCTTGCATACTCTTCTATCAAAATCAAACGGAAATTCATCGAGTCATTATACCGTTGCCTATGTAAGAAGCAGTCATAAAACTCATTAAAACCTCTGAGAGCATCATCAAACCGATAGTATCTTTTAGCTCCAATCAGTCCACTAAAATCAGAGTTATCACCCTTAAAATCACAAATAGTTATCTGTGAGTCCGTAATATACTTACTGATCCTTCCAATGATTAATTTAACCAGATAAGTCTTACCTGACCCAGTTACCCCGCTCACTACAAGGTGAGGTGATTTTTGGGTATCCCATCTAACATAAGAGCTAAGTGAAGCATACATCAGCATCTTTTCATCAATAACAAGATCAATAAGTGCCATGGCTATACACCTAAAAATCCCTATCATCAGGAGATCCTGTTTTGTCTCTTAGTGATGCTTGTAACCTTTTTGTTTCATAGTCTTGCATAAACTTCTCAACTTCATAGCAATCAACATATGTGGCGGTTATTGCCAGATGTTTATCGGTTCTATGTAGTGATGCTATCCAAATATAATCTATAAATTGCTGTCTCAAGCGTTCTTGTAATAAAAGCCGCAAATCATCAAGATTAAATTCAGGGTATTTAGTACTCTGTGCTCTAAATATAAAAAAATTAATTCCATTCTTGTTTTTACACCAGTTATTTGGAGATAAAATAGAACTTGCAGATACTACTCTTATTCCCAACTCATTCTCATATTCCTTCAGGACAACAACCAACAATTCTGCCATGTTCATATATCGTTCTTGTAGAAACATCTTAAAATACTCTTCTCTGGACACTTCAACACTTCTAGCAGCAGCTTTGCATTCCTTATACTCTGAGTAAAAGAAAACTAATATACACAATAGAAGCACAATGCTTGGAAGCATCTTATATATTCCAAATATTATAAAGAATAATAAGATTACAGAAATAATAATATACTCTAATTTTACAGGTTCCTCTTGCTTAAGAAACCACTTAATACATTGTTTTATCTTTTTCATATTACTTCCTTTCTGGAGTTATCCTCCGCAAATTACACCAGAATATTAATCTGAAAGCTAATATTATAAAAGCCTTACTGGATTATTTTCATGGTATCTGCTTTTGCTGTAATGAAATATTCATTCTTCAAATAATTTTTATAAAATTTTGCTCTTAGGCAAACCGCCTCTACTATAATTGGTTCGTCGCTTTCTTCTATCATTTCCTGAGTAATAACTGGAAGTAACTCATCCGTCTTAATAACTAATTGCTCATATCCTCTCTTCGGAATAACAACGATATATTTAGTTCCTATTACCTTTCCCTGCTTTCCCTCAACATATTCTCTAGCTTCAGCAACCGAAGTGAGAATTAGTTCACCTCCATTCGTTATTTGATTCTCGTTAAGAATTATGTCTGTTGGTTTAATCATTTTTTTCCTCCTTGAATTATATTTAGTATAATAAAATGAAGATAGAGTGTTACGTAATGCTCTTCTCTATCTTCATTTTATAGTTTCCGATCTTATAATGCTCCTCACATTATAAGATCTTTACCTTGTTTTAAGGTAATTTTTTGAGAAGTTCATAAGCGACTTCCAGTATCTGCTTAATTTTCATCTTAAATTCTTTATTCCTTGCTGAATAAAAATCATCTTGCCCCGTCAGTATAAATTCAAGAGACTTACCTGTTTCTTGGCTTAACTTAATCAATAATTCCGTATCAATCATTTGACATCCGGTTTCTATACGACTAAGTTTTTTGGGATCACAGTTAAGGATTTCTGCAAACTTTTCAAGAGACAATTTTTTGCTTGTTGAATACGATTCACGAATAAGTCGAATTCTTTCACCTATTTCCACGCTCAACTGACCTTTGATTTTACTCATACTAGTCACCCCCTCTCGGTATAAAACCATTATTTCCCCTTCACATTTCTTAGTAGGGATGACTAATATACTTGAGCTCCCTTTCACAGAAGTTTGTTACATAGTTGTGGTTGCATCTCCCCCACCTTAGTGGAATATCTATACATGCAAATTACTCATTAGAGTGTATACATATTGGGTTATGTCAACATTTCGTGGGCTTTCCCCTCTTACATGTCATCTATATCACTTCTCATGGGTTTTCCCCTCTTGCATTGTCATCTATGTCACTTCTTATGAGTTTTCCCCTCTTGTATTGTCATCTATGTCACTTCTTATGGGTTTTCCCCTCTTGTATTGTCATCTATGTTATTTCTCGTGTGTTCACTTTTTCTTATGTGTATTGTTTTATTGCTCTTCTTGGAATAATTAAGATTTATCTTGTCAAATAACTTGAATTTGATATTTAGCTTTGATATACTGAGTGCAGGAAGTTATTGTCATTTCTTGAATAATAAGCATAAAAAAAGTACCCGTAAGGATACTTATATAATATATTTATAACAAGATTACTAGTGAGATTATAGAGTGTTTTCAGGAGTATTTATTACTTATCAATAAATAAAACAATGGAGGGGTATGTATGAAAAAAGAATTAATACAGGTTGCATTAGCAGTGACATTGGTTGCTAGTACATTTACAATAGTACCAGTAAATACTATAGTTAATCCAGTAAAAATTGTATATGCTCAGGAAGAAAGGCAGTCCGCTTGGAGGTCAGATCCAGATTATAAACCTGTAAAGCCAGGTAATTATCTTGCTGACTTTGATAACGGATTTCCACAGATTTACCACAATATTTCATATTTAGCAATTCGAGAGGCTATGTCAAATCCAGGTCGTAGAATACTTGAGAAGAATTATAATACTGAAGGGTTACTTACAATAAGAGACAGTTCTATAAAAATAAATAATGGTGATGATATAACTGAGTATATAGACCAAGCCACATCACCATCAAGTTACCTAGATAGAACACAGTTTTATTATAGAGCTGGTAGTATTGATACATTGGAGAATATAGATAGTGGTAAAGCTACTAACTATTATTTTACAGCACCTTTTACTGGACAGTTAAGATTTAGGTGGGTTGCAAATGAGGAAGCTTCTATTTTTACAGGTTATGCTATCTATGATTGTGAGACTGGTAAAGTATTAGATAGTGATGATGGTGCAATTTGGTATGTATCTTGCAAGTCTTTGGGTTATGGGGATTTTGATGGTATCAATGTTGTAAAAGGTAAAAAATACAGGTTGACATTTGCTTCAGAAGGTGGTAATATAACACAGAAGTTTGAAATGTTTTTCATAAAAGAAATGGATAACAACAACGGCAAGAAGATATATAACCAAGATGTTTGGTACACTTATACAAAGAATGAGGATTATTATGTGTTTAGATATAAGAAGAAGGATGATGATATTGGTTTAGCTGCGAGAGAAGATTGTATAAGGGTAAACCTTACAGAAAAGAGTAAAATATCTGTGGAATTAAGAGCTTTAAACTATGGGTACGAGAACTGGAGTGCAAAAGTTAAGAATTATGGTGTCTACCCAGTAGATACACTAGATAATAAAATACCACAAATAAACAAAGATCAGCGAGTTGGTATTGTAGAGTTTGATACTCCTATTGAGATATGTAGGGACACATTCAAAGCAGAGTTAATCCTTGAAAAAGGGGAGTATTATGTACCAGTATCATTATTTGGAACTAACTTTGATTTTAGTTTTAAGTACAATGTAAAACCTATAACAGAGGAGTACACTCCTACAGTAACATCTTGTAAGAAAGGGTCTACAACAATTAAGGGTAAGTGCATAAAAGATTCTGTAGTTTATGTGGAAGTAGATGGCAAGAAGTTAGTAGACAAGACCACAAAAGACGGAACCTTTAGTGTTAAGACTTCAAAAGCACTCAAGAAAGGCACTGTTATTAGGGTATACTTAATAGATATTGATGGAAATATAAGCAAAATTCGTTCAGTTACCGTTCAATAGTTTACAATAAATATTTTATAATATATACCACTCTTTCGATAAAGAATTAGATAATAATAATCGTAAGGTGGTATTTTTTTCTTATAAATTTTGATTACACTTTTGATTACATATTAAATGATGATGTACAGAACGCCCTTTCTATCGATTATTTTTTTAATGTGTATCGTTCGAATCCCGTCTCGCGCTTCTTCTTTAAAAGTCTTGTAACCCTTATATTTGCTTGGGTTATGAGATTTTTTTTGTTCTAAATGGTATTACTTTATCTGTTGAATATTGTTGAACGTCATTATCATCCATTTTTAATCTGATATTATCTACTTCTTCTTCCATACGGATTTTTGTGTAATATGCTTGATTCGTTTCAACAGAATGCCCTAATAAAGAGGCTCGTTCTCTTACGTCCAAATTTAACACACCAATAAAATAGTTACTGTTTAATGTCATTCGAAATGCATGATTATTGGTAATATTAAATCCAAGAGAATTACATGTCCTTCTTAAGTGGTCTGTAATGGCACGTAATGTAAGCCATGAGCCATCTGCATTGCAGAATACATATTCAGATACAATGTTATTCTCCTGTTGAACTTGTTGAATTTCCTCTAAAAGTTTTCGTAGCCTTTTATTAATTGGAAATATTCTACCATTTTTGGGATTTTGACGTTCGTTCTTTGTGTAACCGACTTCTATGTATTCTTTGGTTTTCTTGATGAACAATTGCTGACGATGAATATGTATTGTTCCCTTTTCAAAGTCAATATCCGACCAGCGTAAAACAGGTATTTCTCCTACACGCATTCCGGTTAAAATCGAGACTAAAATAGAATATGAAACAAAGTATGTCGGATATTTTGCTAGTTTCTCCCTTTCTTTGCTGACAATCCTTTCAATTTCTTCATCTGTAAATATCTTTTCATTGTCATCCACTGAATTAACTTTACACTTTTTGTAATAATCTTTCTTATGGATTTTATGAATAGGATTTTTTACAATATACTCCTTGTCTTCCGCTCGTTGAAATATTCCTGTGATAAGTGTCATAAATAAGTTGAAATCTGTTTTAATCGGAACGATATCTTCTAACCTTTGCTTAATAAATGCTTTCAGCTTATCTTCTGTAACTTCAACAATTGGAAGATTGGCAAACCCATCTGTAATATATCGCTTATAAGTCTGTTGGTCTCTTAGTATTGTATTTTCAGTTACCGTATTTTTACGGACAGCTTCATATTCATCGTATACCTGTCTTACCGATATATTTTTGTTATTCACATCCATAAAATAATCATACAACTTGTCGATAAGAGATTTCATGTCTTTACTTGAAACTTGATGGTTATCATCTCCAACCCTTACCATATATCTTTCGTTTGAAAGTTTTACTATCTTTTTCTTTTCAAGACATTTTATTACATATGCTTCCTTTACTTTAGACATCATAGTTGTGGCTTCCGCGTCACCTAACAGTTCCATAATATCATTTACTGTAATACCCATCAATAAAAACCTCCGTTTTTATTTTTAAAATGATAGATTTCCAGAAAAGTTAGTTTTGCGTTATGTCGTTTTTTGGAATTCCGAAGGACGAAATACTTTCTGGCTTGCCAGAAATAGTATTGAGTTACTACATTTTTCAAATGTAGAGTGACTGCTTCTATCATAATAGCTGTGGAGGTGATTTTATGATTAAAAAAACAATCAGCACACACAACGGTAGCATTGTTCACAGAGACCATAATATTCGTAACTATAAACCGGGACAAGTACCCAATAATATTAATCCAGAACGTTCAAAATATAACGAGGTATTGATTGATGAAACACCACAACATGCATATAAGAGAATTTTTGGACAGGCATTACAAGAATATAATGACAAGCAGAACCGCCCTGAACGCAAAATCCGAAGTTATTACAGCCATATTAAGAAATCAGCTAAACAGCATCCAGTATATGAAATGATTGTCCAAATCGGTGACTGCAATGATACAGGCAATGAAAACATTGAAAATGAAAAGGCATGTATTATAGAATTTATAGCTGGCTGGCAAAAAAGAAATCCCAACCTAGAATTAATTGGGGCCTATATCCATGCCGATGAAATGACTCTGCACGCTCACTTAGATTATGTTTGTGTTGGTCATAATTATGTAAAAGGAATGCGTATGCAAGCCGGAATGGTTAAGGCTTTGGAAGGACAGGGATTTGTTAAAGAAGGAAAAGAAACTGCACAAATCAAATGGGAACGTCGGGAAAATAAGGAGCTAGAACGCATCTGCATCGCGCACGCGATCGCAGTGCGCCATCCGGAAGGAGAAAAAACAGAACATTTGCGAACAGAAGAATATAAATTAAGAAAAGAAATTGAAGAAGCAAGTTGTCATATATCAGAAACGACTGCTGAATTAAATTCCCTAGTTGAGCAAGCCCAAACATTGAAATCAGAAAAAGAAAAATTAATTGGCGAAATTCTAACCTTGAAAGAGGTTCAAGAACTTGAAACAGGAAAGGATTTCTTTGGAAGAAAGAAGAATTTTATCAATCTACCCTATGATAAATATATGAAGATGAAACGCACCTGCGAAATGCTAGGTTTGTTTGATAAAGATAAAGAAGAATTTGAAATTTATAAAAAACAACAACAGGAAATGTTAAAAAAACAAAAACAAAATTTAAAAATGTTAAAAATAAACCTTTTCGAAAAACAAGAGCAAACCTATAAATATGAACGATTTCTGGAGAAGTTTTTATCTGAATATCAAATTGGTGGGAAAAATCTTCAAAAAATATTTGAGGAACGAGTAAATTGCAATAACTTTGAAATAAATACTAGATAATTTACAAGAAATCGACTTATTTCATTTGTTTTTAATCATATTCTTTTGGTAGATAACAAAAATGGTGGTAAACAAACAAAAACACTGTTTTTCAGCGGTGAAGGGCTTGTCTCACCGCTGGAGATTTTGGTGGTAACGGTGGTAACCCCTTTTTCTTCTACAAATAAAAAAAGAAAGAGGTATTTCAAATGAAAGTAAAAATTGTCGAAATTGTTCAACAGGTTAGTTATCTTGACCTTCTATCGGTTCAAGAGGTCTTAAAAAAGGATGTTATTCGTGATTATGCCTATATTCTTCACGACAAGGACATCAAGGAGGACGGAACGTTAAAAGCTCCTCACTATCATATTGCAGTTCGGCTCAAAGAAGCATACGACATCAAGTACATTGCAAATTGGTTTGGTATCGGAATGCAATATGTAAGTAAAGTAAAAGGTCGATGGAATGACTTAATGCTGTATCTTACGCATATCAATGCTCCTAATAAGCATCAATACCCACTTGAATGCGTAATCAGTAATTTTGACTATTCGGCATTAATTAAGCATATTGATACTGAATCGCGAAAAGAAGAAATCGTAAGCAAAATTGTAGCTGGAGAAATTCGTGAATTTAATTTCTATAAGGAAATTAGCGGAACCGAATATGTTAAATTTAAATCCGTCATCGATAAGGCATTTTTATATCGTACAGCAATGTTAAAAGGTGCAAGCAGAGAAATGGAGTGTATTTATATTAGTGGAGATGCCGGAACTGGAAAAACTACTTATGCTAAATCCTTAGCCATTAACAGGGGCTATAGCATATTTGTTTCCTCCGGCTCAAATGATGTGCTTGATGGTTACGGTGGAGAGGATTGTATAATATTGGATGACCTACGTCCATCCTGTATGGGATTAAGCGATTTGTTGAAAATGTTGGACAACAATACTGCAAGTACAGTTAAAAGTCGATATAAAAATAAGGTTCTTGAATGTAAACTCATCGTTATTACAACCACTTTGGAAATTGATGACTTTTTTAAAAAAGTTTTTTCTGAACAGTCAGAAACTAATGTACAACTAAAACGTCGCTGTTCTATCAAAATACATGCTTTTATGGATTTTTTACATGTATATTTATATCAACCGGAAACTCGTGACTATGGAGATGCAATTATTATCAAAAATCCTCTTAAGGATAAATACATAATTAAAGATTTATCACCAGAAGAATACCGTAAATCAGTTATGGAATCGTTAGCATTTACGGAAGAAGAAATTATACAGGATATTTAATATGCGATCTGCGAAGCAGACGTATATTAAATAAAAATGACGCGTCATAAACTAACTCTTTGAGTTAAGATATGGCGCGTCTAATTTTATACCTCTTTTTCCTGTGCTGAATCAAGTTCCTTCGGAACCTTGCTTTCTTCTTGTCTTTTGCATTTGTTACACAGATGTTCGTGGCGTTCCCAAAAAGTCTCTGTATCCAAGAGCTTACAATGCTCTCGTGCAGTTTCTGATTCGGTAAGTTGCTGTTCTAAATAATCTTTTTGAAATAGCAAAATTCTGTATGCTTCTTTTAATTTATAAATCTCATCCTGTAATTCGTCAATGTTGTTAATTCTCATAGTGGTTGCCCCCTTTAAATTTTATGCTAATAATATGATACATTTCGGAATTCAATATATAGCGTAAAATTTTTGTAGGAAAAAATAAATAAAGAATAAGAGAACACCAAACTTTGTGTTAAGATTAAGTCATCACACAAAACAAAACATAAAGGAAGGTGTTCTCTTATGATTAAAAGTATACAACATTTTGAAGAGGTTGGCATTAGAAATCTTGAAAAAGAAGTAGAAAAATTTTTGAAGAATCCAAAGGATATGGCTTCCTTTGTCTATGGAATTCAAGACAACATAATTAAGCTTGGTCTGGATATTATTAAAGAAACACTAGAAAGCTGTGATGAAACGCTAAGGAATAGTGGAAAGAGGAAAAAGGATTGGCAAATCGTAAAGAAGGATGAAAAAACTCTTATCACATCATTAGGAAAGGTCTGTTTTGAGAAAACCTTATTTAAGAATAAGGTAACTGGGGAAAGGGGCTATCTCTTAGATCGGATATTAGGTATTGAAGGGCATGAAAGATTAACTGAGGATGCAGAAGCAAAAATGCTTGAAGAATCAGTTGAAACATCCTATCGTAAGGCAGGTCAGGCAATCAGTATAAGTGAAATTGTAAGCAAGCAGACGGTGAAGAATAAAATTCATAGCCTTGAGTTTCAAAACGAATATAAAGATTTACCTAATAAGAAAAAAGTAAAATACTTGTACATAGACGCAGATGAAGATCATATATCCTTACAATTCCGGGAACGGAAAGGGGATCTTGTGAAAAATGATAATCATGTGAAGAATAACTGCATAATAACCAAAATCGTCTATGTATATGAGGGAATAGAAAAAGAAGGTCCGAAAAGTAAACGAAATCGGCTTATAAATCCTTACTACTTTTGTGGCACATACTCTGGAGAAGATAATAGTAAACTTTGGGATGAGGTGTATGACTATATACGTTGTAACTACGATATAGACAGCATCGAGAAAATATATCTAAATGGAGATGGAGGAGGGTGGATAAAAGCAGGAAAAAGAAGACTGGCCGGACTTACCTATGTTCTGGATGAATTTCATTTAAGCAAGTATATGATACGAGCCACATCACATTTACTGGATTCAGCTGAAGAAGCACGTCAGGAAATGTATAAAACGATGAGAAGTGGGACGAAGAGAGAATTCGAAAAAGTGATAGAAAAGATTTTGAAGGTTACAGACGGAGAAGCAACCATAAAGAGAGTCAAAGAGAGTAAAGAATATATTCTCTCTAATTGGTCTGCAGTGAAAGTTCGTTTAGAAGAAAAAGAAGGTATAGTGGGATGTAGTGCAGAAGGCCATGTCAGTCATGTGCTGTCCTCAAGGATGAGTTCAAGACCAATGGGATGGAGTAGGATGGGTGTAGATAAGATGGCACATTTAAGAGCGTATTATTATAATGGTGGAGATATGCTGGAATTGGTAAGAAAACAGAGGAGGCAGACAAAGGCTGCAGGAGCTGAAGAAAATGATATAATAAGCTGTGAGGAGGTTCTTCGTTCTGAGAAGAATAAACGTAATGAACTGGGTAAGTATATGGAAAGTATAAGCCATAGTGTGAGTGCTGATGTAAGGAAATATGCATGGTTTAACGCCCATATATGGGGCTTGTAAAAGAATATATAAAAAGGTATAGTATAGGTGTGAATTCTAAAACACATCTTTGGTGAACTTCGCCTCTCTATTTCCTACAGTATAGTTACGCAATCAATTCAATATCTAAACATTGATGAATAAATAACATAATGTTATAATAAGGAAATAAATTAAAAATTAGGAAGACAAATCCAATCTTGATGAAGGAGAAAAAATGTTACCAGATAGAGAAAAAGCATTAAACTTATTAAATGAGGCATATGAAAGAAATCCTGGTCCTTGGAAGGACCATTCCATAGTTGTAGCAAAATGTGCATATGTAATTAGTAAGCAATGTGATGATATGGATGAAGAGAAAGCATATATAATTGGACTTTTACATGATATTGGTCGAAGGGAGGGTGTAACAAACCTTGCTCATGTTATTGATGGATACCATTATTTAATGGCACTTGGATATGATGAAGCTGCCAGAATTTGTATCACGCATTCCTTTGCAATAAAAGATATTAATACCTGTATTGGTAATATGGATGTTTCAGATGCAGATTTGAAGGAAATATGCGACTTGATAGATGGGTATGAGTATGATGATTATGATACTTTAATACAATTATGTGATAGTATAGCTCTTCCAGATAGACCTGTAAAAATTGAAGTGCGAATGAACGATGTAAAGCAAAGATATGGATATTATCCCTCAAATAAATGGAATAAACACATTGAAATAAAACACTATTTTGAGAATAAGTCAGGGTTGGATATTGATTTCTTAGAAATTTAACATTAACGTAAACTGTTGAATTGATGTTGAATTTAATAAGGTGAGGTTGCGGAAGCCCCTCCTTTCTTAGTTTTTGGGAAGCGGGGTTCCTTCGAATCCCGTCTCGCGCTGTCATAAAAAACAGGTATCAGCAAAGCTGATACCTGTTTTTTATGACAGCGCAAAATGAGATCCGTACTCTCACAGACTGAACTCTAGGAAGAACAAGAACGGAGGCTCTCACTCCGAGGTTCTTGTTCTTTCCGTGGCTTTTTTGCAAGCCTTAGCGTAGAAAAAAACGCTGCGAGGAGGTGCGGGGTGATAAGCACTATCACACTTAACTAATTTCCTCAGAAATCTTGAAAAATCAAGGTCTCAGGAAATTTACTTTTTTAGGAGATTTGAGTATGTTATAATAGATTAAGCAAGGATTTGGTAACCTATTCCATATAGGAATAACGGAACAATGCACATGGTAAGTAAAAATAATCTGTTTAAGATGTTACGAATTTATTATAACTAACGAGCAAATACATAATATTGATTAGGAGTGTGTTATGTTAATTTATAAACTATTGGATATAAGTGAAGAGTGGTTGCAATATGCAATTCGTTTAAATATTCTACATGAAAAAAAAGAAGATTTGCTTGAATTAAAAGACAGAGTATTAAAGAATGAAAAAATAAAAACATACTTGAATGATATTACTGATTATCACAACACATTAGTAATCAATCATAAAAATCCTGAGCTGCCAATATATAAATTAATATTTCTTTTAGACATTGGATTAGATTGCTCTGTTTCAGAAATTCAGATAGCGGTCAACGAAATTATGAAGCATAAAGATAATAACGGAGTTTACCAGTCGCTTACTTTTATACCCAAGCATTTTGGAGGAAATGGAGAGGATACTTTTGGATGGTGTTTATGCGATGCGCCATTACTACTTCATGCTCTTTTAAAAGCTGGAATAGATTATGAAACACACATTAAGAAAGGAGTAGATTACCTTAGTTCATTATTTTGTGATAATGGCTTCCCCTGTGTAGTTTCAAGTGAGCTCGGGAAATTCAGAGGTCCTGGACGGAAAGATGATTGTTGTCCATACGCTACTCTTATCATGTTGAATTTACTCTTGGATGTTCCTGAAGCAAAGTACAAAGCTACAATAAATAAGTTAGCTAATGTTCTATTAACATTATGGGAAAATAGTCAAAATAGTCATCCATATATGTTTTATATGGGCACAGATTTTCGCAAATTAAAGGCTCCTAGTATATGGTATGATATAGTAAGTGTTGTTAATGTATTGAATAAATGTGATACAATAAAGAATGACAAGCGTTATAGAGAAATGCTATTAATTATACAAAGCAAGCAGTCTAAGGATGGGCTTTTCACACCGGAATCCATATATCAGAAACTTAAAGGATGGGAGTTTGCGCAAAAGAAAATCCCATCACCGTACTTATCTTATTTATGTTTGAAGCCGCTTGGACAAATATGGTAGTATTATTAATGTCAATTAGATTGTGCGCCATCTTTCTTAAATTCATTACTATTAATTTGAGTACGTATATGAGTACGTAAAAATTGGATGTGCTGGGAATCCCCTTTCTATCATTATTTTTAGCGGAGTTAGAACTCGAATCCCGTCTCGCGTTTACGAAATCCCTTGATTTTCAAGGGATTTTTTGTTGTCGTCAACGCACCAAATAAACCATTTAATGGAAATTTATTCTATTAAAATTATTATTGTATGATATAATAGTAATTGTAAATAGCAAATAGATCCGTTTTATTGTAATGATAATTATATATTGAGCAGGAGATTTATATAAATTAAACTGCGTATTATTTATAATGAGGATCCTGTCTCTCAATGTAAAAGGAGTGTACACTTCTGCAAAGTGTAGTACTCCACTTTCATATAGCTTGAGTTTCCGCAAATTGCACTTTGAAAATGAATAAATCTAATGACAGTGCCAATTTGCTGATTTTTTTAAGTGTAAGAGTGGCAGTATCTAGATCAGAAGAAGCTTAATAAGCCCCGTTTAAAACCGGACTTCGGGATAAGTATTCTTTTATCTATTTAAGCGATTAGCTTAAAGCAAAGTTGACGGTATGCAGGACGTTTTGTCCTGAACCATAGCCTGACGCCTTCTTTTGCATACGAGAGTATGCCGGAGATACCTTTTGCTAACCGATAATAGCAGAACTGAACTTTCTCCTTAACAGGAGCTGCTGTCTGTATGATTGAAACCTTTAGGGCATTTGTTTCTGCTTTCATTGAAACCAGAGCAAGAAATGCCATACACAAGGTGATATAAAAATTGAGAGCATTAATTGCTTTCAGCTTCCGGACACGGAAGTTTTCAAACTGGAAAACCTGTTTCTTGCAGCGGAAATATTCCTCAATGCGCCAGCGGGAGAAATAAAGCCTTGCAATTCGTATTACATCTTCTCGGGACTTTATTTCCTTGTTTGTTGCGAGCATCATCGGATGCTCTGTGATGCCATAGACAAGAACCAGATAAATATCCTTTCTGGATGCAGTGATTTGAACCTTCACATGGGATAGATAAGCTTCCCTTTTTTTGCCCTTATAGAACACAGGTGTTGTGATTTTGCCTTTTCGACGATTTCGCAGTTCAGTAGCGGCCACCCATTTGTTATGAAAAAGTAGCTTTCTTTTAGCTGTAAGTCGGATCACATAGTCCTGCTTTAATTCATCAAGCTTAAGAAACATCTTATTATCATCATAGCCCCTGTCCATTACAAAAGTAGCTTTGCCAAACATTGCTTTTCCGCGCTCCATGGCATCAAAGGTTACGTTATTGACAGAGGTGAAGGTCTTTTCTTTTGAAGAATGGATTTTAGAATAAATGCTGACAGGATGATTGCTTTTAGTCATAACACAAGCCTCTGTTACATGGTAGCCCTTCTCATAGACATTTTTGGTATCGGTGCTTTTGGAACCATCCCGAACAAGTCCCAGTGCTTCGAACTTGTAGCCGTCAGGCTTGATGATATCACTATCATCGATATGGATAACTGGTTGATCCGGCACCCATTTACGTATTGTATGCAGATACGAAGACAAGGCAGAATTATGGATTCCCTTATTGAGATGTCGGGTAAGTCTTTCCACGCTGTTGACCTTTTTGGAATCTTCGTGAAGCTGATCCACAACATCAGTCAGAAGGCAACTGCCAGAAGCTAACATGCCATAAGTCATGTCTGCAGTAAACTTTCGATCCGGTTTGGAAAGCTTTCGGGATATTTTGTTTGAAAAAGATAAAATTTCACGTTTCAAAGTGTAAGTATTTGTAGTAGAATTAAGCATAAGGAGTCCCTTTCTTTATTGTTTAGTGTAGATTTTGCTTAGACACCATTATTCTACTACAAAAAGGATGAGGATTCCTTATATTTTGGGCATTTTCTAAAAGTTGTTTATTACAATACTGATGAAACAGGGATACTGTGGATAAAACTACGGAAACTCAAGTCATATAGCGATTGACTTCCTTTATTTAGAAATGTATAATAATGGTGTTTTATTGCTAAGGGAGAATGATCATAATATGAAAAATATATTAAGCATAATATTTGGTAAGAAATATATTGGTATTTGGTTAGCAATTTTATTTTATATATTGTTTTCCATGGTAACAAGTATATATCGCTACAGGGTCGATGGAACCGTCTGGTTTTTAGTAAATAGTTTACAAAGACTTTTATTTGGATTAATTGAATTGATGCTCTTTATGAAATGTTTTCAAAAAAAAGATTGGAAAGAAGTATTGAATTTTAAGGGGTATAAAAAAGGTCTTCTAGCAGGAAGCGGAATCATTCTATTTATTATATATTTTGTTATTTTATATATTACTGGAGTATCAGGTATTGTAGGCCTTACGTTCCCGTTAGCATTCAGTCAATTGTTTTGCCAACAGATTACTACTGGATTTTTTGAGGAAATCACTTATCGAGGATTTATACTAGAGGGGTATTTTTATCATGAAAAGCAAAAAGTGTCAACAAGGCTAATATACACTCTTGTTTCCTTTCTTCTATTTGGATCAGGGCATTTAATGAATTGTACTTCATGGTCGGATGGTGTTTTTAGAATGGTAACAACAGGAATTATAGGAATGTCATTCACTGCAATTTATCTGTACTCGCATAATTTATTAATAGCTATGATCTTACATTTTATTTTTGATATACCGGCAAATTTGATTATCTATGCAAACTGGAGTAATACAGTTATTAAGGTTTTCTTAGACGATATTTTTTATGGAATGTATATCATAATAGGCATAACTTCATTGATATTTATTATAAAAGCAGGTAACAACTCAAATTGTCAGCAAGAGGCCGCTTCAATAAGCTAATCATTACTTTGTTATCTCATCAGGGTAGTTGGCAGATATACATATAATTGGTGTACATAGATTTTGTGTAGAGGTGAAAATGATATGGGTTTGTTCAATAAAATACTCAACAAGAAACAAGATGCTCAACCATTAATGCAAAATAATACGGAAGACCCTATTGAAAATATTGATGGAATCTCCTTACTTGATAGGCATGAAAAGGGTCTGCTTGACGACAATTCTTTTCTTCGTTCATTTGGCAAAGTTAAGGTTTATTACTCAACTCCTTTTGGAGATTACAAGGACGGAGGTAGCAAACTTTTCGTTCTACCAGCACACAACAAGACTGCTTATCTCCCTGTTTTCACTTCATCTGCGCGTGCAATGGAGTTTTACGAAAAAGTTGGAAGGATTGGCTTTATAATAATGGAAAACTCTTTCGTGTCCTTCCTTACATCAACAAAAATAATGAATGAAGGCAATAGTCCAATAAAAATGGGAGCTGTTATAGACCCCGGATATTATGGGGTAACCATCGATGCAGATATACTGGATACTGTGATTAATATTATGAAATAAGTTATGTATACATGATTAATTCGAATGAAGCATAACCTAACAGACTCTATATTATATGATAAAGTTAATAATGTAGCTTTTTAATCTAGTGAAATCTTATTTGATTGATGAACTGATGGAACAATTACTAATAAAGGTGTTATATGGAAGAAATGATAGGAAAACTGCTGGGAAGTGGTGGCACATCCAATGTATATGAATGGGGAAATACCAAGGTTGTAAAAATATTTAAGTCACATGTAAGCGATGATGCTATAAAGAATGAGATGTATATTGGACAAATATTAAGTAAATTTCCACTTGATATGCCAAAATATATTGGTTCAATTGATTTAAAAGGTAAAATGGCATTAATATATGAGCGTATAAATGGTGAAATAATGGCAGAACCACTTTTAAAAGGTATTTACAAAACTGAATTAGCTAATAAATTTGCACAAATGCATTATGATATACACAGGAAAGAGATAAATGAACTACCATCACAATATGAATTCTTAAAAAATCGTATTATAGAATTAAGGAGCAATTTAGGAGACAAATCTACTCAATCTCTACTCAGTCTTCTTGATAGTATTCCGATTGATAATAGCCTTTGCCATGGTGATTTTCAGCCATTTAATATCATTGGTAAAGCTGATAAATATATTGCTATTGATTGGAATGATGCATGCTCCGGAAATCCCATATTAGATGTTGCATGGAGTTATATGACTTTAAATTCACCTATAATAAAGCGTTTATTAGGAGAATCCATATCCGAAATCTTTGCTCATTTTACTAAGGATTATCTATCGTACTATTGTAAATTAACAGGAAGCAAGCAAGAGCACATCCATAGGTGCTTACCAATTGTAGCATCCCGAAGATTATATGACAATTTGATGCATGATAATGAAAACTCAAGGCAGGAGAACGAATGGCTTTATAATTTTATTCAGAAGGCTTAGATTTAAATTATTACATAATTAAATAGACACCTCCATACAAACTCTACGGAGCGTTGATTGCATAATTATCTATCTGTGGTTATTCTTAATACATGGAGATAAACATCACGGTGATATAGAGTTGAAATTTAATTCTGGAATTTCGGTAAAATTCAAATAATGCAGATGGAGGAAATATGAAAATACTACATTATATAAACTTAATAGTAAGTGTATCTTGTGTTAGAGTTCTTTTTGTAAAATTATATCCCGAACGAAGCAATGAAGTGCGTTCTCCAAGGATATACGAACGAAAATCAAATTTTTGCTGTAATCAGGGCGGATTGTGGGTGAATGAACGATGAACGAAGAACCTATTTTTATGCCCATTGATATGAGTACATGGCCAATTTCTCAAGAGTGGCTATAATTATTAAGAGGAACACTTACAACAAAGGAGAAGATAGATGGGGGATATCAAATATTCTAATACAAGTGCACATTTGTATGAAGATATAGCATTATGGGAAAAAACTGAAGGGAAACGTTTTTTGAAAAAATGCCACTTATAGGAATATAAAAACATCTAGACTATTTAAATATATATTTTGAAAAGAATTGGTGACATATAAAAATGAGGTCATATGACCTCATTGTAAGTCGAATGTATATATGGTGGGTAATAAAAGTATAACCGTTATTATCTCATATTCATAGGAAAATAAATGTCAACTTCACAATAGTCATCTGAAGCTATACTTAAGTCTACCCTTTCAAAATGAAAATCTGCTGCTCGACGATAGGATGATTTCTCAATCCATAAGTCTGTCGCAGTATATATCTCATAAAGAGTTTTGTAGGTTATCTCATATGGTGAATGGAAGCCAATATATCGAAATACTGCATATTCGTGTGTTGGAATGGTATACTGCACCATAGGTTCTTTCACATTAGAACGTTCCTTGATTTCTACACAGGTGGCATAATAATCGCTATATTCGGAATGTTCCATGTAAGTTACATATCCATAGTAGACTTTTTCATTAATTGAATTTGATACGGTAGGTAAGTATTTACTATACCATTCCTTCGCATTTGTAGTACATTTGCTCTCTTTGTAATTTTCAGAATGCACAATTTCTTCAACCATTCCTTGCAGATAAAATTCAGATTTCAGACACATTCTTGGCCTTACAATCAAGCCTTTCTCAGTATTTCTTAAAATATTCAAATCCAGCTTCGTGGTAATTGGTAATTCCTTTCGCTGCTTACGAAACTGATAAGGAGTAATATGAAACATCTGTCGAAATGCTCGGATATAGGATTGTTCCTGCTTATATTGATATTCTGATGCAATATTGATTACTCTAAGGTTGGTTTTTAGCAGATCACATGCACTCTCACTCAGTTTTCGTTCTCTGACATAAGCGATTATCGATTTTCCGGTAATAGATCTAAAAATCCTATCCAAATAGAACTTCGAAAGGCCTACTTTATCAGCCACTAACTCCAAATCAACGTTATCCTTAATATTTTCTTCGATTAGATCAACCAAGTCAGATATTTTTGAAAATTGACTTTTCTCCATACGAATACCTCATTTTCTCATGTACAATCCTACTAATAGAATCTATTCAAAAATTAAGTTTTCCTCACAAAATGGTATAATATGTTCATTGACCGGGCTTGGTGGTAAACGATGTCCTATTTGCACAATTTCCAATGTATAAGGAATGGATCTTTGATCCATACAATCAGCCATGTATACACAGCCTGATGGAATCCATTTAAAAAGGATTTCTGGTAATTAAGCATGAAGCCTGAAGCGGATTCTGCCTGTCCATGTAAAATAGTATACAACAGGATACCTTGTATTTCCATCATAATATGACGGTGGAAGTAATATATAGAACTCTTTGCAGGTTGACTCATCCACTATATTATTTGATAAAGCCGAGGAATTAAACTTATCTATGATAAGATATTCTCGTTCTACATTCTAGGCAATAATTTCTTTTTCACTACTTCTTATCATGCTTTTTTACAATAAACGTTATTATAATAATTATCACTAAAATAGCTGTAATAACTTCAAAAGCTGTTTTCTTGCTATCAGTCTTTTCTGGATCTGTAGATGGCACCTCTTCTTCCACTGGCTTTCTTTCCTCGTCTTTTGCATCTGGAGCCTTCTCATTCCGAACTACTTCAATGTCTTGACCGCTACAGATCACTTGCATATCCATTGATTTACATGACCCGGAATCCATTGATTTCAGCTCATCAATTAAGTTTATTTGATAGCTTTGATGAGTATCGCATCTGTAATATAAAAATACTTCCCGTGTATTTAAATTGCATATATTCGAGTAAAGAGTACCGCCGTCCCCCCAATCCTGCTTTGTTTTATTCAGTATCTTTTCGCAAAGCTCAAACGAAGGTTTTTCTGAAGACAGAGCCTGATCAGCTGTATCATAGCGAGTGCAGGGATATCCGCCCAGTGCTGGATCTGACAACCAGAAATTCGTTATTACCTGATGACTTTTTTCCGGCTCCTTCCATATAACCTGAAACTTATTCTCCACCCATTCAAATACCGCAACATTACCCGTTGGATCTGCAAACAGAAGATGATCATAAAAACCCTTCGGAATATTATGATTATTAAAAAATTCCTCTACTTCCTTCACGGTTTTACATTTTGCTAATGCTATTTCACCTAGATCATATCCCAAATCATCCTTTTCTTTATCATATGGTACTTCAGTTGATGGACAGGATGCTCCATCATAGAATAAGCCATACTCATTCATGCCTCCCTGTACATAGGATAAATTATAAAAGCAAACTCTCCCATAGCTATTTGAATCCGGTGCACTAATTTTTACTGTATTTTCGATTGAATACATCCAGTCCTCATTGTTACATGCTAATACGGTACCGTCTTCTAATGAAACAGAAAAGATTGTGCATGCCATAGCACTTTGAATTTGGCAAATCAATACTGCAGCAAAAACCAAAGAACATAATCCTATTTTTAATTTCATTTTCATTCTTATCACCCCTCTTTTATTGTAATTTATAATTTATAGGAAAATGAACAATTCTTGCCATTTGATAGATTTAATTCATTAAGGCAATCCTGGCAATAATGCTCAATTATATTTGACATACTATAATTTGGAATCTATAATTTATATATTTAAAACTTACATTCTGGGGAGGCATATCAATGGGTAATATCAAAATTGGAACATGTGTTAGAGGAAATGAGATTTTAACATTATTACCTGAAGTAATCCATGCTGGCTTTGAAACAATTGAATTATATTATAATGTCTCTCTTGAGGGTGCTGATTTCATCGAATTATCAAAGATGACAAAAGAAATTATAGGAGATTCTGGCTTGACAGTCTCTAGTATTGGCTTATATTGTAATCCATTGCAATACGAGGAACAAAGAAAAGAACTTGAGTATTGCATTGAAAATGCGCACTTATTTAACGCTAAGATAGTAGGTACCTTTGCAGGTGCCCTTGAAGGCAAATCTGTAGATGAAGCAATGCCCAGATTCAAAGAAGTATTTGGCGATCTGGTAAAAAGAGCTGAAGCAAATGGAGTTAAAATTGGAATAGAAAATTGTCCTATGTACGGTTTTTGGTATAAAAACACATGCAACATAGGCTTTTGTCCAAAAGCGTGGGAAATGATGTTTGATGCAGTAGATAGCAATTACTTAGGCCTAGAGTGGGAACCTTCACATCAGTTAGAACAGTTTATTGACCCAATTGAGCAATTGAAAGCATGGACTCCAAAAATAGTGCATGTTCATGGTAAGGATGCACATATCGACTGGCCATATATTAAGAAATATGGCTCTTGGTTTGGTGCCGACTACAGTGTTCACCGTTTTCCAGGATTGGGAGACAGTAATTGGGAAGAAATCATAACAATATTAAATCAAGGCGGTTATTGTGATGACATAGCAATCGAAGGCTTTCATGACCCGATTTACTGCGGTGATAGAGAATTAGAAGGACAGATATTAGCACTAAACCATCTTAAAGATTGTCGTAAGAAAGCAAATGCATCTATCCATTAATAATCGGGGTTAATTCTGATATTTCTAGATTCTAGAGACTAATCTATCGATATTTGTCTGTTATTGGAATATATTTACATAAAAGGAATAAATGATATAATAAATTATGTTTCATTATTGGGGTTTTAGCACGAATCACATAAATATAGTTTATTAGCTAAATGGGGGTAAGGTAAGTATGTCAAATAAAGCACAATCGCTTATTAGTAAAGCAGCCCAGAATAATATTCGAATGGCAATTGTACCTGTTGATTGTCTTAGCAACATCAAAGATGATATAACTGAAATTACTCATAAATATACTCTGAATGATTTTCAAAACTGGATTATAAATGAGAGTTATGTCTTGGATATTCCCGAATTAGATTTTACCCCCAAGTCAATTGTTATAATTGTTTGGAGAATGAAGATGGCAAATGTCGTCTTCCACTACAAAGGAAAAGCAATACAATCCAATATAGATGATGCTTATATGTATTCAACAGAGGAAGAACTAATAGAGACTCTATTTAAAGAAGAGGGATTGCATCTAAAGGATTACTTCTGGCTTCCACTTAAGAGATTGGCAAACCGTGCTGGATTGGTTGAATATGGCAGAAATAATATTACTTACTCAGAAGATTGGGGAAGTCTCATTCGTATCAAAGGTTATTTTTCAGATATAGAGCCTGAGGATTGGCAATGGCGTGAAGTTAAGAATATGGAACTATGTTCTTCCTGCGGTGCTTGTGTTAAAAATTGTCCTACGGGAGCACTACGGAATGATAGTTTTATTGTGGAGACGGATAAATGCATTTCTTTATATAATGAAATTGGCAGTAAACCCTTACCTGAATGGATACCAAAAACTGCCCACTGTAGACTGGTAGATTGTATGAAATGCCAGGAAGTATGTCCTAAAAACAAGGAAATACTTCGTAATATCTCGGAAACTATAGTCTTTTCTGAAGATGAGGCAGAGACGATTTTAGCTGGATCTGATTATAAGAGTTTTCCGGAAGAAATAAAGGAAAAATTAAAATTCTTTAATAGCCAGTTTTTTAATATAGATTTTATCCCGCAAAACCTGAGAGCATTACTAGAGAACCCAAATAATTAATAGATCAATTATATGACTCAGATGGCTTTACAGAACAAGACACTGTGAAGAGACGTGTTTGAGGAATCCACTTGTGCCTACGAAATCCCTTGATTTTCAAGGGATTTTTTACACTGACACGTGCATTGTATATACACTACTACTTTAATATGATTTATGATCACTCTTTTCAGAGCTTAATCCATCAGATTACTACACATGCTGGTCTATTCGCAGAAGTCGGTGATAATGGGCATTACTTCCATATCAAAGCAACGATTTGCTTTTATTATTTTAATGGTTAGTTAGATACCAATTACCCGCCCAACCATAGGTTGAGTTCCAAAATTCAACCTATAGTTCGTGTATTTTTCTAACAAATAGGCATAAAGTTCGAGATGAAAGGAGGCACCGCGATGAACCAAGTTGAAATAGGAAAATTTATTGCTAGATGTCGTAAGGAGAAAAAATTAACTCAAGCACAATTAGCAGAAAAGTTAAATATTACAGACAGAGCTATATCTAAATGGGAAACGGGAAAAAGTATGCCTGATTCCTCTATAATGTTGGAACTCTGCGAAATATTAGGTATTACAGTAAATGAATTATTAAGTGGGGAGATAATTGATATGGATAATTATGAAAAAAAGGCTGATGAAAATTTAATTGCTCTAAAAAGAAAAGACGAAAACAATATGAATAAAAATATGATTTTTTCAATTGTATTTTCGATAACTCTTTTGATAGGAATCATAGTATGTGCTATTTGTGATATTGCAATATCAGGTGATTTGACATGGTCTCTCATTCCAATTAGTTCTATAGTTTTTACATGGGTTGTATCAATACCATTTATAATATTAGGAAAGAAAGGAATTATTGGTAGTTTACTATCAGTAAGTATTTTTATCATTCCATATTTATATATATTGAGCGACCTTGTAAATGTCAAAGCAGTTTTTTCAGTTGGTACAATAATGGCAATAGCTTCTATCGTGTTCTTATGGCTCATATTTATAATCTTCAATCGCTTAAAAGCAAAAAAATTAGTTGCAGCTGGAATAACATTTTTGATATCGATTCCTTTTATGTTTATAGTTAACATAATATTATCCAGAATGATTTCTGAACCTATTATTGACGTATGGGATATTCTATCTGCATTTATTTTAATGATATTTGCATTTACGTTCTTTGTATGTAACTATGCTAAATCTAAAGGATTGGTAAAATGAAGGTAAAAAAGGCACAAATGTCGTGGTATGGGGGTGTAAAATGAACGCATTGATAATAAATTGCAGTCCAGTCAGAACTGGTGCAACTGCAGAAATTACATCAAAAATTTCTACATGTTTAGCTTCGAAGTATGATGTCAGAATCATTTGCATTGATGACTATCAATTTGAATTTTGCAAAGGTTGTAGAAGCTGCCATAATACTGCAAAGTGTATTATGCAAGATGATGATATTACAAAAATAATAGACGAATTTGAATGGGCAGACAAGATTGTATCTATCTCCCCGTCCTATTGGGCAGATATTCCTGGACAATTTAAAGCATTTATTGATAGATGTACGCCATGGTGTAATACCCACGAACCTCATGCTGCAATTACAAAAGGTAAAAAGGGCTACAGTATAGCATTAAGGACAGGACCAAGCATGCGAGAGTGTAATAGAATAAATGAAAGCATTGAGCATTTTTATGGTCATCTGGAGATAACTCCAAGCGGAAGTTTGGGACTGTGTTCGATTGAATATAAAACGGATGTGCCTAATAGGGCACATGAAATTGAGGCGTTTTGCAACCTAATAAAGAGCGAATAGCAAAATTTTATTTTATCTCATCAGACTTGGAGGGCCAAATGAAATTACATAGACTTAAGACATGCTCCATTATTCTTCTATTTTTAATTTTGATAGGTTCAATTACATATATTTATCATTTAAGTGTAACAAAAAGCATAGAAGTACCGGATAATGCTACAGTAGATAAACTAGGTATTGAAGGTCTAAGGGAATACTACAATATCCCTGGTTTTGTATACTCCGTGATCAAAGAAGGCGAAGTTGTCATTGAAGGTTCTTCGGGATTTATATATAAAGGCTCTAATATAAAAGTAGATACTGATAATCGTTTCAATATTGGTTCATTGACCAAAGCGTATACTGGGCTTATTGCTGCTAAACTTGTCGATGACGGTGTTTTAAGCTGGGATACCAAATTCTTTGACATCTATCCTGATTGGAAAAGTGAAGCTAATCCAGAATACTATTCCATAACATTAGAAGATTTGCTATCAATGAGAGCTAGAATTCGACCGTTTACTCATAATGTCTTTGATTCTAAACTGCCATTATCATCCTCCAATCCTATAGAACGAAGAGAGGAATTCGGAAAGTATGTATTAAGTCTTTCACCAGTACCTGAAAATACTTATTCAAATGCCTCCATTAGCTTAGCAAGTATAATGTTGGAAAAAGTATCTGGTGAGTCCTGGGAAAGTATGGCTCTGCAAACTGCAAAAGAACTTGATATTAACATTGATTTTGGTAGACCTAATGCGAAGGATATTAATCAACCCTGGGGGCATAGAAAAGACTGGTTTGGTAAATTGAACCCTGTTTCTCCAATGGAAAAAGCCAGTATACCTTCTGTTTTAGCCCCCTCAGGTGATATCAATATGACAATTTCAGATATGTCAAAATATGTACAGGTATTCATTGATGGAATTTCTAGCAAAGATGGTTATATAAAATCAACTACATGCAACTATTTACTTTTTGGCCTCCCTGATTATTCTATTGGTTGGGGAAATGCTTATGATGGCGAAACATATGCATTTCACAATGGAAGCGATGGTACATATTATTCACATGTTATGGTATTTAAAGAGCTTAAATCTGCAATTATTATATTTACGAATGCTCCGGATAACGAAGATACACATAACTTTATAGCAGACCTAAGAAATCACTTAAAAAGAAAATACATTTATGCCATAAACTAATCTCCTATCCGAGCTTGCAAGTTTGATACTAACCTCCTTTCATTATTAATTTTCTAGGAGGTCATAATACTTTATACACCTAAATACAGCATCCAGTGCATCTTCACCATCAATATATATATCTGGCATCATACCTATGGCATCATAGTTCTCCATTGAATTTGTTACGAACAGTTCATTACCAAACGTTACTTTGATTCTTGAATTAGGTAAATAATAAGGAGTTATTGTTATATCTGATATCAAACAACCATTGCTATTCGTACCAACAAAAACAACATTCTCAACTGTTTTTAACTGGAACAAAAACATCTCAGCTGCCGAGTATGTATCTTTATCTACTAATACAAATAATATATTATCACGATCGAGAAATCTCGGATTGTACCTAATGATAGTATAATAATTTGTGTATTCTGCGTTAATAATATCATTATTTAATTCTTGGCGTGCTTTTGTATACTCATTATAGAAGTCTAACTGATACTCATATTTTTGCAGGTTATCAACAATACTACGATCATATTCTCCGCCTTTTGGCAGGTTGTTAACTCTGGTTAACATCTCCACTTTAGGTAAAACAATCTGATCTGTAAATCTGTATAGCCATAACTCATTTATCATTTGAAACCCACCTGCATTCTTCCTTAAATCAAGGATTGCCGCCTCTTTATCTCTCATTTTATCAGCATCACGTATGAATCGTAAGATATCTTCATTCTCTGCATCACTCGTGAACAATGATCTTATTGAAGCAACCGGAATTCCATCAATTTCATCATAGTGATACACATTATCTTCTGTCCCTAAAGGTTCACCAGCGGAAGCAATTTTCCATGTCAAATCATGATGCAAAGATTTCTTACCTCGTGTTATCGTAATATTACTAGGCAGTTCTTTGCTTTCATCTTCAGATGATAAAGCAAATATGCCATACACCAACTCCCCGCTCTCTCCTATGGTTGGTTTCAGAAGAGCTTCATTCTCTTTTTCCAGATACCATTTCTTATTATCTATCTCGGTATAATAACCATATGAATCCTTATGGAATTCTCTTTTTTCATTATCAGCATATAGATATATTTCATTATAATAAGTTCTTTGGCCATTTAATGAAAAATGTGTATCCTCCAGAAAAGATAGTTTTTCTAATAGGATATCTAAAAACTCCTCTGTTTTCCATGTGTCCTGTAAGCGAAGCTCCTCTTCTATTCCCGTCTTAACATTGTTAAAAACTCTGTCGTCTCCAAAATATTTATATGCACCATAGGACGCTCTCAGGAGCTGAAATAGTATATCCGCATCCGCTATTGCTTCATCCTTTGTAATAGAATCTATATCAGCTGGTGTTGTAAGTTTCATTAACTCATCATAATCTAAATCTAGTTCACTATCATAATATACAACATTATGCTTTGCCGAATATTTTAATGGCATACTGATATCTTCCTTACGCTCTTCATTTATGTTAGCTATAAAATCTTCCAAAATGACAGGCTCTTCTTCTACTTTGCTACTACATCCTGAAAATAAAAGTATGATCATCAATACAAATATAATTTTCCTTACTATCTCTAGTCCCCTCCATTTCCCTATTGTGTATTATTACGAAGTATAATTGTTAAATATATACTTATCATAGTATAGCAGATATTTCCTGTCAATTGATTTGAATTCAACTAAAAAGTGATCTACACTCATTTTGTACCTATATCTCCTTATATATATTTAGAAAGAAAACTCATTGGGATAGTTTAGTCAGAATACTGGGGAAATTTTTAGAAGGCCTTAGTTTAAAATATCAATATATGGCAGAGGAACTTCCTAAAGAATTCGATTTCTATAATGGCGACTGCTTCTATTCCATTACAAGGGAGGAATACCTAGAAAGAAGATAGTGTCTAATAAAAAGGGGTATATCATAATATAAAATACAGGGATTATAATTTACCATAAGTGTGAGGTAAATTATAGTCCCTGTTGTAACATTATGATACGCCTTTATTTCAGAAAACTAAAGTATTCTCTTCAGGTATGGAATTTTCCTAAAAATATAATTGGACAGTAGAAAACTAAGCGGTAATCCAATGGCTGTAGCCAATAGGAATTTCGCCAGCGGATACATCTCAATCGGTAATAATGCGATAGATACCCCAATAATAACAGGAGCATGGAACATATATACTGCGAAGGAATTATCAGATAATAATTTCGTCAGCTTACTCTGACGATTATATTTCTCACGAAATACTCCAATCAGGCCGATTGACATTGCAACTGCGGTAAAGGATTCCCATAAAGCATACCCGGCACTTTGCCAATGAAATCCGCCCTTGTACAGATCAAACCCACCACTCAGTGCACCTCCTGCAAGCATCAGTATCACCCAGATGAGAGTACCCGGTAGCAAAGCTGCTAGTAACCAGCGACGTCCAGTCCGATATGATATCTTAGAGAACCAGTCGTATCTTCCCGCCTTAATACCGACGATATATAGAATGATATATTGTGAAAAGAAGCAAAGCTGCATATTCAGAATACTTGTATCAATGGGCTGTACCAGTCTGATTAGAAATGCAACGAGCGCTATGATGAATCCCAATAATACCATCTTACCTGTACCAGGAAGCTCTTCTGCTCCCTTTGGTACTTTATCCTTTGTCTGTAACCTGATCATTGCATAGATGAGATTAAAAATAAGTAATGCAAATGCAAACCATAACGGTCCGCTTGATCCAAGGAAATCAAAGCTTATTATATATTTCAAATAATACTGTGCAAATATCGGCCTGTCCCACGTAAACCCAAGCAGAACATAATTAATAAAGGGATTGACGACCAGCATATAGATCAGGGTCGGAATTCCAAGCCGAACCAAACGCTCGGATATGAACTTCCCTGCCCCCTTTTTCTCATAGGATCCAGCAACAAAGTATCCTGATATAAGAAACAGGAATCCCATAAAGTAGGCCTGTGTAAAGGACTGGAATAATCCAAATACTACATAACTTATCGTATCAAGCTCCTTTACATCCTTGATATACCAGCCTCCTATCCCACTGTAGGTTACTCCAAAGTGTATCAACACTACCAATATAATCATTACCAGCCTCAGGTTATCAATATATAGATACCTGGGTTTATTATTCTCTGCTCCCACTTAAATTTCCTCCCTTATTATCATTAGTATTTCAGTCATATATTTTCAATGGCATCATTAATATAATGATCCAGAAATTCATCCATCGATATCCCTTTTGGGGCAATATTATCGTATAATTCAACAAACAAGGCGGGGTGCGCCAGCGTGCTAATAAATCGTACTGATTTTACAACCAGATCTTCTTTTCTCGTTTGTGGCTTTATTGATAATATCAAATGGCTAATTGCATTAAACTGTAACTCTATTCTTTGCTTGGTGTCTTCATCCATTCCATGTTCACTAAAGAGGCTTTGTTCACTCCGAAGGATACCATTTGACCTATAATAGAAATACATTATTTCTTTACAATATGCATGAATTGTCTGAGGAGATAAATTCTTCTCGGTCATTATTTTTTCATATATCCGGCAAAGACTACTCCAATAATACTTCATTGTTTCATTGAGTAATATTTCTTTACTTCCAAAATGATAATTGATTGCAG
Organism: Variimorphobacter saccharofermentans; assembly: GCF_014174405.1. Lineage (GTDB taxonomy): Bacteria > Bacillota > Clostridia > Lachnospirales > Lachnospiraceae > Mobilitalea > Mobilitalea saccharofermentans. Next base: position 1,115,294 of record NZ_JACEGA010000001.1, on the reverse strand, counting down.
CAACATTCATGCCTGATTTTGATGCAATTTCTCTTATCGTTAATTTACTTAATGGTTTACTACTAATCAATTCAATAACCGTATTTAAAATTACCTTTTTGGCTTCACTTGAATTCATATTAGTTGTCTCCTTTATAATAAAACCCGATATTAAACATACGTTTAAAACATATGTTTAAATATTACTATATTCTACCTTATCTGTCAATCATCATCGTCCCTGCCGATATCTTATGTAATATTCCCTTAGTTGTTACATATGCTTCATTTTCACTCTTCCCTTTTTTTGGCTTTACAAATACTTGAAGATAACAGCGTAGCAATTAATATTGTGATAATACAAGCTAATGCAACAATACTAATAATTACATTCCTAATACTAACCGCCTGGCTGGTAATAATGGATTGCGGAATTAACGCACAAAGCACTGCTCCAGTGTCGCCAACCTTAGAATACAGGAATAAGTAGGTGTCTCCCTTATAGTCAACATACTTTGAGCCATGTTCTTCATCTCCTGTCATTGCTTCCGTATAGAAGGCTTGGTTTACGAAGATCTTTTCTGATTTGAGTGCCTTAATATCAATATTAGGGTCCTCCTGCTTTAATGAATAATCCATAATCTCTTTTCCATCTGGAGTTACCAGCCCAAGGAAACTTGCTTTGTCAAATTTCAGATTAGTAAGGATATTTTGCACAAATTTCGCATCAACATCGATAGCTATGAATGCATCAACATTGATTATATTTCGAATAAGTCTCATGGAATAATCCTTGTCCGGATTTGTCTTAAACTGTTTATCAAGATATTCATCTTCGCCGTCCCATACATATTCGGTTTCAATATTATCCAAAGCTTTGCCCAAATCTGTATCCCTAAAGCCAGCGAAAATATCACTATCAATGCCTTCACTGGTTGAAATAGAATCAACATTTTTATTTACTAGATAGATGTTTTTGATAAATTCATCTGCTGCCTTCTTGGAAAATATGACATTGCCAATGGAATCCCTGTATTGCCAGGCTTTTGCTTTATCATCCTGGCTTAGAGCATACTTCTGAAATAAGCTATCATTTGCATACAGCATCGCGTTAGACTGGACAGAATGAAAGCCTAGCCTCATACACTCTCCTGCCATATTAACAGATTCTTCTGCTGCCCTCTCGTATTTGCTCTCAATAGCTTCTGATGCTTTTAGATAAGATATACATCCCAATAATATGATAAATATCATTGGAATCATAAATGAAGCTATCACTTTAAACTTAAGTGTCCCAAAAATAAGTTTCTCCTTTGAAGCATTTTTCATAGATGTGTTTTCTCCCCTTTTATATTTCTCCCCTGGTATTACTATTTATGATCAAGTAATACCATTATAACATTATATAGAAAAAAATCTATCAATTGTTATCAATAAAAATAGTTTATTCCTTAAAGGGACTCGGATGCCCGCCAACTTCAGAAGCTATGATGGAAGGATATCGTGTATTAGATAAATATAAGCTTTCAGACGGAAAATATATGATATCTAATTTCAAATGTAACCATGAATTGAAGAAAATCGCATCGGAATTAGCAGAAATCGGTAAGTCTATATTTCATAAATAGGAAATCATGAATTAGTATATAGCGGAGGAATTAATTGGTCGAGATAAATCTCTATAAGATGTAATGATATAGGAACAGCTTTTATTATGAATAGTGTTTGAGGTTGAAATGGTAACAAACAGAATGCTTTCATTTAATCGAAGTATAGAGTAATCAATAAGCATCTTCCGGGGAGGAGACTACCTATGATAAACGAAATGAAATCAGAGTTAAGTAATCGTGGAATCAGTTTTACCAAAGTAGTTGATATTTCGAAGCTGCCTGAAAAAGAAACCAGAGGTTACAACATTGCTGTTTTGATAGGCCTTGTATTAAGCCCTGATTACATTCAAAAGTTATCTGAGAGCGATACTACTGACTATTCTGAGTACGGAGAAAAGGAACACCGTGTTGGTGAAATTGCAGAATGGTTGGCTGATTTTATCAAAGCGAATGGATACAGTGCCTTTGCACAATCGGATAAAAATCTAATAAACGGGTTCTTTGACGTAACAACCAAAACTACTACTCTTCCACATAAAAAAATTGCTATATTAGCTGGACTAGGCTGGATCGGGAAAAATAACTTGTTAGTATCACCGAAATATGGAAGTGCGTTTTGTATGAGTACTGTTTTAATAAATGCTCCACTACCGATTGAAGACTCACCAATAATCCGGCCAAAATGTGGAGATTGCTCTGTTTGTAAAGACATTTGTCCCACAAGTGTCATCCATGGCACTACCTGGGAACAAGGCATGAACAGAGATTTAATTGTAGATGTTTATCACTGTATTTGCTGCTTAAAATGTTTAGTTAATTGTCCATGGACTCAAAAGTATATGCAAAATAGATTAAGTTAAGAATTAACGAAAGCCAAAGCTTTCTGAGTATGTAAAGTAAGCAATAAGCCATGCATCCCGCCTTTCATTAGCTGGTATGCATGGCTTACTGTTGTTTTACACTGTTCCTATTCTTCATTAAGATTACCTACTTATTTCACAAAAATAAATTCTTCCATATTTACCTACTTTTAAAAACATGGTAATATTATTCCAAGTATTTAATTATTCAATATATAATGATATTAATAGAAAAAAGAGGACAGATTATGATTGAGATATATAAGAAAAATGAAGCCGAGACCAATGAACTTGTTGCAAGGTCTGTTTTGATTTTGCTGGGATTTATATTATTAATCGGATTTTTCTGTTGGATAGGGATTTTTGACATATCTAGTAACTTGATTAATGGTTTTATTCTGGCATCAATTTTACCATTACTATTACCAACATTATTAGTTAATGTCTTTCATATAAACAAATGCTGGGTAAAATATATCATCATAACCTGTGTTGTGATAGTAACCGGTATTTCTTATGCTGTATTTACATTTCAAAGTGTTATTCTCTATATTATCCCCTCAATAATTGCTACGTTTTATTTAGACGCAAAGGTGATATATTATACGGGTATCATCAGTATATTTAATATCACGTTGTCACATCTGTTTACATGTTTTTATTTACTTCAGCCCTGGATAGAACCATTTCAAGGAGTGAAATTCATTATGCTGTATGGTGCTTTACCAAGAATCATGCAATATGTATTCTCTTCTATTCTATTATATTTGCTTTATAAGCGTTTCTCGAGATTCTTTAATGGATTTTACATCGCTATTCAGAACGAAAAGCAAACTCAAAATATCAATCATACAAAAACTAATGTCAATGATTTAAATTCAATATTAGAGCGATTAACGGAACGTGAAAAAGATGTCTTTGAATTATTAGTTCAGGGGTATACAAATGCACAAATTGCAAATCAGCTTTATCTATCGAATGGAACTGTAAAAAATTATGTATCAATAATATATGATAAGATTGGAATGAAAGACAGAACTGCTTTAATCCTTCAATACAGCCCATTTTATCGAGATCATGACTGAAGTCATGCATCGTTTATTACTGTAGTAACTGTTAAAAAACGCGCTCATATCAGATACTGCTTATATCAAATCTGATGGGAGCGATAGAAATGAAAATATGGAAACGTTTATTTAAGATTGTATTAGGAATAGTTGTCTTTTCTGTGATTATGGTTATCATTAATATGATACCTACTTGGAATCTGAAAGTAAAAGGAATGCATGAATTGAAAGGTAATTGGGTAAATGTGTATTACGAAACCGAGGAGGAAGCAGCGAAGGATGTATTTGAGCTGGCCGATATTAATGCTGAAGAAATTGCAAAAAAATTAAGCTTTTCTAATAAACAGGACGTCAATATATACATATATGATAACCAGATTACTATGCAAACTAAGAAATATGGTTTTGTTGCTCCATTATTGGGGCTTGATTGGTATATCGGAGATAATATCGGAACAAATGTTATTCTAACATCACCTGCAAATCCTGGAAAGGTTCATGATTACAACAATAACAAGACCGCTGTCTTGCATGAAATAGTTCATGCATATGTTAGCGTTATAAACCCCCATATTAGCTTATGGCTTACTGAAGGATTAGCATTATATTTATCAAATGGTGAACCCTATAATAAATCATACCTGGATTCTCATGATATCCCCACTTTTTCAGATATACAAACAAAAAGTCCCCTTAAGTTTTCTGATATAGGTGGCTATAGTTTGGCGCACACATATATTGAATATCTGAATGTTAATTTTGGATGGGATAAAGTACTAGAGTTAATCAGAACTGAGGACTATAATAAGGTGTTTGGTATGTCTGAGAAGGAAATTTATTCAAAATGGGTTGACTATATAAGTAATTACTATCTGTATAATTTTAGTTCCATGAATTTTGCCGATCTGACAAATGATATGCTATGTTCTTCTTGACAGGAAAATTCGGGAGGAATAATATGGTATTTAATTATACAATAAGAATTGTGTTATCAAATGAAATGGGGTGATTAAATGGATGTAAATATATTTCTATTTGATGGTTTTGAGACATTAGATGCGTTTGGTCCGGTTGAGATTTTAGGAAAGATTGATGACTATACATTAAAATACTATTCAATAAATGGTGGAGTTATTGCGAGTGCTCAGGGAACTCAAATCATCACAGAAAAAGTTGAGTACACTTCAAAGGATGGAATATTAGTAATACCAGGAGGAAAAGGTACAAGAACTTTAGTAAATGACAGTTTATTTATTCAAGCTTTAAAAGAAACGATAGAAATATCAAGTTATTGCTTATCAATCTGTACCGGCTCAGCATTAGTAGCTAAGACCGGACTGTTAGATAATAAAAAAGCCACTTCTAATAAAAAAGCATTCGATTGGGTAGTCTCTATTAATCCTAATGTCAATTGGGTAAAAATGGCCCGATGGGTTGTTGATGGAAAATACTATACCTCATCCGGTGTTTCAGCTGGAATGGATATGACATTGGGCTTTATTAAAGATCGTTTTAGTGAGCAGAAGGCCATAGATATCGCAAAGCATATTGAATATATTTGGAATGAAGACAGCCGGAAGGATTTATTTGCAATTTAAATTAATTAAACATTTATTGATATATATTATGGAAGTAATGATATCAAGTAATATAAGACTAATTATTTCTAAGGAGAAAACGAAATGGAAATTACGAGTTTGAAAAAAGATCATATACCAGCGGTAATGGAATTACTCTCGAATGGACAACCGTATGTCGTTCCCCATCATAACTATGTATATTGGATGATGGAGGAGTATTTTCCTTCAAGTAATTATGTTGTTTTAGAAAAGAATAAGGTTATTGGTTTTATATGCGCTCTCCCCTCCATCGATAAAAGATGTTATTTCATATGGCAAATAGTAATAGACGCTGAATACCGGGGTAGAAAAATCGCTTCTATGTTAGTTGACCGTATTATCGAGGAATCAAAGCTTAAGGGATATAACAAGTTAGAATTAACCATATGTAATGATAATGTGGCAAGCTATCGTTTCTTTGAACGCACAGCAATTGAACATAATAGCAGCCTGATAAAGATTGGCGAGTATAAATATAAAGATTTATATGATAATGTATATTCCATTGAATTATGATCCTAATCATACCGATGAGTACTGTTATTTTATTAAAGATTTAAGTGGTGATTAATTATGTCCATGCATGGGAAGCACGAGGAAATGGGTACATAAGGTAAAGGTAAAGCGGTGGAAAAATACATCCACCGCTCTATCCCGTTCATATTATGGTTCATACTGTAAGTATCTAAGATAATAGATCTTTCAAGCAAATGATTTTACTACCTTTACTTTCATAATATTGAAGCATTTCTTCAATTTTACTTTTATCATAGCTAGTGATACAATCTGACAGGACACTAACACTATAATCTGCTTTACGTAAATTGTAACAGGTTGATTTAACACAAGCTACCGCATCTGCTCCTGCTATGTAGAAATCACATATTTCATTTTTACTAATATAGTCTGCAAATTCTTCACTGCTCAATGCATTCCCTTTGAATTTCGTAAAAATATTTTCTGATACAATTTTTAAGTCTGAAACCAATTCAGCTCCATATGTATTGGGCTTAAAGGTCCTTGTGCCGGCCGATAGATTCTCATGCCTTATATAAATAACATGAATATTATTACTGACTGCCCAATCAATAGCTATGTTGATATTATCAATAACATCCTTGTAGTTCTTTGTTATGTCATTTTGAATATCGATGATTACTAAGGCTTTTTTCTGCATAGTGTTTCCTCCTAATAGGTAAATTGATTTGTTTTATTTATTATACTTAGTAATCGTTGACAGCATCATGGCAACAATCTATAATGAATGAAAAAAATTTTGGAAGGCGGTTATCCGATGAAAGTTGATAGGCTTGTTAGTATTATTATGATACTCCTTGATAAAAAGCGTATAGGTGCACAGGAATTAGCCGATATGTTCGAAGTATCACCCCGCACCATCTATCGCGACATTGACGCTATCAACATGGCTGGTATTCCTGTTCGCAGTACATCGGGAGTAGGCGGCGGCTTTGAAATCATGCCGGAATATAAGCTTGATAAAAATGTCTTTTCGAATTCTGATCTTACTGCTATCTTCATGGGACTTTCCAGTCTATCCAATATGATACGAGGTAATGAACTGGTCAATGCACTAGCGAAAGTCAGGAGTTTTATTCCCGCTAACAGAGCGAAAGACATTGAATTCAAAACTAATCAAATACATATAGATTTAAGTCCGTGGATGGGCAACAAGAACATACAGCCATATCTGGAAATTATCAAAACAGCTATACAGGAAAACAAGCTCCTTTCCTTTGAATATATAGACCGCTATGGAAATAAAACCGAACGAACAGCCGAGCCATATCAGCTTGTATTGAAAAGTAGTCATTGGTATTGGCAAGGGTATTGCCGAAAAAGAAATGATTTTCGCTTATTTAAACTATCCCGTACATCAAACCTACATATGCAAGAGGAAATTTTTATACCACGAGGTTATGAAAAACCACAGTTAGACATTACTGATATCATGACAACTATACAAACATATATCAAAATTCGTATTCATAAATCTGTTATGGACAGGGTTCTTGATTATTGCACTTATGAATACTTTTTGCCAGACGGGGATGAGCATTACATAGTTAGTTTTCCTTTTATAGAGAACGATTACTACTACAATATTCTGTTCGGTTTTGGGGATAAATGTGAGTGTTTAGAGCCGTTACATATCCGCAAAGAGATGAAGCGTAGAACACATGATATCGCTGCAATATACGAAAGCTAATGTAGACTAACAGACAGCAGGTAATAGCTAATATATGTTGTTGCCTGCTTAATTTATTTGAAATGAATCCAATATATAGATATAATAAGCATATATACTTTTTTCGATTTTTTATGTAATAGTCGTATCTCATTAATCAAGCAAAATACTATGATGGAGGAAAAAATGATACTAATTACCCCTAATTTTAATTTCAATGGTCGTTGTGAGGAAGCAATTAATCTGTACCAAAAAGCCTTTAATGCCAAATTGAACTGTTTATTAAGATATTCGGATGCGGATAAAAGAGATTGGGATAAAGAATTGGATGCAGAAAAGGCAAAGTTGATTTATCATGCGGAGCTTATGATCGATAATCAGCGAATCATGATGTGTGATAATATGGATGTTGATTTAGTAAAAAGCACTTCCTTGTCTCTCACAGTTACTTTTGATACAAGTGATGAGGTAAAAAAAGCATATAAGATCTTAAAGGATGGTAGCACTACTATTTATCCAATACATAGTACCACCTACAGTTCCTGTGAAGTTGTATTTATTGATAAATTTGGTTTCCGTTGGGGATTAATGACTGAGCAAACAGAGCGATAAACAATCCGAATTTTCATTGCGTTAGCCAAGAAATCAGATTATCATCTCGATAAGGAATCAATATTTATATACTTACGTAATAGACGATACTTACAAATAAACGGAGGAAGAAAATATGATGCACAATATAACATCCATTCTATGTGCAATAATTACCTTTGGAATGGCTTTATTACAGCTCTCACTCACACTCGGAGCACCATTTGGGGAATATGCGCTTGGTGGACAACACAGGGTATTACCAAAGAAAATGCGTTCAATTAGCAGTGCATATACTTTGATTTTTACTTTTATTGGTCTTTCCTATTTACAAAGAGGAAATGTAATATCAATCGGTTTAAATCCTAATGTTTTAAATGTAATCATTATATTAAATACGTTATTTCTCGCATATGCGATTATCGGAAATGGTTTTCTTACAAAAAGTAAAAAAGAAAAGTATGTAATGACTCCCATATCAATCATACAGTTTATACTTAGTGTTATAACATTCTTTTAGTACATAATCAGGGCTGGAAAATTCTCTAAAGAAAATCATTATTACTTCTTGACTCTTCCTTTGGGGAAGCCATTATACTGAGCTCATTAAAAGAAATCAGAAGAGAGGTCGAGCATATGAACAATCTAATCAAAATCAAAGATGTGTCAAGTAAGTACAGCATTACAGCCCGTACACTACGTTATTACGAGGATATGGGGCTGATCAGCAGCACCCGAAGTGATGACTATGCATACCGAATGTATGATGAGAATGCGGTTCGGCGGCTTGAGCAAATACTTATTTTACGTAAACTGAACATAAGCATTAAGGACATTCAGCGTATTTTTAGTACCTCCAGTTCCAACATAGTACTGGAGGTGTTGGAAAAGAAGGTTCAAAACATAGACGATGAGGTTGCTCTCCTGCATGAATTGAAAGGTATTGTTCTTGACTTTATTCATGAAATAGAGCGTATAGACTTTGCAAATAACTCCGACATAAAACAACTGTATGACAAAGCTAAGGAAATAGAAACGCAGTTGATAAGCGTTGACTATATCGGCAAGCCCTCCAATATAAACCGCATGCTTGAAATTACAGAAAAACTAGATAAGAAAATTCCTGATATTATGGTAGTCAGGATACCAGGCTTCAAAGCAGTAACCACCGGAATTCAGTCTTGGGATGATATGTTCAAGGAAGGCGGTTATATGAACCAATTGTGGCAGAAATGTCATTTATATAAGAACATCATCTTTGATTGCTTTGATTTTCTACTGTACAGGGATGAAAATGCGGAATGGATATGTGCTGTCAATGATGATGTTACCGATGCCGATGTTAGTCCTTTAAAATTAATTGATTTTCCGGGAGGCCTATTTGCAATGGCGGTAAGTATTGACGAAGATGATGAGAGCATACAAAAGGTAGAGGAAAAGGTTCGTCGATGGATTGAGAATACCAATTTTGAATTTGACATAAGCAATAATGTTATGTTTAATATGCCATATTTATATGAAGATGGAAGGGATATAGCTTATAAAGACATAGAAAAGGGACTTGGCTATAAGCAAATGCAAAGATATTTTCCTATCAAGCTAAAAGATGATTATAAATAATGTACGGGGAGGCACCTATGCAGGTCGGAGATAAAATAGAATTTGGTAGTTACGAATGGCGAGTGCTTGATATTCAAAACAATACTGCTTTAATTATAACCGAATACATCATTGAACAAGGTCGTTACCATGACGCGTATAAAGATATCACCTGGGCTGACTGCTCCTTAAGAAAATATCTAAACGGTGAATTCTATGACAAATTCACTACAGCTGATAAATCTAGGATCGTACCGGTGACAAATAAGAATCCCGATAATCACTGGTATGGTACAAAAGGCGGGGAAGATACCAGGGACTGCATATTTTTATTAAGTCTTGAGGAAGTTACGTGCAAATACTTCGGTGATAGTAGTTCAAAGCTCTATAATCCGAAAAAGAAACAAAGATATTGGTTTGAACGAAAGGATGAGAATAACAGTAAACGGATCGCCAGACTAGAGGGTGTCGAATGGAGTACCTGGTGGTGGATTCGAACACCCGGCCGAGTCGGTGTTAAAGCTGTGTACATACATGGTGACGGTAATATTGGTATTCAGGGCAACAATATACTAAAAGGTAACATCAGTGATGGCAAGTGTTTAGGTGGTATCCGTCCCGCTTTGTGGCTGAAGCTGTAATTTGTAAAAATTGGATTTTTAGTATATTTATTTTAACATCTATGATATTATGAAACAATAACTACGAATGTATGTTATCGTTATGATTGTTATGATATTTCAGGAGATAATATTATGGAAAATCTGTTATTGCTCTATTATTTTATTGCATTGGCTCTCGGCATATTTTGCCTGGGCTGTTACTTTACGATACATAGACAAAATAAAAACGAGATAATTAAAACCTTTCTTATTTGTTATGGTTTGTTTTGCTTATTCATTTTGGCCACCACAATACTAGCCTTTCTGGTTCGAATGACAACACACTCTAACAATACCTTGATTTTAATTATTACTGCAGCTCAGTTTTTCGGAATCTTTACTTCCATGCTGATCCTCACTTTCTTAATATGTAAAATACATCTCGTTCCTTTTACAGGGAAGGCGCGTAAAATACTATTACTTTTCACGATCATCATTTGGTGTTTCTGTATTCTAAGAGACTCGGGTGTTCACAGAGCGTATCTATCACCCTATCTAGGCCTGGTTGATGACGAGCTGTTTTTTATTGTGGTCGCCATTTTTAATATATTTATTTATTGTCGCTATCGAAAAAACATTGAAAACCTTAAGCTGTATAAGATTCTGAGAACGACCTTTTTTATTATACTGTTATCTGTTCCAGGCTTTATTATTGATGAGTTCCTTTCCTCAAGAGGCTTTCGGCTATTGATATTTACTCCCCTCTTCTTTATACTGATTAGTATTTTTTCTTTGTATTCCTTCTTCAATTACCACGAAGCGATGCAAAGCGAACGATATGATATCACCGATGAGCTCAGAGCTCGAATTGGTATTACCGAACGTGAGCTAGAGGTAGCAAAGCTACTCCTTAAGGGATACAGCTATCAGAAGATTGCGGATGAATTGATTATCTCCATCTCCACCGTAAGGGCTCATGTTACCAGTATTTATAAGAAAGCAGGCATCAACTCCAGATATGAGCTATACAATATAATTAACAAAACCGATCTATAGCTTTATAATTAATAACCCCATTAATCACCGTATAAGGAATTCTTTCCAAGAGATTGTTGTAAGATGTTCTGGCAAGTTATAATCCCTGCCAGCCTATCTAGCAACAGTCTTATTTTTGTATTAATTTATACTATTTATCATATCTGTATGAAAATACTACTTCACTTTTTCAAAAATAATATGAAAATCCAATACAAATCTTCTGGTTTTTATCATATTCTAGCTTTCATCAAGCCACTCTGGCTTGACAAATCATCCCTAATAAAAGTGAACTGGAGGAATGTATGAAAAATCTAATTAGTTTAAAGGATGTAAGTAAATCAATTAAAGTCGGTACCGATGCTCTACCAATACTAAAAAATATTCACTTTGATGTCTTCAAAGGTGATTTAGTTGGTATCTTCGGTAAATCCGGCAGTGGTAAAAGTACACTTATGAATATGATAACCGGAATCGACAGACCTAGCGAAGGAGAAATCTGGGTCAAAGGTCAATCCATTCATCTATTAAATGAATCTGAAATGGCCTTATACAGAGGTAACAACGTCGGGATCGTTTTTCAATTCTTTCAGCTACTTCCCATGCTAACCGTCCTGGAAAATGTCATTATGCCCATGGATTTGTGTAAGAAGTATGCCAAGGCTGAGAGGAAGGATCGGGCAATGGATTTGCTGAAAAAGCTGCAAATCGAAAGTCATGCTCATAAGTATCCCACTACTATTTCCGGTGGTGAACAACAGCGTACAGCAATCGCCAGAGCCTTAGCGAACAATCCGGATATTATTGTAGCAGACGAACCCACAGGAAATCTTGACTCGGTTACCTCTTCCGTCATTTTCGATATATTTAAGCAGCAAGCAGAAGAAGGAAAGACCGTAATTATTGTTACTCACGATAACAGCCTGAAGAGCGAGTTTTCCACTTGCTTTCACATGTCTGACGGCAGACTTATATCATAATAAGGAGGGACGATAGCATGGATACCAGATTGAGAAAGGTACTAAGGGATCTGCTCAGAAACAAATCAAAATCAATATTAATCATCTTAACCATGTTTGTTGGAATGCTTTCCGTGGGTGTTGTAGTCATGATCAATACCATCTTCGTACCCGATGTTTATAAGGTGTACCGACAAGCTATTCCAAAGGATGCATCCATTAAATGTAGTAGTGGATTTGATAATTCTTTACTGAAGGAAATAGCAAAGATTGATGGAGTTAAGGCAGCAACAGGAACCAATCGAATTACAGTACGACTTATACTGGATGATGGAACTTTGAATGCGGATTTCATTGCCTTCGATGGCACCAATCGCATTCATAAGTTAAAAAAAGGGGATGATTCGGACGTATTACCTGAATTAAAGGCGAATGAGGTGTTCATTGATAGGGCCGCAATGAAGGATATTAAAAAAGTGCCCGGAGATATGATTAACGTTCAATACAAAGGACAGAACTATGACTTTCTTATCAAAGACACTGTGTATGACGCTACAACGGAGCCTTATATGCTGGAAGGGGATGTTATTTCCTTTGTCAATCAGGATACCTTCGAAACATTGACCGGTGATGGACGTTTTAAGGAAATTAATCTTATAGTAGAAGGAGATAACAGTAATAAGGAATATAACTTGACCGTTGCAAGGCGAGTTGCAGATTTCATGGAAGCGAATGGGCTTGAGATAGAGGAAATTGATGTTCCTAATCCACAGGATTTCTATGCCAGCGAGATTCTGGAAGCAGTCACGATTATCCTGGTTCTCTTAGGAAGCATATCCGTATTGCTTGGAGTTGCTCTTATCATTAATAATATTAATAATATTATGCTACAACAAACCAAATACATCGGAATAATGAAAGCCATCGGCGGACAAACCAATCAGCTTGTGTTTATGTACACATCCTTTATTCTTATTCTTGGGTTAATTGCTTTGCTACTCTCCCTACCTGTATCCGCTTTCGTTGGGTACCAGGTATCGAAGCTGCTTGCTTATATGTTCAATATGAGCTTATCCGGCTTTCGAATTCCGCCACAGCTCTTATTATCGCTCATCGCTAGTGCCATATTCATTCCCCTGATAGCTTCGATTATACCGATTATGAAAAGCTCCAAACAGTCAATTTACCATGCACTTTATAATCAAGGGATAAGCTCTTCAGAGATGCCGGGAATTATTCGGCACAAGCGGCTACAACAGTTTAACCATATACCCTCTCTCATACGGATTTCTTTACGTAATAACCTACGTAATCGGGTTCGGGTTGCTTTGACCATAGCAACCTTGGCACTCTCCGGATCCATCATGCTTACTGTCATGAATCTTGATTTTGGCTTTAAAAATGGTGTGGAAGAACTCAAAGAATATTACATTATTGACGGAGCAATTATATTAAATTCTTATGAAAATGCTCAACAAATAGAGGAAATCGTTAAAAACGTAGAGGGAGTAAAATATGTTGAAGGCTGCTCTTTTACCGTAGGCAGGTTCCTTGAGAGTAATGGAAAAAGCTCGAAAAAGGTTAAACTGATGGGTCCAAAGCCCGACTCAAAGATATTTAACTGGACGGTTGTGAATGAAAAATTGATCGACGGAAGACAGATCAAAGCAGACGATGCCAATGCAGTGGTGATTACCAATCATTTAATCAAATACTATCCGCACTTAACCGTCGGTGATGTAATCACTCTAAAGATCAACAATAATGACTGTGACTTCCATGTAGTTGGTATCATGAATATGGCCGGTCAGCCTACAGATCCGATTCTTTTGGTGAATTATAGCTACCTGAACAGCTTATTGCAAGGTGAGGATCAAGTAACAGAAATCTGCATCTCGACTAACGAGCAAACTGAAGCATACCAGCAAGAAGTGATTACTAAAATCGAGGAGATATTAAGCCAGGAAGGCATTACTATAATGGAAACAATGCCCGGTGCCGATTTGCTGGAAAATTTCCAGACTCCTATTACTATAATCGTTGCACTCCTCATGTTCCTGGCAATTATGCTTTCCATCGTCGGAACCATCGGACAATCCGGTACACTTAATTTAAATGTGCTGGAACGAGCGAAGGAATTCGGCATCATGCGCTCCGTTGGAGCCACTAACCGCCAGCTAAATATGACAATTGTTATGGAGGGCTTAATTCTGGGTATCGTTGCATGGATATTTGCTGTGATACTCTCCCAACCACTAACCTTGATTGCGAATTCGTTGCTTGGGAATCTGCTCTTCACTACCCCTATGAAATATAGAATAAGTATCCTTGGTCTCCTATTATGGTTATTTCTATCCATCCTCTCTTCCTGCATCGCAAGTATTATGCCTTGCCGAAAGATGAATCGGATGATAACTCGTGAAATACTTGCCTTTGAATAGAGACTGTCTGGAATGCTATTTTATATAATCCTATGAATTTCTTATTATAAAATAGACATGATAACCCGTCACTTTAATAATATAAGTAACCTTAGCCATAATTTCTCATGTATTTTTTTGTATATATAAAAGGAGATGTTTCATAATGTATCAGCAGGGATAATTACTTACCATAATGCACTGTCGGAAGAACATATTGCTGTTTATTATATGGCCTCAAGCGAACTTCTATGTTCGATTGTGACATATAAAATCAGTAATATGCCCTTTCGTCTGTGTGTGAGGTAAGTAATTGTCCTCGCGAATGTATTATGAAACATCCCCTTTCATATTATCTTATTTCACTATTATCGTTGTTTTTACGATCTTTGTTTTTCCACTATATAACTTGATGGTTGTGGTTATAACTGCTTTTCCTTCTCCAACAGCTGTGATATGTCCATATTTATTGACCTTGACCACCTTGCTATTACTGGAGGAATATTTCACAGTCAGTCCTCCCACTGCTGTCTGAGAGGTTGCATCCTTTAGTGATTTCACCACTTCCAGCGTATAGGGAAGCTTAATTACGATATCCGCGGAATTTTTCTTCTTATTCTTTACGAATAGTGTTGCTTTCGTCGGACTTACCTTTATCTGATTTCTTAAGCTTACTATGTCCTTTGGTTCCTCAAGAAATACAACATAGTCAGAACAATGTACGATATCGATTGTGATATAACCCTTCTCATCAATCACATAATCGGAGCTAAATGGCAATGTTTCTAGTTTACCTGTCTCTTGATTGATATGATACAGATAAATCTTCTTACCAACTGTAAAGCCCTCTTGGTCTCCTACATAGATACGTACACTGGCAGACGCAGGAAGCCTTCCCTCATGAGCAAATCGGAATACGACATAGTTATCCTTATCTGAACCAAGCACTTCATCTAATTCCGGATCATCGTTTCCATTACTTCGCTTGATTTCAAGATTAATCTCTGCCAGTTCATCTACATTCTTCATCTGCTTCGTATCAAAGGTCCATGAATAGGGATAAGGTTCTTCTTTATCTTCAACAGTAATCGATATCTTTTTACCAGTTTCTATTGCTTTCTGTATTGCCTCTGTAGGCAATACCAATTTAGTAGTCTCTTCTGTTCCTTCTTTCTTATCCTTCGAAATAACAACATTCATTATATTATTAACATCCGCATCCTGTTCCTCTTCTGTAGATGCCAATGATGAGTTATCCTGTTGCTTATTTTCATTGGAAGTGTTACCTGAACCATTATTAGTACCATTACCTGTATCCGAATTTGATCCAGATGAGCTTTCATTCCGATCGATACGCACGATGCAATCTGCTGAATACTGTCCATCAACGGTCGTTACTGTAATGGTAACTGTTCCTGTCCTATGAAGTGTTACGATGCCATCTTCAACAGAGGCAACAAGTGGATTGCTTGAATTCCATATCACGCCTGGATTCGTTGCATTATCGGGGTAAACACTAGCTACTAAGGTAACCTTGGATCCATTGAACGGTAGGGAAACGTTCTCTTGATTCAATGAAACACCCGTAACCCTAATGATGGTTCCCGGTATTGTATAGGCAGACGATACAGTGGAGATGTCATTATAGCTTACGACAATTCTTACCTCCTGATCTTCTTCCTTTTGCATCAGAGGATCAAAAGAAACAGTAATCGTCCTCATAGCCTCATCCCACCTGAAATTATTAAGGGCAAGCATCTCTTCCGCTGAACGATCTACACTGATAAATGCCTGAATCGACTCCATATCCGGTGCCAATACCGGAACCTTATCAAGAATAATATCGATTGTACCATTTCTCACTGTAATACTGCTGATATTCGCGATCTGAGAATACTCTATCACTGTAACCTCACAATAGTCTTCATATCCGCCATCCACTGTTCTCGCGATGACAATCGCGGATCCTGTGGTTACTGGAAGAACCATACCATTGTCAACCGATACCACTTCATCATTACTGGAAGTCCAGGATACCTCTTTATTGCCTGCATCCACGGGAACTACTGTGGCATTCAACTTAATAGCAGAACCGCTCACCGACATAAGGAGCGTCTTTCTATCCAGGGTTACTCCACTGGGCCTTATCTGATCCACGATGAATGCGTCCGCATTCACA
The DNA here is from genome assembly GCF_014174405.1 of Variimorphobacter saccharofermentans. GTDB lineage: Bacteria > Bacillota > Clostridia > Lachnospirales > Lachnospiraceae > Mobilitalea > Mobilitalea saccharofermentans. The sequence continues at coordinate 1,098,568 of NZ_JACEGA010000001.1, read as the reverse complement.
ACCGGATTCCCACGATAGCTAGCGGATACTACTACACTTTGATCAAAGGATTTCTTGATAACTGGATTGTAGCGGAAGGATATGATCTTACTCTCTTCCCACCAGTTGAAATCAGTCAGTGTAATTCTTCTGGACGCTTCCCCATCTACACTGATAAAGGCTTCAAAATCCGCGTCTACTACTGTCTGTGTAGGAACCCGATCAAGTACTACTTGAATCTCTCCATTGGTAGCACTTACACTATTAATCTTTGCCAAAGAGTACTCTCTCGTAAGCGTCGCTGTCTTCGAACGGAATGCTGATTCCGTTGGCTGATAGGATACCGTAAATGCATAATCCGTATTTACATCAAGCCCTAAGAATATATTCGAGCTCTGCCATGAACCATCGTTGATACAATACTGAAGTTCACCCATAGCTTCGTCAACATGAACTGTCGCAGTCGCCAAACCTACTGTCTCATCGTAAGTAAATACAATTCTACTGATATCCGGCGCGTCTGATCTATCCGGTATCGTAATTGCAATGGCATCACTTTCCAAAGTAGCACCATCCACTGCTTTTTGCCGAATGTACACTGTCTGTCCAATATAATCTATGATGGACATATGATTAGTGATTGTCGTTCCATCAAAGAGTTGTGTCGTATTCATTTCATAAGCATCATCGAAGCTGATCGTCTCATTGTGAAAATCAAATATAACCACGGAAGCTTCCGGAGCCAATGGTCTTGTATAGATCACTGCCGAGTTTGGATCTGAAGCAAATTCCGTCTCTGTCTCTTTCGTCATAACGTAAAAGGTATAGGCTTGTCCAGGCAGTAAATCCGAGAATACATTACTCTCCTGCCAATCCCCTCCCTCTATTTTGTACCTTGCATTTGTTATCTCAGTTAATACGATTTCGGTTGTTCCTATGTAAGATGCCGTAGGTAACGGTGGTAGTGGTGCCACTGCCTTCGTTATAATCAGACGTGCATCCTGGGTGGCTGATAGGTACCGATCGCTTTCTTCTATACTTGCTCTCACATAATAAGTGCCGGGATAAATCGGGGTAATCGCATTCTCATAATTTTCTCTATCCTCTTCCGTCGTATAATAAGCATATTGAATCTCTTCTCCCGATTCCAGATCCGGTGTAATTACCGGAGCAAGACCATACCCAATACCGCTTCCAGTATAACTGGTTGTATAATCAGTCATACTGATGGTTCGTGCTGCCTTCTTTAATACATACTGATAGCAATTTTTAGATTCACTTGCGTCGATGTATGTTCCTGTTCTTCCATCTAAGGTAAATACATCAAAGCCACTGCCTAGTGTAATTTTATTTATATTAGATAATGCTGTATTGCCGGAAGCATTCGTAATTATGATATCCTCTGCCTGAGGAGTAAATTCTATCTGCAGCGTAAGCCCTGCATTGCTCTGAATCTGAGCATTCTTATTCAGTACCAGCAATCCGGGATAACCGGCGGAGCCGGTGTTCCTAGCCGAAAATACAATCGTGCCCTGTCCCGACAGCTTTCCTCCTTCAAGAGCCAGATATCTGTCACCAATTGTTAATGTGCCATTAATTGTCAGAGAAAGGTTTTTAAGCACCGAGGCTGTACTCGGATATTGCATACTGTTATCTAATGTAAGCGAATATATATTTGCTCCACCATCAATCACACATTCTACTGTCGGAAACTCACAATCTTCTGTTAACTGAACATTACCAAAGAGAGTGATGGTTCCGTTAGTTTTAACCGCATCACATGCCAAAGTCCAAGAATTATAGAATACTTCCTCCGTGTCATTTGTAACCTTCAGATTAAACGGTGTTACTACGATATCCGATGAATTAATATCAGCCTTAGCTGTATATTGATAGGTAACATTTTCAATATCAAAGATGTCTATCGTATGAGCTCCGTTATTCAACCAAAAATAAAGCTTACCATTTCCGTCCGTCATTACTCCGGATACATCCGGACCATCATCAATATGATAATTTATTAGGGATGAGGATATTTTGGATGGAACATTTAATGACAGTACCGTTTGATATACCGGACTAGTACCATCATTAGTTGGCGTACCGCTCACAGATGCATTCACTGAACCCGCACTGATAATAACGCTACCTCCTGATCCATTATACCCATCTCCAATTCCATAATAATTCAAAGTTTCATATGTAGGAGAGTAATAGGTTCCACCCTTAGCCGTTACAGTTCCACCATTAATAATGATATTTCCACCCCTGCCGTTTTTTCCTCCTCCAATACCAACGCCTTTGTCATATCCACCTGTAGCATTTACGATACCACCATTAATCGTGATACTGGTACCATTGCCATTTTCTCCTCCGCCTATTCCGGTTGAACCATTGCTGCCGATTGCAGTTACCTTACAATTATCACCAATGGTTATCCGGGGACTATCTACATCACTTGCACTGCCTATACCAGCGCCTCCCATCGCACCGGTAGCTTTTACATCACTGTTCCCATAGATGCTTATACTTCCCGTACTATCTCCACCTATCCCAGTACCAATTCCCGGTCCTTGAGAACCACCTTCAGCAACGACTAATCCACCGCTAATCATGATGGTGCCGCAAGTAAGTTTAGTACTACTATTCAGTATACCACCGCTACCGATACCGGCAGAATACGTCCCTCCTTTAGCAGTAACCGTTCCTCCACTAATCGTTGTATTACCACCACTTGCACGATATCCTCCACCAATACCGGCACTATAAGGGCCTCCTATTGCAGTAACCGTTCCTCCGGTAATCGTAATACTACCACCGTTACCACCATTAGAGCTTTCGCCTACCATTGATACTCCGCCGCCACCAATACCGGCTGAACAGCCACCACCGGTGGCCTGGATAATACCACCTTCGATTCTTATGGTTCCGGCATTTCCAATTCTTCCACCACCAATACCGGCTCCTGACGGACCACCCTTTGCCGTTATTGTACCCCCTTTAATAATAATGGTACCTCCGGTATCATATCCTTGAGTACCACCAATACCAGCACCGTAATTTCCACCTGTCGCTGTTAAGGATGCATCTCCGCTTTCTTCCGTTATAACTAATGTTCCATAATCATGTACATAGATTCCTGCTCCCCATGAGCCGCCCTTAAGATTATTAGAATTCATCAAGGTCAGATTAAGCTTCGATCCGGATCCGATAATAATGGCTCCATCCCTAGTAGCTGATCGATCAATATTAACATTACTCAAGGTGATATTAACTGCGTTAAGACCATCATTGATTATAATATTATTCTGAGTAACCGTACCGTTACCTTCTATGATATAATTCCCATTACTTGAAATAGTGACACTGCCTTCATTAATATTGTATGTTATATCTGCTGCATTTACAGTATTCTTATCCATCACACCAAGAATTATCACAGCAAGAACAATCAGACTTAAGCCGAAAAGTTTTCTCATTTGCTTACTCATTCGCTTCCTCCTTTCGTAATAATCCCATCATATCATTTTTCTATCTATTAAAACTATATCATAGCAAACCCTGTTTTGTCACTGTACTTAAGTACAGTCACAAGCACAGTTTTTTCTCGTTGGATCAAAAAAATAAAGGGATTGTTGCATTAAGTATCAACAATCCCTTTATTTGAATTATTTCACTACTATCGTTGTTTTAACTATCTTCGTTTTACCGCTATATAACTTGATGGTTGTTGTTATTACTGCTTTTCCCTCTCCAACAGCTGTGATATGTCCCTTTTTATTGACCTTGACCACCTTGCTATTACTGGAGGAATATTTCACAGTCACTCCTCCCACTGCTGTCTGGGATGTTTCATCCTTTAGTGATTTCACCACTTCCAGCGTATAGGGAAGCTTAATTACGATATCCGTATAGTTTTTCTTCTTATTCTTTACGGATAGTGTTGCTTTCGTCGGGCTTACCTTTATCTGATTTCTTAAGCTTACCGTGTCCTTGGGTTTCTTAAGAAAGGCAATATAATCAGAGCAATGTACGATATTTATGGTGATATAACCCTTCTCATCAATCACATAATCCGAGCTAAATGGCAGTGTTTCTAGTTTACCTGTTGCTTCATTGATATGATACAGATAAATCTTCTTACCTGCCGTAAAGCCCTGATGATCTCCAACATAGATACGTACACTGGCGGTTGCAGGGAGCTGGCCTTTATGAGCAAATCGGAATACGACGAAATTATCCCATTCTGAACCTAGTATTTTGTCCAATTCCGGTGCATCGTAACCATTGCTCCGCTTGATTTCTAGATTCACCTCAGCTAACTCAGCCACATTCTTCATCTGCTTTGTATCAAAAGTCCATGAATAAGGATGAGCTTCGTCTTTATCTTCGACTGTAATGGATATCTTTTTGCCTGTGTCTATTGCTTTCAGTATTGCTTCTGCAGGTAACACCAATTTGGGAGCTTCTTCCGTTCCTTCTTTCTTATCATTCGAAATAACAACATTAATTATGTTATTAGCATCAGTACCAGCTTCCCCTTCCGAGGATACAGGTGATGAAGCATCTTGTTGTTTCTCATTATCTGTGTCCGTATTTGATCCAGACGGATCATCATTCCGATATATCCGTACAATACAGCCTGCCGAATACTGTCCATCAACGGTCGTTACCGTAATGGTAACTGTGCCTGCACTATGAGGTGTTACGATACCATCTTCAACAGAGGCTATACGAGGATTGCTTGATTGCCATATCACACTCGGGTTCGTTGCATAATCGGGATAAACACTGGCTACTAAGGTAACTCCGGATCCATTGACAGGTAGGGAAATGGACTCTTGATTCAGTGATACACCGGTTACCTTAATATATGTTCCCGGTATTACATAGGCAGACGATACATTGGAGATAACATTATAGCTTACGGTGATTCTTACCTCCTGATCTTCCTCCTTTGGCATCAAAGGATCAAAATGAATAGTAATCGACCTCTTAGCCTCATCCCACTGTAGATTATTTAGATCAAGTCTCTCTTCCACTGAATTATCTACACTTATAAATGCTTTAATCGTATCCATATCCGGTGTCAATACCGGAACTTTATCAAGGATAATATCAATTGTTCCGTTACTCACTGTAATGTTACTGATATTCGCAATCTGTGAATCCTCCACTACAGTGACCTCACAAGAATCTTCATAACCCCCATCAACTGTTCTCACGATAATAATCGCTGATCCTGTGGCTACCGGAATAACCATACCATTGTCAACCGATACCACTTCATCATTACTGGAAGTCCAGGATACCTCTTTATTCCCTGCATCCGCTGGAACCACTGTGGCATTCAGCTTAATAGCTGAACCGCTCACCGACATAAGGAGTGTCTTTCTATCTAGGGTTACTCCACTGGGCCTTATCTGATCCAGTATAAAAGCATCTGCATGGACGGCGGGCTTCCCATGATAGCTAACAGAAATCACTACATTTTGATCGAAGGATTTCTTAATAATTGGTTTAAAGTAGAAGGCTATGGTCCTGCTCTCCTCATGCCAGCTAAAGTCGGTCAAGTTAATCTTTCTTGGTGCTTCCCCATTTACACTAATTAAGGCCTCAAAATCACCTTCTACTACGGCTTGTGTAGGAATTCGATCCAGTACTATTTGAATCTCTCCATTGGTAGCATTTACACTATTGATCTTAGCTACAGAATACGCTTTAGAAAGCGTCGCTATCTTCGAGCGAAATGCTGAATCGGTTGGCAGATAGTATGCGGAAAAGGAATAATTCGTATTTACATCCAACCCTGAGAATATATTCGAGCTCTGCCAGGTGCCATCATTGATGCAATACTGAAGCTCACCCATAGCTCCTGATACATGGACTGTCGCAGTTGCCAAACCTTCTGCCTTATCGTAGGTGAACTCAATTCCACTTATTACCGGAGCGGCTGGTCTATCCGGTATCACAATTGCAATTGCATCACTTTCCAGGGTTGCGCCATCCACTGCCTTTTGTCGAATATACACAGTCTGTCCAATATAATCTGTGATGGACATATGATTGGTAATTGTCGTTCCGTCAAAGAGCTGTGTCGTATTCATTTCATAGGCAGCATCAAAGCTGATTGTTTCATTGTGAAAATCAATTCCGGCCACGGAAGCTTCCGGAGCCAAAGGCCTTGTATAGATCACTGCCGAGCTTGGATCGGAAGCAAATGCCGTCTCTGTTTCTACTGTCATAACGTAAAAGGTATATGCTTGTCCATGCAGTAAATCCGAGAATACATTACTATCCTGCCAATCCCCTCCATCTATTTTGTACCTTGCATTTGTAATCTCAGTTAATACAATTTCATTAGTTCCAACGGAAGAAGCCGTAGGAAGCGGTGGTAATGGTGCCGCTGCCTTCGTTATAGTCATACATGCATCCTGGTAAGCCGATAGGCAGCGATCACTTTCTTCTGTACTTGCTCTCACATAATAAGTGCCGGGATAAACCGGGGTAATTGCATTCTCAGACTTTGCTCTGTCCTCTTCTGTCACATAATAGGTGTAGCAAATTTCTTCTCCCAATCCTAAATACGGTGTGATGACAGGCATAAGACCATATCCTATACCGCTGCCTGTGTAGCTGGTTGTATAATCAGTCATACTAATGGTACGTACTGCCTTTTTTAGTACATACTGATAGCAGTTTTTCGTTAAGCCCTCATCACTATATGTTCCAGCTCTTCCTTCTAAGGTAAATACATCAAAACCACTACCAAGCGTAATTCGATCTATATTCGCTAATACCGAATTGCTGGAAGCATTCGTAATTATGATATCCTCTGCCTGCGGAGCAAATTCTATCTGCAGCTTAAGCTCTGCATTATTCTGAATCTGAGCATATTTATTAAGTACCAGCAATCCAGGGTAGCCGGTGGAGCCTGTGTTCTTAGTTAAAAAAACAATTGTGCCCTGTCCCGACAGCTTTCCTCCTTCTAATGCCAGATAACTGTCACCAACTGTTAATGTACCATTGATTGTCAACGAAAGATTTTGCAGAACCGCGGCTGTACTCGGATATTGCATATTGCTATCTAAAGTAAGAGAATAATTATTTGCTCCTCCATCAATCACACACGCTACTGTTGGAAACTCACTATCTTCCGTAACATGAACATTACTAAGAAGTGCGATGGTTCCGTTAGCTTTAACAGCATTACATGCCAAAGTCCAGGAATTACAGAATACTTCCTCCGTGGCATTTTTAACCTTAAGATTAAACGGTGTTGCTTCTATATTCGACGAATTAATGTCTACCTTAGAAGAATATTGATAGGTAACATAATCAATATCAAAGACATCTATCGTATGAGCTCCATTATTCAACCAAAAATATAGCTTACCATCTCCGTCCGTCATTACTCCTGATATATCCGGACCATCGTCAATATGATATTTTATTTTTTTTGAGGATATTTTGGATGGTATATTTAATGGCAGAACCGCTTGATATACCGGATTCGTACCATCACTTGTAGGGGTAACGTTAATGGATGCATTCACGGAACCTGCACTAATCATCACACTTCCTCCGGAGCCATTATTCCCATCTCCGATTCCATATTGTCCTCTACCTTTAGCAGTTACAGTTCCACCATTAATAATGATACTTCCACCGCTACCGTTTTTCCCTCCTCCGATGCCAACGCCTGTATCATTACATGTTGCATTTACAACGCCACCATTAATGATTATGCTGGTATTACTGCCATTATATCCTCCACCTATTCCGGCTGCTAAACTACCTTCTGCCGTAACCTTACAATTATCACTAATGGTTATCTGAGGTCCGTTTACACCATATGCGCCGCCTATACCGGCACCTCCGGTTCCACCGATAGCTTTTACATCACTGTCCCCACTAATGCTTATACTTCCCGTACTACTTCCGCCTATCCCCGTACCGATTCCAGCTCCATAACTACTACTTTCTGCAACGATTACTCCCCCGCTAATCTCAATAGTACCGCAATCGGGATTAATATGGGGGTAATAGCTACTATTAGCTACCCCTCCGCCGCCAATACCGGCTGCCTGATATCCTCCTTTCGCAGTTACCTTTCCTCCAGTGATCGTAATAATACCGCCACTGGCACGAAATCCTCCTCCGATACCGGCACTAAAAAAGCCACCATTTGCAGTAACCGTTCCTCCGGAAATCGTAATATTACCTCCGTTACCACCATTAGCATTTTCATTTTCATCCTGAACTCCACCACCACCGATTCCGGCCGAACAGTCTCCGCCTGTTGCATTGATAGTGCCACCTTCGATGCTAATGGTTCCTGCATTCGTACGCTTTGCGCCTCCAATCCCTGCACCTGGCGAACCACCTTTTGCCGTTATTTTGCCCCCTTTAATAATAATTGTGCCCCCAGTATAGCCTTGCTCTTTACCACCGATTCCGGCTGCTTCCAGTGAACCTATTGCTTCTAATGAAGCATCTCCGCTTTCTTCTGTAATTACTAATGTGGAATTATTAGCTACATAAATTCCCGCCCCCCTTTGGCCTCCCTTTAGAGTATTAGAATTCTTC